>DASTYQ010000120.1:0-11755 GCA_035764775.1 Gaiellaceae bacterium
GCCGATCGTCGAGCTGCGCGTGGAGGCGGTCGAGCTCGCGGAGCACGCAGGCCAGCAGCTGGCACTCGTGGAGCCGGCAGGGGAGGAGGCGGTCGTGCGCCTGCGCGAAGGGCTGCGCCAGGTGCGCGCGAGCACGGGGACGGGGTCGGTGTGCGCAGTGGTGGAGGTTGCGCCGTGGTCGCGGGTTCCGGAAGCGCGAGCGCTGGTCGTGCCGCGGGACGACTGAACGCGCCTCGACCGGCGCTCGTGGAGACGGGCCCGGGGGGAACGCCGCATGTCGTGAATCGCGAACAGGTGACGCTCGTGCGCGAGGAATGGCGCGTGGTCGACCGCTGGTGGACGGAGGAGCCCGTCGATCGGCACTACTTCGAGGTCGTCCTCGAGGGCGGCCGGAACGTCTGCGTCTACCGCGACGCCGAGGCGTCCTGCTGGTTTACACAGAACGCTTAGACGTCGAAGACGTCGTGGCGCTCGAAGAACGCGCGGTCGGGCTCGATGCCCTGCGCTCTGAGCTCAGCAAGCTCGCGGCGGTACTGGACGAAGCCCCCGGGCGTGTGCAGGTTGAGCATCCGCACGGGCTCCTCGCTCATGTTTCGGAACCAGTGCACCACGTTCGGCGGGGCGAGGACATATGTGCCGGGCGTCCCGTGGACGACCTCGTCGCCCACGTGGAACTCGACCTCGCCCTCGAGGACGAAGAACGAGTCCGAGTGTCTCTTGTGGAAGTGCGGGTCGACGCCGCTTCCGGGATCGAACGTGACCTCGAGGAGCGCGAGCTCCGGCCGGTCGGCCTTGACGGGGCCTTCGCCGGGACCGAGAGCGATCGGCTCGTCCACTCAGATCGCCTGCTCGACGAGTCGCAGCCAGTCGCCGGAATGCGATGCGGGAACGAGGACCCACTCCTTCATCACGCGGCCCATCCCGGGATCGAACGGTTGGGCTCCTCCCGCGAGCGCGGCCTCGCGCTGGACGGTGTCGGTGAGCTTCACCGTGAGCCCGCCGTCCTTCCAGTGTCCCGCGACGACCTTGCCGTTCTCGCGCTTCAGGCACGGCATTCCGAACATCTTCGACTCGTGGAGCGGATACCGCGCGGTGACGTCCGCGACGAGCTCCTCCCAGGTCATTCCCGCAGTCTAGGTCGCCGCAACTTGGTCGAACGCCTCGCGCGCCGCCGCGAGCTCAGCGTCGTCGCGCGCCTCGTGGAGGGCACGCAGGAAGGCGCCCCAGCCGAGGCTCGGCGTGTGCGCGCTGAGGAACTGGACGTCCTGCGAGCCGGAGAAGGCGAAGCTGTGCACGGTGCCGGGCGGCACGTGCACCCAGGCTCCGGCGGACGCGTGCACCTCGGCGCCGTCGACCGTGAACGTCATCTCCCCCTCGAGCACGTGGAACGTCTCGGCGTGCCGCGGATGGAAGTGCGGGGGAGGGCCGGGTCCGCGCGACTCGCCGCGCGAGGAGGAGATGGCGAGCTCCTCGGCGTCGCCGAGCAGGACGACCTCGAGCGCCGGGCGTCGCGTGACCAGCTCACCCGCGCCGGCGATCACGAGGCCGGGATCGCGGCCGCCTTCCTCCGGCGCCGGATGCTGGTCGAACGGCTTCCCGGCGAGCTCCGCGTCGTACAACCCCTGGAGGTAGCGGTCGAAGCCCACCCCGGGCGCGTGAAGGTTGAAGAAGTGCAGATCGCCCGGACCGTCGTTGCGGAACGTATGCACGACGTCGGGCGGGACGAGGACGAAGGACCCGGCACCGAGCGTCCGCTCGCCGTCCTCGAGCGAGAGCGTGATCTCTCCGCCGAGCACGTAGAAGCAGTCCGCGTGCTCGTGGTGGACGTGGAGCTCCGGCCCGCGCTCGCCCGCCGCGTAGCGTGTCTCCGTGACGACGAGCTGCTCGCTCGCGACGCGGATGTGAATCGTCCGCTCCGGCTTGTCGACGACGAGGATCGGCTCCACCGCGAGGCAGCCTAGTCATGACCTGCTACGTCGAGCTGCACTGCCATTCGGCCTACAGCTTTCTGGACGGGGCGTCGCAGCCGGAGGAGCTCGCAGCGCGCGCCGCCGAGCTCGGCTACGAGGCGCTCGCGCTCACCGATCACGACGGCGTCTACGGCTCGCTCGAGTTCGCGCACGCGGCCAAGGCATTCGGCGTCCGGCCGATCACGGGCGCCGAGGTCACCCTCGATGGCGGTGCGCACGTCACGCTGCTCGTGGAGTCGCGGAGCGGATACGCGAACCTCTGCCGCCTGCTCACGACCGCGCACGCCGGCACGCGCCGAGCCGGGCGTGAGGACCGCGAGCCGATGCCGCCGTCAGTGCCGCTCGCGACGGTCGCCGAGCTGAACGAGGGGCTCGTCTGCCTGTCGGGCTGCGCGCGCCGCGGGCTCGGGCTGCTCGATCCCAACGCCGCAGCGCGCCTCGCCGGAGCGTTCGGCCGCGAGCGCTTCTACGTCGAGCTCCAGCGTCCCTACGAGCGCGGAGACGCGCGCCGCCTTGGTCTCCTCCGCGACCTCGCCGAGCACCTCGACGTCGCGACGGTCGCGACCGGCGACGTCCACGCGCACCATCCGCGGCGTACGCTCCTGCAGGACGTCCTCGTCGCGATCCGCTGCCGCACGTCACTCGAGGGCTGCGAGCCCGAGCGACGCGGGAACCGTGAGAGCTACCTGCGTCCTCCGGAGGAGATGCTCGAGCGCTTCTCCCTCGACCGCGCCGCTGCGGAGCGGAGCACCGTCCTCGCCGAGCGGCTCGAGTTCGACCTCACCGAGGAGCTCGGCTACCGCTACCCGGACTTCTCGGACAAAGCCGAACCGGCCATAAAGCAGCTCGCTGCGATCTGCACTGCCGCTCTGACCGAGCGTTACCGAGACCCTTGCAACGCTCAGTTACAGGGCCTTGCTCGCGCGCGTCTCGAGAGCGAGCTCGCGCTCATCGACGAGCTCGGGCTTGCCGGCTTCTTCCTCCTCCACCACGAGGTGCTCGAGATCGCACGCGAGTGTGCCCGCGAGGTGCGAGGCTCGGACTCGCCGCGGAGCTTCCTGCCGCCGGGGCGGGGGAGGGGGAGCTCGGTCGGCTCCATCGTCTGCTACCTGACCGGTCTCTCGCACGTCGACCCCGTCTCGAACGGCCTCTCGCTCGGGCGCTTCCTGAACCGGGAGCTCGCGTCGGTGCCGGACATCGACCTCGACTTTCCGCGCGACATCCGCGAGAAGCTCATCGTCCGCGTCACCGAGCGCTACGGGTGCGAGCACGCCGCGCTCGTCGCCAGCTTCGCGACGTATCGCTCACGCGGCGCGATCCGGGACGTCGGCAAGGCCCTCGGCCTCCCGTTCGCCGAGCTCGAGCGGCTCGCGCGAACCTCGGACGGCTGGAACGCGAAGCGGGTGGGGGAGGAGGTCGCGCGCCTCCCCGACGGCGACCGGAAGCTCGAATCGAAGCGCTGGCGCGCGTTCGCCTGGCTCACCGGCGAGATCTCGGGTCTCCCGCGGCACGTCTCGCAGCACCCGGGAGGGATGATCGTCTCGACGCGGCCGCTGATCGAGCTCGTCCCCGTCCAGCCGGCCGCGATGGCCGGCCGCCAGCTCTGCCAGTGGGACAAGGACTCGTGCTCGGATGCCGGTTTCCTGAAGATCGACCTTCTCGGCCTCGGGATGCTCTCGGCGGTCGAGGACTGCGTCGAGCAGATCGCGCGAACGCACGACGAGGTGATCGACCTCTCGCGCATTCCGTTCGACGACCAGGCGGTCTACGACGACATCAAGCGTGCGGACACGATCGGCACGTTTCAGATCGAGAGCCGCGCGCAGATGCAGAGCCTCCTGCGCACGAAGCCCGAGAACCTCGACGACATCACCGTCCAGGTCGCGCTCGTGCGCCCCGGCCCGATCCAGGGGAAGGCGGTGCATCCGTACATCGACGCGCGGCAGAAGCTGCGCGAGGACCCGAGCTACGAGTGGCCGGTCGACCACGAGCTCCTGCGCGAGCCGCTCCGCTCGACCTTCGGCGTCGTCGTCTTCCAGGATCAGGTGCTCGAGGTCGCGATCGCGCTCGCCGGCTTCACGGTGGGAGAGGCCGAGGGGTTGCGCCGCGCGATGAGCCGCAAGCGGAGCCACGACGCGCTCGAGGCGTTCCGCGAGCGCTTCATCGCGGGCGCCGGGGAGAAGGGGGTCGCAGCCGAGATCGCGGACGGCGTCTTCGACAAGCTCGTGGGCTTCTCGGGGTTCGGCTTCCCGAAGGCGCATGCGGCCGCGTTCGGGCTCCTCGCGTACCAGTCGACGTGGCTGCGTCACTACTACCCGGCCGAGTTCCTGTGCGCGCTCCTGAACGAGCAGCCGATGGGCTTCTACCCGCCCGCGACGCTCGTCCGTGACGCGCAGCGCCACGGCGTCGAGGTGCTCCCGGTGGACGTCAACCTGAGCGGGACGCGCTGCGTCGTCGAATGGGAGGCCGTACGGATCGGGCTCAACTACATCTCGTCGATCGGGAAGGACGACGCCGAGACGCTCGTCGCCGAGCGCACCCGGAACGGGCCGTTCCGCGACATCGCAGACCTCGCACGGAGGTCACGGCTCTCGTACGACGGTCTCGAGGCACTCGTGAAGGGTGGCGCCTGCGACGGGTTCTGGAAGCCGCGCCGCGACCTCCTCTGGGAGCTCGGTCTCGTCTTTCGCGGGCAGTCCGTGCCGGGGTCGGACGGCGAGCTGAAGCAGCTCCCGCTCGAGCTCGAGCCGACGGCCGAGACGCCTCCCCTCCGTGATCTCACGCGCTGGGAGCGCATGCTCGCGGACTACCGCCACACGAGCATGTCGATCGAGACGCATCCGCTTGCGCTGCTACGCCCGCACCTTCCCGAAGGCACGCTCTCGAGTGAGGAGCTCCACGAGGCGCGACACGGCAGACAGGTCGCGTTCGCGGGGATGACCGTCGCGCGACAGCGCCCTTCGACCGCGAACGGCATCGTGTTCATGCTCCTCGAGGACGAGCTCGGCCAGGTCAACCTGATCGTGCCCTCGGAGATCTACGAGCGACATCGTGCGACGGTGCGCGCCGAGCCGCTCGTCCTTGTGCGAGGGCGCTACGAGCGGGTCGGCGAGAACCGCAACGATCTCGTCTCGAGCCTCGAGTCGCTTGGTCCGCTCGCACGCCGGGTCGCGAAGGACGACACCGTCTGGGAGTCGCTCCCGCGACCGCACTCGTTCGGACGCCGCTAGGACGGTGCCGCGTGGCGCGTGGCCTTCTCGAGGCTGAAGGCCGTCTCGACGAGCGCAAGGTGGGTGAACGCCTGCGGGAAGTTCCCCACGAGCCGCTTGCTCTCCGGGTCGTACTCCTCGGAGATGAGACCGACGTCGTTGCGCAAGGACAGGAGGCGCTCGTAGAGCTCGATCGCCTCGTCGTGCTTCCCCTGCTGCGCGAGCACGGCGACGAGCCAGAACGAGCAGGGGAGGAAGACGCCTTCGCCTGGCGGCAGCCCGTCGACGTCGACGTTCTCCGCGTCAGCGCGGTACCGCTGGACGAACCCGTCGCGCATCAGCTCGCGCCGGATCGCCTCGACCGTCGCGACGACGCGCTCGTCGGTCGCGGGAAGAAAGCCGACGAGCGGCATGAGCAGCAGGCTCGCGTCGAGGCGGTCCGAGCCGTAGTACTGCACGAACGTTCCGCGGTCCGGGTTGAACCCGGACTGCAGCACGTCGCGCCGCACCTCCTCGCGGCAGGACCGCCAGCGATCTGCGTTCCCCTCACGGCCGATCTGCTCGACCATCTTCACCGCCCGGTCGAACGCCACCCAGGCCATGACCTTCGAGTGCGTGAAGTGCCGGCTGGGGCCGCGAACCTCCCAGATGCCCTGGTCTTCGTGTCGCCATCCCGACTCCAGCCAGTCGACGATCTTGGCGGTCAACCGCCAGGAGTCGTCCGACGGCTCGAGGCCTCTCGCCCGGGCTCGATAGAGCGTCTCGACGACCTCGCCGTAGACGTCGAGCTGGAGCTGGTTCGAGGCGTGGTTCCCGATCCGTACGGGCTGCGATCCCTCGTAGCCCGACAGCCAGGGGAGCTCCAGCTCGGTGAGCCGGCGCTCGCCGGCGACGCCGTACATGATCTGGATGTCCTCCGGGGATCCGGCGATCGCGCGCAGGAGCCAGTCTCGCCAGGAGCGGGCCTCCTCGATGTAGCCGGCACGGAGCAGCGCGAGCAGCGTGAGGGTCGCGTCGCGCAGCCAGCAGTAGCGGTAGTCCCAGTTGCGGACGCCGCCGAGCGCCTCGGGCAGGGACGTGGTCGGCGCCGCGACGATGCCGCCCGTCGGGGCGTAGGTGAGCGCCTTGAGGGTGAGGAGCGAGCGGTGGACGGCGTCGTGCCAGCGGCCGTAGTACGTGCAGCGATCGGCCCATTCCTGCCAGTACGCCTCGGTGTCGTCGAGCGCGACGTCGGGCTTGACGGGCGTCGGCACGGGCTCGTTCGACGGGAACCAGGTGAGGACGAAGGAGACTCGGTCGCCTTCGGCGACGGTGAAGGATCCGTGCGTGCGAAGGTCACGGCCCTCGAGGTGGACGGGCGTCCGAAGTGCGACTGCGTCCGGGCCTGCGATCGCGACGAGCGTGCCCTCGACGTTCCGAACCCACGGCACGATGTCGCCGTAGTCGAAGCGGATCACGAGCTCCATCTCCATCTCGACGCGTCCGCGCACCCCCTCGACGATGCGGACGACGTCTGGCTCGGTCGCGCGGGGAGGCATGAAGTCGACCAGGCGAACGGCTCCCTGGGCGTTCTCGAGCTCGGTCTCGAGGACGAGCGTGTCACCTCGATACCGCCGCGCCACGGACCGGAAGTCGCCGGCCGGCCGCATCGTCCACTGCCCGTTCTCCGGGCTCCCGAGCAGGGCGGCGAACAACGCGCCCGAGTCGAAACGTGGGAGACACAGCCAATCGACCGCGCCGTTGCGGCTGACGAGCGCCGCCGTCTGGAGATCGCCGATGAGCGCGTAGTCCTCGATCAGCGCCATCTAGTCCTGATCCTCCAGGAAGGCGGCGAGCCGGCCGAAGCGTTTGCGGGCGGTCTTGTCGAACACGCTTCGGTATTCGTCCGCCGTCTCGTCCTCGAGCGCTGCCGCGTACGCCTCCCGAAGGTCGTGGAGCTGCTCCCCGATGGCGTCGACGACGAGCTGGTAGTCGCCGTACAGCTCCTCGGAGGCGTCTGCGTCCGCACGCGACCAGGCCGCGTCGGCCTCGATGGCCTCCGCAACGAGCTCGGTCTCGGACTCGAAGAGATCGAGCTGCCGGTCGACGACGTCGCCGAATCGGTTCCGGCGCAGGATCACGCGATCTCGCGGTAGAGGTCGAGGTGGGCGGATGCCGACGCCTCCCAGGTCAGCTCGTCTCGCGCGCGCTCAGCGCCTGCACGAGCCGTTGCTAGCGCCCCGTCGTCGCCGATGAGGCGCGCGAGCGCAGCGGACATGGCGGCGGTGTCTCCGGGTGGCACCACGGCACCCGCTCCGAACCGTCCGACGATCTCGCCGAGGCCGCCGATGTCGTAGACGATTGCGGGAACTCCGGCCCCGAGAGCCTGGAGCAGGGCACCGGAGACGTCGATCTCGGCGCGGTACGGGAAGAGCGCGACTGTCGCCTCGGACAGCGCGCGCCTGAGCTCCGACTCCGGGAGGTACCCGAGCCGCCACTCCGCCCGGTCGCCGGCGGTGCGCTGCAGGCCGTCGAGCGGCACGCGCGGGTCGCCGACGACGAGCAGGCGGGCTTCGTCGGCGCCGAGCACCGCCTCCACCGCGTCCTCCGTCCCCTTGTAGGGACGGATCAGACCGAGACAGAGCGCCGTCCGACCGTCGTCTCGACGGTCGACCTCGGAGCGGAAGACGGGATGGCCGATGACCTTGACCTTCTCCGCGGCGAGCCCGAAGTCGACGAGCTGCGCGTGCCCGCGCTCGGAGTGGACCACAAGGCGCTCGAACCGGTCGAACAGCGCGCGCCACACTGCCGTCTTGGGGAGCGTCCGGCGCGGGATGATGTCGTGCGCCGTGAGCACAGCCGGGCTCCTGGGGCGGAACAGCCAGCGGTCCACCTCGGGGGCTCCGAGCCACTGCATGTGAATGACGTCGGGCTTCGTGAACGCGAAGCGCGCCATCCCGAGAGGATGCTCGAGCGCCTTCACGGCGAGCCGCGACCGATTTCCGCCCATCCGCGACGAGAGTGGGTAGAACCACTCCTTGGCTTCGTAGCGGAGCGGAGCTGCAACCGCGCCGAAGCGGAAGTGGGACGTGACGAGCTCGACGTCGGCGCCGGCGCGCGCGAGCGCGGCGGCGAGCGAGCGGTCGTACGGCGGTGTGTAAGCGGGCGGGTCGGCGATGACGACACGCATGCCGGCGAACGTTAGACGCGCGTCGGCAGAATCCCGCGCGTGACCTTCGAGGATGCGCGCACCCAGTTCCCTGTCCTCGAGCGCTACGCCTACCTCCAGGCGGGAAGCGTCGGCCCGCTCGCGCGAGGAACGATCGAGGCGATGCACGCGGCCGAGGAGGACGGGCTCCGTGAAGGTCGCGGGTCGCTCGCCCAGTTCACACGGCTGCTCGAGGAGCGGGAGGCGCTTCGCGCCGAGCTTGCCGCACTCGTCGGCGTAGCGCTCGACACCGTCGCGCTGACGGCGTCGACGACCGACGGCTGCAACATCGTGCTCGCCGGCCTCGGCCTCCGCCCGGACGACGAGGTGATCACGACGACGGACGAGCACTTCGGGCTCATCGGACCGCTGCACATGTCCGGGGCCAGGATCGTGGTCGTCGAGCCGGATGCCGAGCGGATCGCGGCCGCGGTAACGCCGCGCACCCGTCTCCTTGCCGTGTCGCACGTGCTGTGGACGACGGGTGCGGTCGTGCCCGTGCACGAGCTGCGCACGGAGATAGGCCTCCCCATCCTCGTCGACGGAGCTCAGTCGGTCGGCGTGCTCGACGTCGACGCGACCGGCCTCGACTACTTCACCGTGTCGGGGCAGAAGTGGCTCTGCGGTCCGGAGGGCACCGGAGCACTCGTGGTCGCCGACCCGGACGC
Organism: Gaiellaceae bacterium; assembly: GCA_035764775.1. GTDB lineage: Bacteria > Actinomycetota > Thermoleophilia > Gaiellales > Gaiellaceae > GMQP-bins7. The sequence goes on from DASTYQ010000120.1 coordinate 9,035, forward strand.
GCTTCGTGTCGCTCGGCCGAGCTATCTCGCGCAACAGGGCTACGAGCCCGACGGCTCCTTCCAGGCCAAGGACGGCGCGGCGCGCTTCGATCCCAACGTGACGCCCAGGGGCGCCGTGGCCGGTCTGCGCGCGGCGCTTTCGTCGATCCCGGAGTGGGGGTACGAGCGGGCACACGCCACGGCGGAGCGCTTCCGGGCGGCTCTCGCAGAGGCGGGCTGCGAGGTCGTCGTGCCGGAGGAGCGGGCAACGCTGGTCTCCTGGCGAGTCTCCGCCGACGAGTCGGCGAACCTCGTCACCCGTCTCGCCGCGGCCGGCGTCATCGTCCGTGATCTTCCAGGCCGCGGGCTCCTCCGTGCGTCCGTCGGCTGGTGGACGAGCGAAGACGACCTCGACCGGTTGCTCGCAGCCATCTAGTCTCGAGTCATGTGCTTCGACCTCGACTCCGCGCCGCCCATCCCTCCGATCTCCGGCGCAGCGGTTTCGCACGACGATCTCGTTCTGGAAGCGGCCGACGGCAACAACTTCGCCGCGTTCCTCGCAACGCCCGAGGAGCCGGGCTCGGTCGGCGTGGTGATCCTCCCGGACGTCCGAGGCCTCTATCGCTTCTACGAGGAGCTCGCGCTGCGGTTCGCCGAGCGCGGGTACACGGCGCTCGCGTTCGACTACTTCGGGCGCACGGCCGGGGTGGAGAAGCGCGGGGACGACTTCGAGTACATGCCGCACGTGCAGCAGACGACGCCCGCGCAGGTACAGGCGGACCTGGCGGCGTGCGTCGCGCGTCTTCGGGAGGACGGCGTCGAGACCGTGTTCACCGTCGGCTTCTGCTGGGGCGGGCGCAACTCCTGGTTCGCCGCCGCGAGCGGCCACGGGCTCGCGGGCGCGATCGGCTTCTACGGACGGCCGGGACTCGGAAACGACGGCTCACCGGGACCGATCCAGCGCGCAGGCGAGATGACCGCTCCGATCCTCGCCCTGCAGGGCGGAGACGATCCGGGCATCCCGGTCGAGGACTCGAACGCGTTCGACGAGGCGCTCACCGAGGCAGGGGTCGAGCACGAGGTCGTCGTCTACGACGGCGCGCCGCACAGCTTCTTCGATCGCAAGTACGAGGAGTTCGCCGCCGACTCCGAGGACGCCTGGAGGCGCGTCCTCGCGTTCCTCGAGCGCTACGCCTGAGCGGCGTCTGAAGCCGTTCGCAGCCCGAGCTCGGCCGCAATCGGCAGCATCGCCGCCACGACGTTCGCGATGTGCTCGTCGAGTGAGAGGCCGAGGAGGTCCGCGCCCGCGTACACCTCGTCGCGGTGAACGCCGGCCGCGAAGGACGGCTGCTTCAGCTTCTTCTTGACGGACTTCGGCTCGAGCCCGTCGAGCCCCGTGGGCCGCACGAGCCCACATGCGTGCACGAAACCGGAGAGCTCGTCGCAGGCGAACAGCACCTTCTTCAACTGCGTGTCCCGCGGCAGCTCGAGGTGCTCGGCGTGTGAGAGGACGGACTCGACCAGCTCCTCCGGGTAGCCCAGGTCACGGAGGATCGGCGCGCCGTCCTGCGGATGCTGGTCCAGAGTGGGGTGGATCTCGTAGTCGAAGTCGTGGAGGAGCGCGGTCGCCCGCCAGAGCTCCTCGTCCTCGCCGTAGAGCCGGGCGTAGAACCCGACGGAGGCCTCGACCGCGAGCGCGTGGCGCAGAAGCGCGTCGCTCTTCGTGTACTCCGTGAGCGTCTCCCACGCCTGCTCTCTGCTCGGCTGCATGGCGCAGTACCATAGCCGCCGCCGTTGGACCCCCAGGCGAGTCAGAAAACCGTTTCCGCCTACGGAACGTGGGCCTCTCCGATCTCCGCCGAGATGGTGGCGGAGGCCGGCGTTCGCCTGTCCGCGCCGTGGCTCGAGCACGACGCGGTGTGGTGGCTCGAAGGTCGCGCCGCGGAGGCCGGCCGAACGGTCCTCGTCCGCCTCGACCCCGGTGCCGACCCGGTCGATGTCGTGCCGCAGGACTTCAACGTGCGCACGTCGGTGCACGAGTACGGGGGTGGTGCCTACTGCGTGCACGACGGCGTGGCGTACGTCTCGAGCTTCGACGACCAGCGGCTGTACCGCATCGACCCCGAGAGCCGGCCGGTGCCGATCACGCCCGCCGTGCCGAATCGACGCCATCGCTACGCCGACGGTCGGATCACTCCTGACGGGTCGTTCTGGATCGGAGTCCGCGAACGGCATGCCGAGAGCGACCGCGCGAGGGACGTCGTCAACGAGCTCGTCGCCGTGCCGACCGACGGCTCGACGGAGCCGCGGGTGATCGTCAGCGGTCGGGACTTCTACTCGAACCCGCGCGTCACGCCCGACGGCACGCGCCTGTGCTTCCTCGCCTGGGATCTGCCGTGGATGCCCTGGGACGGCTGCGAGCTCTACGCCGCCGACATCGCTGACGACGGCGAGGTCGCGAGCGTGGAGCACGTCGCCGGTAAGGACGGCGAGGAGTCGATCTGGCAGCCCGAATGGAGCCCGGCCGGAGATCTCGTCTTCGCGAGCGATCGCTCCGGCTGGTGGAACCTCGAGCGCGTTCGGAACGGCGAGCGAACGGCGCTCCACCCGGCCGAGGCCGAGTTCGGCTACCCGGCATGGGTCTTCGGCGCTCGGTCGTTCGCATTCCTCGCCGACGGCCGGATCGTCTGCGGGCACGAGGACGCGGGATTCACGCGCTTCGGGGTGCTCGACGCCGACTCG
>DASTYQ010000121.1:0-12970 GCA_035764775.1 Gaiellaceae bacterium
AAAAGCGTTGCCTACCGCGAAGCGCAGGAGGTGCTGCAGACGCTCGCCTAGGCCCGCTCCATGTACTTGCCTTCGGCGGTGTCGATCTTGATCTTCTCGCCCTTGTTGATGAAGGGCGGCACCTGCACCGTGATTCCGGTCTCCATCTTCGCCGGCTTGAAGCTGTTGGTGGCGGTGGAGTTCTTGATGCCGGGCTCGGTGTCCTCGACGGTGAGCACCACCGACGGCGGCAGCTCGACGCCGATCGGACGATCGTTGTAGAAGTTGATCTGCACGTCGGTGTTCGGCAGCAGGTAGCCCGACTGGCCTTCGAGGAAGTCCCCGGGCAGCGACATCTGCTCGTAGTTTTCCTTGTCCATGAAGACGAAGCTCTCGCCGTCCTGGTAGAGGAACTGCATGTCGCGCGGATCGACGAAAGCGCGCTCGATCTTGTCCTCGGTGCGGAACCGCTGGTTGGTCTTGGTGCCTTTGTCGATGTCCTTCATCTCGACCTGCATGAGGGCGCCGCCGCGGCCGCCGACGTGCACGTGATAGCTTTTGAGAACGCGCCAGACGCGCTTGTCCCACTCGAGGAGCTGGCCAGGCCGGATCTCGACCGCTTCGACTTTTGCCATGATGGAATTCCGTGCCGCGAAAAGGCGCGAATTCTACACGATTTATAATCAAATCAGAGTGTTCGATCCAAAGGCGTTCGTCGCAGGACTGCCGAATCTCCCCGGGGTGTACCGCATGCTCGGCAAGGGCGGGGAGGCGCTCTACGTCGGCAAGGCGCGGGACCTGCGGGCGCGGCTCCGCTCGTACTTCGCCGGGGATCGCCAGCGACCCGCCGTTGAAGCGGCACTTGGCGCGCTCGCCCGCGTCGAGTGGCGCGAGCTCGGGTCCGAGCTCGAGGCTTCGCTCGAGGAGCTCCGGCTCATCCGCGAGCTGCGGCCGCCGGCGAACGCGCGGGGAGGACGACCGCAGTCGTATCTCCTTCGGCGCGGCGAGCGCTGGGTCGTCGTATCCGAGCCGACCCGCTTCGGCCCGATCGCGAGCAAGCGCCGCGCTCAGCTCGCGGCGCGAGCGCTCGGCGACTTCGACGGGGACGACCTCGAGGCGGCGCTTCCGGCCCTCCGCTCGAGGCTGCCACGCCTCGCCCGAGCGCTGCGCTTCGAGGACGCCGCCCGGCTTCGCGACCGCATCGCCGCGCTCGAGGAGGTCGCCGGGCGGGTCGCCGAGCTGGAGAGGCTGCGCTCCGAGGAGCTGTGCATCCTCGCGCCCGCGCGCGAGCCCGCGTTCTGGCGCGCGTTCTTCGTGTCCGGCGGCCGCGTGACGGCGCGGACGATTCCTCGCGGCGCGGCCGGGCAGCTCGAGATCGACGCCGGGCTCGCCGCGTCGACCGGCGAGGAGCCGTCGCATGCAACTGCGGACGCCGCCGACCTCCTCGTCGTGGCCGGCTACCTGCGCAGGCCGCCTCCGGAGCTGCGGGTGGTCGGACTGCGTGCCGCCGAGATCGCCGCTGCGTAGCCTTGAGGCGTGCAGGACGCCGCGAACTTCGCCGACCGGCTCGCGGAGGCGGTCACGCGCAAGCACAGCCAGCTCGTGGTCGGGCTCGATCCGCGTCTCGACCTGCTGCCGATGGAGTTGCGCGGCGAGGCAGTGCTGGGGCGCGCGGCGGCGGCCTCGTCCGTCGCGCGTTTCTGCAAGGGCATCGTCGACGCGGTCGGCCCCTACGTGGTCGCGGTCAAGCCACAGTCGGCTTTCTTCGAGGTGCTGGGAGCCGATGGCTTTCGGGCGCTCGAGGAGGTGTGCGAGTACGCGCGTGGCGCAGGCCTGCTCGTCCTCGTCGATGCGAAGCGCGGCGACATCGGCTCGACGTCGCGCGCCTATGCAGAGGCGTTCCTCGAGCCGCGCGACGGCGGGCCGCCGCTCGCCGACGCGATGACCGCCAGCCCGTACCTGGGGCAGGACTCGGTGGAGCCGTTTCTCGCCGCCTGCCGCCGTCACGGCGCCGGTGTGTTCTTCCTCGTGCGCACGTCCAACGCCGGCGCCGCCGACGTGCAGGACCTCGCGATGTCGGACGGGAATCCGCTCTGGTACCACGTCGCCCAGCTCGTACACGAGTGGGGGGCGCCGCTCGTGGGCGTGTCGGGGATGTCGAGCGTCGGCGCGGTCGTCGGGGCCACGCTCCCGCGTGCGGTCTCCGAGGCACGCAAGCTCCTTCCGCACTCGCCCATGCTGCTCCCGGGCGTCGGCGCGCAGGGGGCGACGCCGGCGGACGTCGCCCGGGCGTTCACCGCCGGGCCGGCGAGCGCGCTCGTGACCGCATCGCGGTCGGTCATCTTCGCGTACCGCGAGAGCGAGGCGGACTGGCGCTCGGCCGCCGGTGCCGAGGCGCAGCAGCTCGCTGCCCAAGTCTGGGCCGCCGCCGGGTGGTGAGCCTCGTTGGGCGAGCCGATGGATCACGCGAGGATGCCGGTGCCGCGTCGCAGCACCGGTGCACCCGGCGTCATCTAGAGTCCGGCGGCTGATGCGCAGAGCACTGCTCGCCGTCGTCGCTCTCGTCGCTGCACTCGCGACCCTTGCCCTCGCTTCGGGCGTGAGCGCCCAAACGTCTCAGCCGGCGATCGCGGCCGAGTCCTGGTACCTCGTCGGCGACGACGGCTCGGTCCTCGCCCGCAACGCGGACGACCGGGAGCGCGCGATCGCGAGCATCACCAAGCTGATGACGGCCGTCGTCGTGCTCGAGCACGCAAAGCTCGGCGATGTCGTGCGTGTGAGCCCGCAGGCCGCGGGCATCGGCGAGTCCACCGTGTACCTCCGCGCAGGGGAGGAGCTCACGGTCGCCGAGCTCCTGCGCGCGATGCTCATCCCGAGCGCGAACGACGCCGCCGAGGCGCTCGCGAGCCACGTCGGAGACGGATCGGTAGATCGCTTCGTCGAGCTCATGAACGAGAAGGCCGCCGAGTTGGGGCTGACCGACACGCACTTCGAGAATCCGCATGGGCTCGACGAGTCGGGCCACGTCTCGAGCGCGCGCGACACGACGGCGCTCGTGCGGTTCGCGCTCGGCATCCCGTTCATCCGCGACGCCCTCTCGCGCGAGAGCGTCTCGCTCCCGGGAGGTCGGACGTTCCCCACGACCGACGACCTGCTCGCGACCTGGGGACCGCTCGTCGCCGGCAAGACCGGCCACACCCGTGCTGCGGGGTGGTCCCAAGCCGCGGCGGCGCAACGCGGAGACACTGTCGTCTACGGATCGGTGCTCGGCAGCGGCTCGCGCGGCGGACGGAACGACGCGCTCCGGGAGCTGCTGACGTACGGTCTCGACCAGTACCGCACGATCCAGGTGATCGACACCGGGCGTGTCTACTCGACGACGACGACGGGGTACGGTCAGGCGGACGTGAAGCTCGTCGCACCTCGTCGTGTCACGCGTTCGCTCCACCTCGGGCGTCCGCTCGTCGAGCGCGTCATCGCGCCGACGGCGCTGGCGCTGCCGGTGGAGAAGGGCCAGCGCATCGGGCGGGTCGAGGTGTACGACGGCAACCGGCTCGTCGCCGCCTCGACGCTCGTCGCCGCCGAGGACGTCGCCGACGCAGGGCTCCTGGCGAAGGCCGAGTGGTACACGACCCAGACCCTGCGGAACGCCTGGGAGATCGTCACGTGATCGTCACCGTGACGACGAACGCCGCGCTCGACCGCACGCTGACGGTTCCGGTGTTCCAGATCGGCTTCCGGCACCGGTCGAGCGAGGTGCTCGTGCTCGCGGGCGGGAAGGGGATCAACGTCGCGCGGGCGCTCAAGATCCTGGAGGTCCCGGTCGTCGCGACGGGTCTCGCCGGCGGACGCACCGGGACGCGCATCATCGAGGAGCTCACGTCCGAGGCGATCCTCAACGACTTCGTGCGCATTTCGGCCGAGTCACGTACGTCGACGGCGGTCGTCGACCCGACCGCGGGCACGCACACCGAGATCAACGAGTGGGGCCCGGAGGTCTCACCGATCGAGCTCGACATGCTGACGGAGAAGCTCCGCTACCTCTCCCGTGGCGCCGACTTCGTCGTGCTCTCGGGCTCGTTGCCCCGCAAGGTGCCGACGACCTTCTATGCGGACGCCGTCCGCGACCTCGCGCGGCGGGACGTGCGCGTCGTTCTCGACTGCGAGGGCGAGCCGCTGCACCTCGCGGTCGAGGCGGGGCCGTTCCTCGTCTCGCCCAACCAGCGTGAGGCGGAGCAGCTCGTCGGACAGGAGCTCGAGGACGACGACGACTTCCTCATGGCGCTCGACGCGATCGCCGAGATGGGTGCCCGGAACGTCCTCATCACGCTCGAGAACGGCTGCTTCGCTCTCATGCGCCACGGCCGCAAGACGCGCCGGATCCGCGCCTTCGCGCCGCATGTCGAGCCCGTGTCGGGAGTCGGCTCGGGCGACGTCCTGCTCGGCCAGTTCCTCGCGGCGATCTCGGACGAGCGCTCGCCCGACGACTCGATCCGGGCCGCGGTCGCAGCCGGAGCGGCGTCGGTGCGCGAGGTGGGGGCGGGACGCTTCGATCCGACGTTGGCGGCGACGCTCGCCGACGACGTCGAGCTCGCAGAGCTGCATCCGGTTCGCTCGTAGACTCCCCCGCCATGGCGGCATGTCCGAGCTGCGGACGGGACAACGCAGCCGACGCGCGGTTCTGCAGCGCGTGCGGGAGCGAGCTCGCCCGTGTCGAGCCCGCCCGCGAGCAGCGCAAGGTCGTCACGGTCCTCTTCTGCGACCTCGTCGGCTCGACGGCGCTCGGCGAGTCGAGCGACCCCGAGGTCGTGCGTGCGCGTTTGGCGCGCACCTTCGAGGACCTCCGCGTGATCCTCGAGCGGCACGGCGGCTCCGTCGAGAAGTTCGTCGGCGACGCGGTCATGGCGGTGTTCGGGATTCCGGCGGCGCACGAGGACGACGCACTGCGCGCCATTCGCGCAGCAACTGAGATGCGCGAGGCAATCGCCCGGCACAGCCTGGAGGCGCGAATCGGTATCAACACGGGTGAGGTCGTCGTGGGTGGGGAAGGCGAGACGCTCGTCACCGGCGACGCGGTCAACGTCGCAGCACGGCTCGAGCAGGCGGCGCCGGCGGGCGACATCCTCCTCGGCCCGGAGACCCGAGCCCTCGTGCGTGACGCGGTCGTCGTCGAGTCCCTCGCTGCCCTCGAGCTCAAGGGCAAGTCCCAGCCGTTGGAAGCTTTCCGCCTCATCGATGTGCTGGCGGACGCGGCACCGCTCGCGCGCCATCCCGAGACCCCGCTCGTCGGACGCGAGCGGGAGCGTCAGCGGCTCTGGCGTGACTACGAGGATGCTGTTGCCGACCGCACGTGCCGGCTGTTCACCCTCCTCGGCCCCGCCGGCATAGGGAAGTCGCGGCTTGTGGCCGACTTCGTCGAGCGGGTCGGTGACTCGGCCGACGTCCTGCGCGGCCGGTGCCTCTCGTACGGCGAGGGGATCACCTACTGGCCGCTCGTCGAGATCCTCGTCGCGATCGGTGTCGATCCCGAGTCGGTGATCGGATCCTCCCCGCCCGAGACGCAGCTCGCGTTCCGACGGCTCCTCGAAGCACGCGCCTCCAAGCGTCCGCAGGTGGTCGTGATCGACGACCTGCAGTGGGCGGAACCCGTCTTCGTCGACCTCGTCGAACACGTCGCCGACCTCTCGCGCGATGCGCCGATCTTCCTCCTGTGCGTTGCGCGCACGGAACTTCTCGACGACCGTCCGGACTGGGGCGGCGGCAAGCTGAACGCGACATCGCTGCTGCTCGAGCCGCTTGCTCCGGACGAGTGCTCCGAGCTCATGGACCGGCTCGTCTCCGACGCGTCACTCACCGCCGATCTTCGCGAGCGCATCACGACGGCGTCCGCTGGTAACCCGCTCTACGTCGAGGAGATGCTCGCGATGGTGCGGGAGCACGGGGGCGATCGAAAGATCGCGGTCCCGCCGACGATTCATGCGCTCCTGCAGGCTCGCATCGACGCACTCGACGGCGACGTGCGCCTCGTCATGGAGCGCGGCTCGGTCGAGGGCGAGGTCTTCCACCGCGGCTCCGTTGCCATCCTCGCTCCCGATCCCGTGCGACCGGCCGTCGCGGCGCACCTCGCGACCCTCGTCCGCAAGGAGCTCATCCGCTCGACGAGCCCCACCTTTCCGGAGGACGAAGGATTCCGCTTCCGCCATCTCCTGATCCGCGACGCGGCGTACGAGTCGCTGCCAAAGGCGACACGGGCCGAGCTGCACGAACGTTTCGCCGACTGGCTCTCGAAGCACGACCTCGTCGAAGGCGACGAGATTGTCGGCTACCACCTCGAACAGGCGCATCGGTACCGCGCCGAGCTCGACCCCGAGGATGCCCGACTTGCCGAGCTCGGCAGTCGAGCAGCCGAGCACCTCGGGACGGCCGGTAGAGGGGCGATGGATCGGGGCGACTGGAGCGCGGCTCGTGCTCTCCTCCGTCGTGGATGGGGCTTCGTGCCCGCGGGTTCCGATGAGCGGGCGCTACTTGGCCCCGACCTCGCCCTTGCGCTCCAAGAAGTGGGCGAGACCGCCGAGGCGATCGCTGTGGCCGAGGAGGCTGCGGCCGCCAGCGATCCCGTCGTTCGTGCGCGGGGGGAGGTGGCGCTCGCGGAACTGAGCTACTTCGTCAGCGATGACGCGCTCGTCGACTTCCGCGACCGTGCAGCCGGAGCACGGTCGGTCCTCGAGGCGGCCGGGGACGACCTGGGGCTCGCCGCCTACTGGCGCGCCGACGGCTTCCGCTTCTGGTCTCGCCTGCAGGCCGAGCGGGCAGGCTGGGCTTGGGAGCACGGACTCGTCCATGCCCAGGCCGTCGGTGCGAGGAGGTTCGAGGTCGAGCTCGGGAACATGATCTTGAGCGCGCTCTTCCTCGGACCGAGCCCCGTCGAGCAAGCTCTTCCGCGTGCCGACAAGGCGCTCGAGGAGGCGACTCCGTTCTCGGTGGCCGAGGCCCAAGCGTTGCGGGTCGTCGGAGGCTTCCTGTCGTGTCGGGGTGAGCTGGACAAGGCGCGAGAGCTGCACTCGCGAGGCCGCGCGAACCTCGCCGCAGCCGGGATGCTCGTCTCCGCCGCGGGTTGGGCGATGTCAGAGAGCGAGATCGAGTGGCGTGCGGGAGACCTCGATTCGCAGGAGCGCATCCTCCGTGAGTCCGTGGGGATCCTCGACGGGCTGGGCGACCAGTTCTTCTTCTCGACGGTGGTGCTCTGCCTCGTGAACTGCCTGCTGCTGCGGCGTCCTCCCGACGACGAGGAGGTCGGCGCACTGTGCAAGGCCGCCCGCGAACGGACGCTGGCCGGGGATCTCGTCAACTTCGTGTACCTCGACGGCATCGAGGGACGGCGCCTCGCGTTCTCAGGGTCGGCTGAGGAAGGCATCCGCCTTGGTCGAACAGCGGCCGAGACAGCGGACACGACGGACAACTTCGACGTTCGCAGCCACGCGTGGCACGCCCTCGCCGAAACGCTCGTGCTCGCGGACGAGCTCGAAGAAGCCCGTCGCGCCGCAGCGGAGTCGATAGCGATCCGCACCGCGAAGGGCGACGTCGCCGGCGTGGCTGCTCTCGGGCGCCGGTACCTCGAGCTCGGCGTGCAGCCGGCGTGATTTCCGTCGCCGGGCGCTGCTAACGTCGCGTGATGGAGACCGAGTACCGGCAGGCCGAGATCGAGCGCCTCGTCGCGTTCGAGCGGAAGTTCGGCAAGGAGGGCCTCACGTTCGACGACGTCCTCCTCGTCCCGGCGGAGTCCCATGTCCTCCCGAATGACGTCTCCACGGTCACGCGGCTCACGCCGAAGATCGCGCTAAACATCCCGCTCATCTCGGCCGCCATGGACACGGTGACCGAGGCGCGGCTCGCCATCGCGCTCGCGCGCGCGGGCGGCATGGGCATCGTCCACCGAAACCTCTCGATCGCCAATCAGGTCGCCGAGGTCGACAAGGTCAAGCGCTCGGAGTCGGGGATGATCGTCGAGCCCGTCACGCTCGCGCCCGCGAACACCATCGCCGAGGCGCTCGAGCTGATGGAGCGCTACCGGATCTCGGGCGTCCCGATCACGGACGATGACGGCGTCCTCGTCGGCATCCTCACGAACCGCGACCTTCGGTTCGAGACCGATACCTCGCAGCCGGTATCCGCGCTGATGACGGACCGGAACCTCGTGACCGCGCCCGTCGGGACGACGCTCGAAGAGGCGGAGGCCATCCTCCACCGCAACAAGATCGAGAAGCTCCCGGTCGTCGACGCGGACGGCCGCCTCAAGGGGCTCATCACCGTCAAGGACATCTCGAAGCGGATCAAGTACCCGGACGCGACGAAGGACGACCAGGGTCGCCTGCGGGTCGGCGCTGCCGTCGGCGTCGGTCCCGACGCGATGGAGCGCGCGGCCGCGCTCGTCGCTGCCGAGGTCGACGTGCTCGTCGTCGACACCGCGCACGGTCATTCGCACGGCGTCCTCGACGTCGTACGGAAGATCCGTGGCACGCACGACGTGGAGCTGATCGCGGGGAACATCTCGAGCGCCGAGGGGGCGCTCGCGCTGGCCGATGCAGGTGCCGACGCCGTGAAGGTCGGCCAGGGACCCGGCTCGATCTGTACGACACGGATCGTCGCCGGCGTCGGAGTTCCCCAGGTGACGGCGGTGTACGACGCTGCTCAGGCGCTCGAGGGTCAGGGCATCCCCGTCATCGCCGACGGAGGCGTGCGCAACTCGGGCGACATCGCGAAGGCGATCGCCGCCGGCGCGGACGTCGTCATGCTCGGGTCGATGCTCGCGGGCACCGACGAGGCGCCCGGGGAGGTCATCGTCGCGCAGGGCGAACGCTTCAAGGAGTACCGCGGGATGGGCTCGCTCGGCGCGATGAAGGCGCGCTCGTTCTCGAAGGATCGCTACTTCCAGGGCGACGTCGAGGACGTCGACAAGCTCGTCCCGGAGGGGATCGAGGGCCGCGTTCCGTACAAAGGGCCGCTCGCGCCGATCGTCCACCAGGTCGTCGGCGGCCTCCGCCAGTCGATGGGCTACTGCGGCGCGGCCACGATCGAGGAGATGAAGACGACGACGCGCTTCACCCGCATCACGCCGGCCGGCCTCCAGGAGAGCCATCCGCACGGCGTCACCATCACGAAGGACGCCCCGAACTACCGGCGCTGACGTGGCGAAGGTCGTCCCGCTCCCGACGCCCGAAGCCCTACCCGAGGAGCGGCCGGTGTTGGTGGTCGACCTCGGCGGCCAGTACAGCCAGCTCATCGCGCGCCGCGTGCGAGAGGCGCGCGTCTACTCGGAGCTCGTCGGCCACCGGCTCTCGGCCGCCGAGGTCGCGGCTCGCAATCCGGCCGCGCTCATCCTCTCCGGAGGTCCCGCGTCGGTGTATGCCGACGGCGCCCCCGACCTCGACACGGCGATCTTCGAGCTCGGGATCCCGACTCTCGGCATCTGCTACGGCATGCAGCTCATGGCACGCGATCTCGGAGGGGAGGTCGAGCGCACAGGCGCTTCCGAGTTCGGCAAGGCCGAGCTCGAGGCGGTCGAGTCGGCGCTCTTCCACGACCTTCCGCCCGAGCAGACGGTCTGGATGAGCCACCGCGACTCGGTCACGGCTGCGCCGACGGGCGCCGAGGTGACTGCGAGCTCCCCGTCCACGCCGATCGCGGCTTTCGAGGATCGCGCGCGCAAGCTCTACGGCGTCCAGTTCCACCCGGAGGTCGTGCACACGCCGCACGGGCAGGAGATCCTGAAGAACTTCCTGTACGAGGTCGCCGGCACGCCGCCGACGTGGACGCCGGCTGCGGTGATCGAGGAGCAGGTCGCGCGCATTCGCGCCGCCGTCGGGTCCGAGCGCGTCCTGTGCGCGCTCTCGGGCGGCGTCGACTCCGCGGTCGCCGCGCTCCTCGTGCACAAGGCGGTCGGCGACCAGCTGACCTGCGTGTTCGTCGATCATGGGCTGCTTCGCGAGAACGAGGCGGAGCAGGTCGTGGAGACCTTCGGCGGCCACTTCCAGGTCCCGCTCGTCCACGTCCAGGCGCAGAAGCGCTTCCTCGGACGCCTCGCCGGCGTCTCCGACCCGGAGGAGAAGCGCAAGATCGTGGGCGAGGAGTTCATCCGCGTCTTCGAGGAGGAGGCGCGCAAGCTCGGCGACGTCCGCTTCCTCGTGCAGGGAACGCTCTACTCCGACGTCATCGAGTCGGGTGGCTCCGACGAGTCGGCGCTCATCAAGTCGCACCACAACGTCGGCGGCCTCCCCGCCGACATGCGGATGGAGCTCGTCGAGCCGCTCCGACTTCTCTTCAAGGACGAGGTGCGGCGTGTCGGCGAGGAGCTCGGACTTCCGGAGCGGATGGTCTGGCGCCAGCCGTTCCCCGGGCCCGGGCTCGCGATCAGGATCATCGGCGACGTCACCGAGGAGCGGCTCGCCGTGCTGCGGCGGGCGGACGCGATCCTGCTCGAGGAGATCCGTCGTGCAGATCTCTACCGGGAGCTGTGGCAGAGCTTCGCCGTGCTGCCGGCGATCCGGTCCGTTGGCGTGCAGGGCGACGAGCGGACGTACGCCTACCCGGTCGTCATCCGCGCCGTCACCTCCGAGGATGCGATGACCGCGGACTGGGCGCGGATCCCGTATGACGTGCTCGAGGCGATCTCGAACAGGATCATCAACGAGATTCCCGGCGTGAATCGCGTCGTCTACGACGTCTCGTCGAAGCCGCCCGCCACGATCGAGTGGGAGTAGCGGCACGCCGCGGGCGTGCGCTGCAAGCCGCGCTGCCGGGGAACGTTCGAAGGGCGGCTTCGACGATCCGGAGGTCTCGAGGACGAGGACTGGGGCGAGGGCGAGCCTGTGGGAGCTAGCCGACCGCGAACCCGCTGAGGCCTTCGGGCTCTTCCTCGAGCACCTCGATCTCGTCGACCCGCGCGCCGCGCGGGCCTCTGCGACAGACGTCGACGAGCCGTTCGACGGCGTCCTGGCCGCCCTCGAAGACGGCCTCGACGGTCCCGTCGCGGTTGTTGCGGACCCAGCCGCCCACTCCCGCCGCGACGGCGTGGCGTCGGACGGTGTCGCGGAAGAACACGCCCTGGACGAGCCCGTGCACGACCACGCGACGACGAATCATCGAAGCCGAACGATGCCTTCCGGGTCGATCGTGACGTCGACCCGGTCTCCCGGCCTCGGGTGATCGACGGACGCGACTGCGGCCTCGAGCGTTCTTCCGTCGTCGAGCTCGACGCGCAGCCGGACGAGGGGTCCGACCCTCACGGCGCTCTCGACCCTCCCGTTCCCGTCCGCCGACGGGCGGACGCCGACCGCCTCCGGCCTCACGACCTCGTTGCCGTCGACGTTCGCGAGCCCGAGGAAGCGAGCGACGTCTGCGTCCGCAGGTTGCGACCAGAGCTCGTCCGGCGACGAAACCTGCACCACGTGACCGGCTCGCATCACCGCGATGCGATCGCCGAGCGTGAACGCCTCCGTCTGGTCGTGGGTCACGTACATCGCGGTCACCCCGAGCTCGTCGAAGAGTCGCCCCAGGTCTTCGAGCAGGCGGTCCCGCAGGCGGCGGTCGAGCGAGCCGAGTGGCTCGTCGAGGAGGAGCACGCTGGGTTTTGGGGCGAGCGCTCGAGCGAGGGCGACGCGCTGCTGCTCGCCTCCGGAGAGCGAGCCGACCGAACGGCGGTCGAGGCCCGTCAGGCCGACGAGGTCGAGCAGCTCCGCTGTCCGGGCGGCGATGCGATCCGGAGGATCGCCGCGCATCCGCAGCCCGAAGGACACGTTCCCGGCGACGTCGTGATGCGGAAAGAGGGCGTGATCCTGGAACACGAGGCCGATCCCTCGCCGATGCGGTGGCGTCGACGCGAGGTCGGCGCCGTCGAGGAGCACACGACCCGCGTCGGGCCGCTGCAGCCCCGCGACGACCCGCAAGAGCGTGGTCTTTCCCGAGCCGCTCGGCCCGAGGACGGCGACGACCTCTCCGCGGCCGACCTCGAGCGACGCGTCCGCGACGGCCGCGATTCCGTCGTACTGCACCGTGACGTCCTCGATGCGCAGCATCAGAACCAGCCTCCGCGGCGCAGGCGAATCCTCTCCACCAGCAGGACGGACACGATCGTCACGCCCATCAGCACGACCGCGAGCGCGTAAGCCTGCGCGACGTTCACCTCCCCGGGACGACCGAGGAAGCGGAAGATCGCAACCGGAAGCGTCGGGCGGTCCGGCCGGGCGAGGAAGACCGTGGCGCCGAACTCGCCGAGCGAGATCGCGAATGCGAACCCGGCCGCGACGGCGAGACCGCGCGCGACGATCGGCAGGTCGACCTCGCGCCGAACGCGTGCCGGAGTGGCGCCGAGCAGCGCCGCTGCCTCGCGCAACCTCGGATCGATCGAGCGCAGCGTCGGAACCATGATCCGGACGACGAACGGGATCGCGACGAGCGCCTGGGCGACGGGAACGATCCACGGCGCCGTGCGGAGGTCGAGGGGCGGAGTGTCGAAGGCGATGAGGAAGCCGAGCCCGAGCATCACGGCGGACGCGCCCAGCGGAATGAGCACGAGCAGGTCGAGGAGTCGCGAGCCGCGGGCGTCCGCGACCGCAAAGGCTGCGAGACCTCCGACGACGATCGCGATGACCGAGGCGGCGGCCGCGTACACGATCGAGTTCACGACCGCCTCCCACGGTGCCGCGAGCAGGACGCTCGTCGGCTCGGCCAGCGCCCGGTACGCATCGAATCCGTACCCGTCCCCGGCCGCGAGCGACCGCTCGACGAGCACGGCGAGCGGAAGTCCGAGGAAGAGCCCGAGCCCCCCTAGGCTCGCCGCCACCAGGACCTTGTCCCGTCCGGTGCGAACCGGACGCAGCGTGTCGCGTTCGGCGCGGAGGGCTCCGGTGACGACGAGCCGGCGCTCGAGTCGCGTGGCGACCCAGACGGCCAGGACGACGCAGGCCAGCTGGACGAGCGAGAGGACCGCCGCGGC
>DASTYQ010000122.1:0-21411 GCA_035764775.1 Gaiellaceae bacterium
GGCTTGGCCGCGGAAGTGACGGAAAGCCACGCCTTCGAGTTGTGGAAGCTCGGTTACCTGTGTTGTCACGTCGTTCTCCTCGCTTTCGGTCATCGTGGCGGCGCACCCGGGACGGCGACGGAGTCCTCAGATGCGCTGCCACGAAGCGGACGGCTCACTCGGTCGCATGGCGTCGAGTGGCCAGGTGCCCGAGGCCTGCCGCCAACGCAGCCGGCGTGCTCGCCGGTGGCGCCGGCCGCGAGCCTGGAGCGCCAGACGCTGGGCGTGAGCCTCGTGCTCGCGTTCGCGCAGACGCTCTGGGTCAGCTGTCGAAGTGCCTCGTAGTGCAGCATGGCTTCTCCTCCTCTCCGGTCTCGAGCGCTTGACAACTCGGCTTGTCCAGTCACGCGCAAGCGACGGGTCGATCACGAGTCGTCCCTTCCGGGATCGTGAGTTCTGGATGGACGTCTGGCCGCCCGGCGTACGGGCGTTCAGAAGGAGCGTGAAGTCTCGACGAGTGGCTCTACGAAAAGCCGAGAGGCCAGTTCGCGTCGACCATGAGTGCAACGTGCATCGCTGACCTCCCTTCTACGTCGTGCCGGGGAGACACCCCGGCGGACGCGGCCACGATGACAGCTCCCGAAGGGAGTGTCAAGGAATTCGCTCAGGACCGGCTCAAAGGCCGACGGGCGCTCAGACGACGATGCGGAGCGCGAGGTGGAGCGGACAGCCTGCGCCGATCAACGAGCGCGTCAGCTGCAGGTCCGCGCCCGAGTCGACGAGCATCCACGAGTCCTCGTCACCGAATCCGAGGCTACGGAACTGCTCGAAGCGCCAGCCCACCACGCGCTGATCCTCGAGAGAGAGCTCGTAGGCGGGTGGGTACTCGGCTGCCGACACACCTTCTGAAACGAACGTCTCCCCGCCGAGTTTGTTGGCAGAAGGTAAGAGCTCGTTGCGACCGTGTTGCGCAGCCGACGGCGCCGCCGTTTAGAGTCGCGCGACGCGAACGAGGAGGATCGATGGCCGACTACACGATCAAGCGCCTCGAGGAGGTGCAGGACGTGCTCGGGGACTACCCCGGCGAGATGCGAATGATGACGCGCGATCTCGAAGCCGAGCAGGTCGCGTTCACCTACAGGCGGATGCCTCAGCACACGGGCGGCAAGGGGTCGTACGGCCACCGGCACAAGCAGCAGGAAGAGGTCTACTTCGTCGCCTCCGGCAAGCTGCAGTTCAAGCTGGACGACGAGGTGATCGAGCTCGAGCGCGGCGCCGCGATCAGGGTCGCGCCGGAGACGTGGCGGTCGGTGTGGAACGACGAGCCCGAGGACGCCGAGCTCATCATCGTCTCCAAGGTCGTTCCCGGCGGCTCCGCCGACGACGCGGAGTACCTCGAGAATTTCTGGGCAGAGTGAGTTGCGCAGGTCGGAATCCGCTTGCGCGCATTCCGACCGCGAGAGTCAAAGACGCTCGCAGCGCCGTTCGCATCGCTGCCGCGGTCCTGTATTCACGTTCGGGATTAGCCGCGCGGCCAGCTGAGCGCCTCGGCGACCGGCCTGCGCCACTGCGCGTGGAAAGCCGGGCCGCGCGGGCCGGCGCCCGAAGGGAGCGGGTCGCGATCCGGGAGGTGCACGTACCCGGTCTCGCCCCACGCGCCCGCGTAGGTCATCCACGACGGCGCGCCCGGCGTGATGCGAACGAGCTTCGGCCGCACGAAACGGCCGCTTCCCGTGTGGTCGGCCGGCACGGCGATGCCGTACGCCTTCATGACGTTGATCGTCGCCTGGTCGACCGCAGGCGCTGCGAGCGGCTGCTCGCCCGGCCCGAAGAAGTTCGCGTGTGACCCGAGCCCGACGTACACGAGCGGCCGGGCCCCGCGCTTCGGCACCGCCACCCACGCCCGGCGCGTGCCCTTGCTGTGTTGCGAGTACGCAGCCACGAGCGGCTTGCCGCGCGCGTCGAGCACGACGGACACCGCTTCCCAGTCCCCTTCGTGCACCTGCCAGAACGCGCCGGCAGGGTAGGTCGGGCTGAAGTCGTCGTACGGGTACCAGAGCCAGTACTGGAGATCGATGCGCGTCTTCGTGCGGAACGCAGCGCCGTAGACGACCGGCGCGGCACGGTGCGCCGCCTCGGCGGCCGCGTAGCACGGCGACGCGGCGAGCCCGTCGATTGCCTGGCACAGGCGCTGATCGAGCCGGAGGTCGACTCCTCCTGCGGGCAGCGGACCGTCGACCTTCTCCCACCCCACCTCGGTCTTCCGCGTCAGATCCGAGTCCGTAAGGAAGCCGTCGACCGCGACCGGCACGAAGCGCTCGTCCGGGTGGAGTACGAGGATCGGGACGTGCCGCGTGAGCAGCGTCGCGAGCGATGGTCGACGGGGTGTGGCGCCGGTCGACCAAGGCACGACGAGGAGCCCGACCAGCACAGCCAGGGCGACGAACCGCACGTGCCGAGTATCGGCTCTACGCGACCTGAGCGCCAACGAGCATCGAGTCGATCTCGTCGGCGGGCACCGGGCGTGAGTAGAGGAACCCCTGCACCGTCGCTGAAGGGATCGAGCTCGAGACCCAGCGCGACGCGCTCCGCGCGCTCAAGTGCACGTCTGTCTCAGGCGCGCGCCCAGGCAGCGAGCGCATCGAGCAAGCCGCCGAGTCGACGGCCGTCGGCCGTCAGGACGTACTCGACATGCGGCGGGCGCGCGTCCCGCAGCTCTCGCCGGAGCACGCCGGCGTCCTCGAGCTCCGCGAGCCGCTGCGCGAGCGTCGCGGGCGGGATCGTGCCCAGAGCGTGTCGAAACTCCGTGAAGCGCGTGCACCCGGTATGTGACGCATAGAGGATCGAGACGGCGTAGCGCCGCTCGAGGACGTCCGCCGCGCGGCGGACGTCCTCGGGTACGGGCTGGTGTCGCTTACAGCGCGACACCGGGCTGGACCGGCGCCTCCTCGAGCGCCAGGTTCAGAACCTCCCCGATCGACATCACCGGGTGGAACGCGATCTCCTCGCGCACGTTCTCGGGGATGTCCTCGAGGTCGGCCCGGTTCCGCTCCGGGATGACGATGTCGGTGAGCCCGGCGGCGTGCGCCGCGAGCACCTTCTGCTTCAGTCCCCCGATCGGCAGGACGCGGCCCTGCAGCGTGATCTCGCCCGTCATACCGACCGTGTGCTTCACGGGCCGGCCGGTGAGGAGCGAGGCGAGCGCGGTCGCCATCGTGATGCCTGCACTGGGACCGTCCTTCGGAATCGCGCCCGCGGGCACGTGGACATGGAATGCCCTGTCGTCGAAGAGATCCTCCTCGATGCCCAGTTGCGGCGCGAGCGCACGTACCGAGGAGAGCGCGATCTGCGCCGACTCCTTCATGACGTCGCCGAGCTGGCCGGTCAGGACGAGCTTCTCTCCGTTCTTGTGCGACGTCGCCTCGATGAAGAGAACGTCGCCGCCGGTCGCCGTGGCGGCAAGGCCGGTCGCGACGCCCGGGACGGCGGTCCGCTCCGCGACCTCGCGGTAGAACTTGCGCCGCCCGAGCGCCTCGCGCACTGCATCCTCGTCGACCTCGATCGGCGCCTCGGCCTCCTCGGACGCGATCTTCGTGGCCGTCTTGCGCAGCACGGTTCCGAGCTCGCGCTCGAGCTGGCGCACGCCGGCCTCGCGGGTGTACTCGGAGACGACGAGTTCGAGCGCGTCGTCCGAGATCACGACCTCGTCCTCGCGCAGTCCGTTCCGCTCACGCTGGCGCGGCCACAGGTAGCCCTTCGCGATCGCGACCTTCTCGTCCGTCGTGTAGCCGTCGAAGCGGATGACCTCCATCCGGTCGAGCAGCGGCCCGGGGATCGTCTCGCTCATGTTCCCGGTCGCGATGAAGAAGACCTGGGAGAGGTCGAGCTCGACGTCCAGGTAGTGGTCGCGGAACGAATGGTTCTGCGCCGGGTCGAGCACCTCGAGGAGCGCCGACGACGGATCGCCGCGCCAGTCCGCGCCGACCTTGTCGACCTCGTCGAGCATGATCACCGGGTTCATCGTCCCTGCGTCGCGCAGCGCGCGGACGAGCCGGCCCGGCAGCGCGCCGATGTACGTCCGGCGATGACCGCGGATCTCGGCCTCGTCGCGGATGCCGCCCAGCGACATGCGCACGAACTCGCGGCCGGTCGCGCGGGCGATCGACTCGCCGATCGACGTCTTGCCCGTTCCGGGCGGCCCGATGAGCGTGAGGATTGCGCCCGACCGCTTGTCCTCCTCGACGCCGCGCTCCTTGCGGAGCTTCGCGACGGCGATGTACTCGACGATCCGGTCCTTCACGTCCTCGAGGCCGGCGTGGTCGGCGTCGAGCACCTCCCGGGTGTACTTGGGGTCGAGCCGCTCCTCGGAGCGCTCGCTCCACGGCACCGCGAGCAGCCAATCGAGGTAGTTGCGGATGACGGAGGCCTCGGGCGACTGCTCGCCCATCCGCTCGAGCCGTGAGAGCTCGCTCTCGGCCTGCTCGGCGACTGCCTCGGGCATCTCGGCCTCGGCGATCTTCTTCCGGTACTCCTCGATCACCGACCCTTCGTCGTCGCCGAGCTCCTTGCGGATCGAATCGAGCTGGCGGCGCAGGATGTACTCGCGCTGCTGCTTCTCGACGCCGGACTCGACGTCCTCCTGGATGCGCTGGCGAACCTGCATGAGCGCGAGGCGCTCGCGCTGCAGCTCGAGCGCGAGCTCGAGACGCGCGCGGACGTCGATCGTCTCGAGCAGCTTGACCTTCTGCTCGAAGGTGATGTCGGGCGAGTAGCCCGTCGTGTCGGCGAGCGCGCCAGGCTCGCTGATCGAGCGCACGAAGGCGGCGATGCGGCCGTCGTCTCCTCTCAGCTCGAGGATCTCCTCGACGACTGCGCGGTACTCGCGCTCGAGCTCGCGGATGCGGCCGTCTGCCGCCTCCGGGTCGGGGCGCTCCTCGACGTCGACGAAGAGCTTGCCCTGCGAGTCGGACCCGGCTGCTCCGGCGACGCCGCGATGCAGCCCCTCGAGGGCGACGGCCCGGCCCCCGCCGGGGAGCCGGATCCGGTCCGTCACCTGTGCGACGGTGCCGACCTTCGCGTACTCGTCGTCGTGCTTGGGCACGAGCAGCACGCGATCCTCGTCGCCGACGTCGACCGTGAGGGTGACGTTCATGTTCGGGAAGACGACGATGTCGTCCAGGGGGACGAGCAGGAGGCGCTTTGAGTTCTCGTTCTCGCTCACGGTGCTCACTTTCGTACGAATGCCATAGTTGGTTCAGAAACTGTACCGACCACGGCAAGGCCTACGTCGGGTCGATTCTCACCCTTCGATACGCCGCAAACGCCGCAACGTGAGCGCTGCGACGCGCCCTGCGAGGCGATCGGACGAGACCGAGGCGCCGTACGAGCGCCAGGTCATGACGCCGGCGACGAAGACCCCGCCCTTCCAGAAGACGAGGCCCGTGTCGTGCCGCGCCTCGGAGATCCAACCGGCCTTGTGGAGCACGCAGACGCCACGCTCGGAGCCGATGGACCTGTCGAGTTTGGGCTGATCGCGGACGTGCGCACTGAGCCAGAGGAGGTAGCGAGCATCGGCGGGAGTCAGGCCCGGCCGCGACGTGCGGAGCGGCCCCTGCCCGCCCGACGCCAGCCAGAGCGCGCGCCACAGCGACGCCATGTCCCAGGCGGTCGTGTACTTGCCAACGCCGAACGCCGGCGCCTCGTCGACCCGCCGGGGAATGCGGGAGGAGAGCGTGCGGGTCAGATAGCCGCCGTACATGAGTGTGTCGGTGAGTCCGATCGACTTCATCAGGTCGTTCACCCGGTACGCACCCGAGCTCGTCGAGCCGCCGAGCCAGACGAGGAGCGAGTTCGCTGCTCGGTCGTCGGACGGGACGATCATCTCGCGAAGCAAGGAGTCGAGCTGCGAGCCCGGAGCGGGTACGCCTCGATACTCGGAGAGGACGGTCGCCGCGATCGCGAGCTTCACCGTCGACGCGGCGGGGAAGCGCGCCCTCGCGTTCCAGGCGGCGCCCGAGCCACCGGTGAGGCTTTGGACGTAGTAGCCGGCAGTGCCCGAGTAGGAGCGAACCATGCGCGTGAGAGTCCGCTGGAGCGTCGGGTCCAGGCGCGCGGCGACGACTCGCGGGCGCGATCCGGGCGGGACCGCGTACACGCCGTGAACGTGCGCCGACGACCGGCGCCCACCGCGCGCGACGGTCACCACCCGAACAGTGGTGTCGGCGAGCGGCAGGGTCACATGGAGCGTGAACCGGCGACCATGGAGCGGCTTCGTCACGAGCCGCTTGCCGTTCGCGAAAACGGCGATGCGGGTCGTGCCCCGCGCAGCCCGGCCAGTGACGAGGCCGTACGAGATCTGACGCGGCGCCGGCTGTTCGATCGCGGGCGGAGGCAGCGCGGGCGCGGGCGTCGCGATCACCTGGCAACAGTAGCTTTGCCCGCGTGAGAATCCTCGCCCACCTCGACCTGGACGCGTTCTTCGCAGCGGTCGAGGAGCTCGAGGACCCCTCGCTTCGCGACAGGCCGCTGATCGTCGGAGGGGATCCGCATGGACGAGGTGTCGTGTCGACCGCGAACTACGCGGCACGGGCGTTCGGCATCCACTCGGCGATGAGCGCCGCCGAGGCGCTTCGTCGGTGCCCACACGCGGTGTTTCTCCGGCCCCGGCACGCGCTCTACCGCCAGTACTCGCGCGTGGTCTGGGATACGGTCGGCGAGGTCGTCCCGCGCGTCGAGCGCACCGGGATCGACGAGGGCTACCTCGACCTCGGCACCGTCGCCTCCGACTTCACGCGGGCGCGAGCGATCGCGTCCGCCATTCAGACGGCCGTGCGCGGCCGGACGAGCCTCACGTGCTCGCTCGGCGTCGGTACCTCGAAGGTCGTCTGCAAGATCGCGTCGGATCGGCGCAAGCCCGGCGGCATCACGGTCGTCCCGCCGGGCACCGAGGCGGCGTTCCTCGCACCGCTGGCAATACGTCTCCTTCCCGGTGTCGGGCCGCGCGCGGAAGCGCGGCTGCGCGGTGCAGGTGTCGACACGATCGGCGCGCTTGCGTCGCTCGACGAGGTGGAGCTTCGAACGCTCTTGCCGGGCTCGCTCGGCCCGCTCCTGCGCGACCGGGCGCGCGGGATCGATCCGCGAGACCTCGACCTCGACCTCGAGCCCGTCTCCGTCTCGGCCGAGGACACATTCGCGCGCGACCTCCTCGACCGCGAGCGCCTCCACGACGAGGTGCGGCGGCTTTCGCAGCTCGTCTCCGACCGCCTCCACACCTCGGGCCTGTCCGGACGCACGGTGACAGCGAAGCTCCGCTACTCGGACTTCTCGATCCGGACGCGCTCGACGACCCTCCCGGCGGCCGTCGACGACGCGCGCGTCATCGGCGACGTCGCGTGCGGCCTCCTCGATCGCGGGCTCCGCGACCGTCCAGGCGCGCTCCGTCTGGTCGGCGTCGGGGTTTCCGGCCTCTCGCCGTACCGGCAACTCACCCTCGACGAGTCGTAGGCTCCACGGATGCTCGAGGCGCTCTTCTGGGGGCTCGTGACCGCGAGCTCACTCTGGCTGGGCGCCGCCATCGCTTCGTACGCGCGACCGAGCCAGAAGATGATCGGCCTCGCGATGGCGTTCGGCGCAGGAGCGTTGATCGCGGCGGTCGCGTACGAGCTCGTGATCGACGCCTTCGAGTCCGACCTGAGGCTCGCCACGATCGGATTCGTCTGCGGCGGCCTCACCTTCTACGTCGGTGACGTCCGCATCGGCCGCATGGGCGGCGAGGGGCGCAAGAGCATGACGGGGCAGAGCCAGCTCGCGGGGAGCGCGAGCGCGATCGTGCTCGGAACCGTTCTCGACGGAATCCCGGAATCGTTCGTGCTCGGGTCGTCGCTGCTCGAGGAGAGTGCCGTACCCATTGCCGTCGTGGTGGGCGTGTTCGTGTCCAACGTGCCCGAGGCGCTCTCGGGTTCGGCCGGACTGCTCCAGGCGGGCTGGACGCGGATGCGCGTGTTCCGCATGTGGACCTACGTCGTTGCGGCCTCGGTCGCCGCGACCGTCCTCGGCTTCGAGCTGGTCGACGAGCTGGGGTCGTCCGGCCGCGCTTTCGTGACCGCATATGCCGCCGGAGCGCTGATCGTGATGCTGGCAGACACGCTGATGCCCGAAGCCTTCGAGCTCGGCGGCCGAGAGGCCGGCCTGCTGACGGCGTTCGGCTTCGCGGTGGGTTTCGGGCTCAGCTAGCTCGCAGGAGCGGGCGGGTCAAACAGGTCGGGCCACCGTCGCCCTTCCGCGAGATCTCCTCGCCGCGGTAGACGACGACCTCGACGCCCGCCCGCTCCATGCGGCGGCGCGTCTCCGGGCTGCCGTCGAGTGCCAGTGCGTGCCGTGGTCCGAGCGCGAGCGCGTTGGGACCTTGCGTCTCGAACTCGTCGTCCGGAACCTCGACCACCTCGAGCCCGCGCTCGGCGAGAAGCTCGAGCAGCCGCACCGGAGCGATCCTCGGGTAGACGAGAGCGAGATCGCGATCGAGCGGTGAGATGAAGCTCATGAGGTGCATGACCTCGCCGCGGCCGTTCCAGTGCGGGAGGTCGAACGCGATGACCTGCACGCCTGGGAACGCTGCCTCGAACGCGACGACCGCCGCCGGGTTCGTCCGGTAGCCGATTCCGACGAGGAGCGTCTCCTCGTCGAGCCAGACCGTGTGGCCGCCTTCGGCGAACACCGGGTCCGCCAGCTCGGCTGCGATGCGGACGTCGGCGGACGCGAGCACCTCCGCGATCGCGCCCGGCTCTCGCCGGCGTCCTTCTTTGCCCGGACGGAGGAGGACAGCACCCTCGCGACCCACGAGCACCGGGTCGTAGACGTACAGCGCGTCCGGATTGCCCGGATCATGGCTCGAGACGACGACCTCGGCGCCCGCATCTTCGAGGATCGCTCGCAGCGCCTCGTGCTCGGCCGCGGCAGCGACATGATCGGGCGCGGCCCGCCAGCCGTACTCGCGCCAGCGCGCGCCGTCCTCGGGAAGAGGAGGCCGGACGAGGACGCGCTCGAGACGTCCCGTCATCGACTGCGCTCCGAATCGCGCCATCGCGGGAAGCTACACGGCGTTCTCCGGGATTCGATCCTCCAGGAGCACGGCCCGCAGCGCCGACACGACGAGCATCCCCATCGCGAGCCGCGTCTCTCGGGTCGCGCTCGCGATGTGCGGCGTGAGGACGACGTTCTCCATCGACAAGAGCTCTGCGCTGACGACGGGCTCGTTCTCGAACACGTCAAGCGCGGCTCCGGCGAGAGCCCCCCGTTCGAGGGCGGCCACGAGCGCACGCTCGTCCACGACAGGCCCGCGAGCGGTGTTGACCAGAACTGCGGTCGGCTTCATCGCGGCGAGGGCGTCGGCGTCGAGGAGGTGTCGCGTCTCCGGCGTGAGTGGACAGTGCACGCTGACGACCTCAGCCGCGGCGAGCGCGGCGTGCAGGTCGTCGCCGCGACCGGCGAAGCTCACGCGGGCGCCATGTGCAAGCGCGAGCTCTGCGACGCGGCGGCCGATCCGTCCCGGGCCGACGACGAGCAGATCCTTGCCTTCGAGACCTTCTCCGACCATGAAGTCCGGCCCCCACTCCCACTCGTCACGGCGCCGAAGAGAGCGGTCGCCCTCGGCGATGCGGCGCAGGAGCGCGAGCGCGAGGCCGATCGCGTGCTCGGCCGTCGCATTCGTGAGCACTCCCGGCGTGTTCGACACCACGACCCCGCGGGCGCGGGTCGCGTCGAGATCGATGTTGTCGAGTCCGACCGCGTAGTTGGCGACGATCCGCAGCTGCGGCCCCGCGGCGTCGAGAAACGCCTCGTCGACGGGGATCGCCGGCGTCGTCACGACGCCGAGCGCGTCACTGGGGCTGGCGACGATCTCGAACGAGTCCGCCAGCTGCTGCGCGATCTCGTCGGGAACCCCGGCCGCCTCGTGGACCGTCGGCCGCGGCACGTCGCTACTCGTCGAGGACGCGTGGAGCGTGTGACGAGGAGTACACGTCCTTGCGCAGGATCAGGCCGTTCTCGAAGGGAAACACGTCGATCCCGTCCCACTCGACCCTCTGTCCGGCCCGATTCGTCGCGGTCGCCGTCCACTCGCTGACGACGAGGCCGTCTCGAGCGTACAAGCGCCGGCCCGTGAACCGCAGGTCCGGGTTCCGCTCGAAGATCCCCGCGATGTGCGGGCCGACCGCGTCGCCCTCGACCCGATCGCCGGACGTGTGGTTCTGGAAGACCATTCCCGGCGCGTGGAACGTCAAGATCGTGTCGAGGTCCTGTGCGTTCCAGGCGTCGTTGTAGCGCGTGATCGTCTGCTCGAGAGCGTCCGCGGTGTCGCGTGGATCCATGGGGCGAGTATCGCATCGTGCTGAGCTGCTCGCGCCCACCGAGGCGATTCTCCAGTCCCAAGGAGGCGGTCGAGAGGCGAGGCGCGCGCCCGCAAAGCGCGGCACAGCGGTTCGATTCCGCTCGGTGTTTGTCTGTTTCGCAGATCGAGCACTCCGCTCGCGCGGAGCGCCCGATCGCGGAGATCCCTAAAGTGCGGCCGCTTCGCGGCCGCGGTCGTAGCGACTCGCATGACACGCGACAATCAGGAGGTCCGATGAACATCAAGACCTTCGGCGCCGTCGACCAGCGCAGCCTCGACCAGCTCGAGCGCTGCATGTCGGCCGGCGACGCCGAGTTCGGCGTCCTCTGCGCCGACCATCACCCCGGCTACTCGCAGCCGATCGGCGGCGGTATCGCATACGAGGGCTACGTCTCGCCGTCGGGTGTCGGCTACGACATCGGCTGCGGGAACAAGGCAGCCCAGACGGAGCTGACGCGCGCCGACCTCGACGAGCGAGGCGGTGTCGACTCGATCATGCGCGAGATCACGCGTCGCATCTCGTTCGGCATGGGCGTGCCTGCGCAGGAGCGGGTGGACCACCCCGTCCTGGAGAAGATCCGCACGACGGACTTCCAGCCTCAGCGCAGGATGGCGCAGCTGGCCGAGGCGCAGCTCGGCACGGTCGGCTCGGGCAACCACTACGTCAACCTGATGGAGGACGAGGACGGGCACATCTGGGTCGGCGTTCACTTCGGGTCGCGCGGGTTCGGTCACAAGACCGCGTCCGGGTTCCTCGCGCTCGCGCAGGGGCTTCGCTTCGGTGACCGCGCGCACGAGGGCGAGATGGACTCGCCGCCCGTGCTCTTCGAGCTCGCCTCGGAGCTCGGCCAGCAGTACATCGCGGCGATGGAGCTCGCCGGCGAGTACGCCTACGCCGGCCGCGACGTCGTGGTCGGGAAGGTCCTCGAGATCATCGGCGGCGAGCCCGTGCACGAGGTGCACAACCACCACAACTTCGCGTGGCGGGAGGAGCATTTCGGTCGCACGTACTGGGTCGTTCGGAAGGGCTGCACGCCTGCCCGGCCGGGCCAGGAGGGCTTCGTCGGCGGCTCCATGGGCGACGAGTCGGTCATCCTCGAGGGCGTCGCCGGCGACGAGGCCGAGCAGTCGCTCTTCTCGACCGTCCACGGCGCCGGTCGGTTGATGAGCCGAACGCAGGCCGCCGGGCGCGTGCGCCGGCGAAAGCGACTCATGTGCCGGAACCGCGACTGCGACCGCGTGTTCGAGTCGGGCACGTGTCCGGACCATCCCGACGCCGGCGTCATGAAGACGTGGGTCGAGGAGCAGGTGCAGCCGGGCGTCGTCGACTGGCCGGCAGTCCAGGCTCGGCTGCGCGAGCAGGGCATCGTGCTCGTCGGCGGCGGCGCGGACGAGGCGCCGGAGGTGTACAAGCGCCTGCCGGACGTCCTCGGCGCGCATGCCGGCTCGATCCGCGTGAAGCACACGCTGCGTCCGCTCGGCGTCGCCATGGCCGGTCGCGACGTCCGCGATCCGTACAAGGACTGAAGCCGCGCGAGCGGGCTTCAGTCGTTTCCGGGTTCGCCGTCAGGGTCGGAGGGTAGGTTCGCTCCGTGGAGCTCGTCGACGTCTACGTCAACCGCCGACCGATCGGGTACGCGTACATGCAGGACGACCGGCTCGAAGCCGCGCTGACGCTGCGCGGGAGGCGGCGGACGCGACTCGCGTCGTGCGCCGAGTGCCCGCACGAGCGAGTCGTCGAGGCGTTCGCGCATCGGCGTTCGCGCGACGAGCACTGGCCGATCGCGTACTGCGTGGACTGCTTCGCCGTCGTCGCCGGGCTCGACCCGCTCGTGCACGCCCTGCGGCCGCGCTGGAAGCACGACGAGCGCAACCGGATCATCAATCGCTGGACGCGCGAGTGGCCCAAGCGCGGTCGCCCGCGGTACGACGCGCCGCCCAGCGACACCGCCTGGCCGGACGCCGCCTGACCTGCCTCAGGCGAGCAGCTCGCGACGACTCGCGAGCGCGGCGAGGATCCGGTCGACGTCGTCCTCGACGTTGTAGAGGTGGAGCGAGACGCGCAGGTTCGAGTCGCGCGTCGACGTGACGATCTTCTCACCGGCGAGCGCGTCGACGAGCGCGTCCGGATCCGTCGACGCCACGCAGATCAGGGGGCCGTACTCGTTTTCGCCGCGTGACGTCGCGACCGTCGCGCCCAGGTCGTCGAGGCCGGCGAGGAACTGGTCGACGAGCCTGCGCACGTGCGCCTCGATCGCGGGAACCCCCACTTCCGCGATCAGCTCCATCCCGGCGACACCCGGGTACAGAGACGGCACCGGCGGCGTGCCGCTGTCGAAGCGGCGCGCGGTCGCGTGCGGCGAGTAGTCGGCAATGGACATCGCGAAGATGTCCTCGTCGGCGAACCAGCCCGTCTGCGTCGGGAGCAGCTGCACGCGAAGCGCGTCGCGCACCCACATGAACCCGAGGCCCGCGGTGCCGAGCAGGTACTTGACGGTGCCGCCGGTGACGACGTCGGCACCGAGCGTCCGCGTGTCGAGCTCGAGCGCCCCGATCGCCTGATAGCTGTCAGCGAGGACGATCGCGCCGTGCGCGTGACCGAGCTTGGCGATCGCGGAGACGTCGTTGCGGTGACCCGAGCGGAACGACAGCGCCGTGCAGCAGACGAGTGCCGTCCGCTCGTCGATCGCGTCCGCAAAGC
This sequence comes from Gaiellaceae bacterium, assembly GCA_035764775.1. Taxonomy (GTDB): domain Bacteria; phylum Actinomycetota; class Thermoleophilia; order Gaiellales; family Gaiellaceae; genus GMQP-bins7. The sequence continues at coordinate 13,065 of DASTYQ010000122.1, forward strand.
GCTCCACCGGGATCCGCCCGTCCCATTCGGGAGTGACGTGGACGACCTCGGCGCCGCGCAGCTCCTGCGCGTGCGCGATCTGACCAACCGTCGGGAACTCGTACTCGCTGATGACGATCCTGTTGCGCTCGCCGGAGAGGTCGAGCGCGGAGACGAGGGCGCTGACGCCCTGCGAGACGGAGGTCGTCACGGCGACGTCGTCGGGCTCGGCATGAAGCAGCCGCGCGAAGGCGGCGCGCGCCGCCTCGTTCCGCTCGACCCAGTACTCCCACTCCGCGCCGTTCTCGTCCCAGCCCGCGAGCCATTCCTCCGCGGCGGCGCGGACGCGGTTCGCGAGCGCGCCCTGCGAGCACGAGTTGGCGTAGACGGCGTGCTCGAAGATCGGGAACTCCTCCCGAACCGACAGTCCAGGGGTCAGACCCCGGGACGTGTCCCTAGCGGCCAAGGTAGGCCTTCCGCAGCTCCTCGTGCTGAATGAGCTCCGACGCCTTTCCCTCGAGGACGACGCGGCCGGTCGACAGCACGTACCCGCGGTCGGCGATCGAGAGCGAGACGTTCGCGTTCTGCTCGACGATCAGCATCGCCACGCCCGCGTCGTGCACCTGCTTGATGATCCCGAAGCTCCGCTCGACGAGGATCGGCGCCAGCCCCATCGAGGGCTCGTCCATGAGCATGAGCTTCGGTCGCGCCATCAGCGCTCGCCCCATCGCGACCATCTGCTGCTCGCCGCCCGAGAGCGTTCCGGCGAGCTGCTTCTTCCGGTCAGCCAGGAGCGGGAAGGTCTCGAACACGCGGTCGAGGTCCTCGCGGAGGTCTGCTCGCGGACGAAGGTATGCACCCATCTCGAGGTTTTCGAGGACGGTCATCGGCCCGAACAGTCGCCGGTTCTCGGGGACGATCGCGAGCCCGCGCTCGATGCGGCGCGCGGTCGAGTGGCGCGTGACGTCCTCGCCCCCGAAGCGCACAACGCCCGTCCGCGGCGGGACGAGGCCGAGAACGGTCTTGAGCGTCGTCGACTTGCCCGATGCGTTTCCGCCGAGCAGGCAGACCAGCTCCCCCGCGCCCACCTCGAGGTTGACGTCCTGGAGGATGTGCATCTGGCCGTAGTAGGTGTTGATCTCCTCGAGCCTGAGCAGGGGCTGCACCGCGCCGTTCTCGCTCATGCCCGCTCCGTCGCGGACGCGCCGAGGTAGGCCTCCACGACACGCGGATCAGTCGCGACCTGCTCGAACGAGCCCTCCGCGATCTTCACGCCGTGGTCGAGGGCGACGACCCGATTCGAGATCCCCTCGACGACGTGCATATCGTGCTCGATGACGAGGATGGTGTAGCCGCCCTCGTCCCGCAACCGACCGATGAGCTCCGTGATCTCCTGCGTCTCGACCGGGTTCATACCGGCCGCGGGCTCGTCGAGGAGAAGGAGCCGTGGCCGAGCGGCGGTCGCGCGGGCGATCTCGAGACGGCGTCGGTTTGCGTACGAGAGGCTGTACGCAGGCTGCCGCCACCGGTAGCCGACGAGGCGATCGCCGAAGAAGGCGAGACGCTCTTCGGCGAGCTGTGCGATCTCGCGTTCCTCGCGGCGCATGCCGGGTGTCCGAAGAACCGAGCGGAGGACACCGGCCTTCGTATGCCCGTAGGCGGCTGCCATGACGTTCTCCTTCACAGTCATGTTCAGGAACAGCCGCAGTGTCTGGAACGTGCGCGCGACTCCTCGGCGCGCAATCTTGTGCGGGTCGAGCCCGAGGATGCTGCTGCCTTCGAACAGGATCTCGCCCGTGTCGGGGGGGTAGATCCCCGTGACGACGTTGAAGAACGTCGTCTTCCCCGCGCCATTGGGGCCGATGACGCTGACGATCTCGTGCTCGCCGACCGTCAGATCGAGGTCGCTTAGCACACGGAGACCGCCGAACGAGAGCGACAGGCCCTTCACCTCGAGCAGCGGCTCGCGCGCGGTGGACGCCATCAGACGATCTCCACCCGTTGCCTGCCGAGGAGTCCCTGTGGGCGCAGGGCCATGAGCGCCACGAGCATCGCGCCGATGAGGACGAAGCGCGCGACGGCTGGCTGCGCGACGAGGACGTTTTCCCATACGCAGGCTCCGAGGTACAGCACCGGAACGAGCGCGACTGCGCGCCAGACCCGGTTCCGGATGAGCGTGAGGCCGAGGATCGCGGCAACCAGGCCGACGTACGCGATCCGCGCGAGCGCGCCCGCCGGGAGCCCGTCCTGCCCGATCGCACCTTCGGGAAGGAGGACCCAGGAGTCCAGGACCTCATCGACCCGAGCCGTACCGAACGTGCTGCCCGCGACGAGTGACGGCCGCAACTGCTCGGCGAGCTCGTGTACCACGAGCCCGAACGCGGCGGTCCCGGCCAGCACGACGAGAGGCACCCAACGGGGGCGCATGAACAAGACGAGCCCCAGCACGATCGCGACATAGAAGAGCCAGCTTGCGTCGTCGGGGTCGCGCAGCGCCTCGAGCGAGGAGTTGATGAGGACCGCCCCGACAGTCACGCCGACGATGCTGCCGGCGCCGCCGAGCACGACCATCGCGTAAACGGTGATCAGAAGCACGATGTCGAAGTTCGCCGGGAAGACCGCGCCCTGCTGGGGCGCATAGAGCGCGCCGGCGACACCGGCGATCGCCGCGCCGACCGCGAACGCCATCAGCTTGAGGCGATTGACCGGCATCGTCATCAGCTCGGCCGCCAGCTCGTCGTCGCGGAGCGCGTTCCACGCGCGTCCGGTCCGGGAGCGATTGAGGAGGTAGAGGAAAGCGACTACGAGCACGAACGCTGCAAACGTCACGTAGTAGTAACCGCCGGGCGAGACGATCTCGCGCCCGAAGAGCTTGAGCGGATAGATGTCAGAGATCCCGTTCGGTCCGCGCGTGAACTCGGCGTTGATGAGCACGACGAGCCAGATCTGAAGGAAGAAGAGCGTCACGATCGCGAGGTAGTCGCCGACCAGACGCCGTGAGGGGAGGCCGACGAGGAACCCCGTCGCGGCGACGGCGACGGCGATCAGGGGCACGACGAACTGGGCCTCCCAGTGCCGGCCCGCATACTCGGACGCCAGCGCCGCGTAGAGGTACGCCCCGAGCCCGAAAAACGCGACGAATCCGAGGTCGAGGAGCCCGACCCAGCCGACAACCACGTTCAGCCCGAGCGCGAGCAGGACGTAGATGAGCGTGTCGATGCCGACCTGCGTCAGGTACTCGGAGTCGGTGAACAGCGGGAAGATCGCGAACGGCAGCGCGAAGACGACGAGCTTCGCGGCCGCGGGCGCACGCTCGACAGCGTCCTCGATCCTCCCCGCAACGGTGCGTTCTCGGCGCTGCTCGGCGCTCGCGACCCACTCGTCGACGCCGATGCGCGGCCGCTCCGGGCTCGGGCTCTGGTGCTCACTCAAACCTTCTTCACCTCCGGCTTGCCGAAGATCCCCTGCGGACGCAGGAGCATGAAGACGACGAGGATCAGGAAGACCACGAGGTCGCTGAAGGCGCTTCCCAGCCGGCCGCGCGTGAAGTCCTCGATGTAGCCGACGGAGAACGCCTCGGCGAGCCCGATGAAGAGCCCGCCGACCATCGCGCCCGGAATCGAGCCGATGCCGCCGACGACCGCAGCGGTGAAGCCTTTCAGCCCGTAGTTGAAGCCCATGAAGTGATTGATCTGGAAGAAGACGAGCCCCACGAGGACCCCCGCCGCTCCCGCCAGGGCCGACCCGATGAAGAAGGTCTTCACGATGACGCGGTCGACGTCGATGCCCATCATCGCCGCCGCCTCGCGATCGAACGCTGTCGCGCGCATCGCCTTGCCGAGCTTCGAGCGCGTCACGAGCAGCCAGAGGCCGGCCATCATCGCGAGCGCGGACACGACGACCACGATCCGCATCACCCAGATGTGGAAAGGTCCCCAGTCGACGCCCACGCCGACGTCGACGAGGTCGAACGAGTCGTAGCTGCGGAAGTTCGCGCCGAACAACAGCAGCACGGAGTTCTGGAGGAAGAACGAGACGCCGAGCGCGCTGATCAGCGGGGCGATGCGAGGCGCGCGTCTGAGAGGCCGGTAGGCGAAGCGCTCGATCGCGACTCCGAGGAGGCCGCCACCGACCATCGCGGCCAGGATCATCAGGACGATCACAAGCCACACGGCGACGGTGGGGTCTTGAGCGCCTCCGAGCCAGCCGAGGACGCCCCAGCCAACGAACGCCCCGACCATGAGCACGTCGCCGTGGGCGAGGTTGAGCAGCTTCAGGATCCCGTAGACCATCGAGAACCCCAGCGCCACGAGCGCGTAGACGCTCCCCAGCGTGACGCCGTTGACGAGCAGCTGGACGAGCTTGTCCCAGTCCACGCGCGGGTTATCTCACACGGCTCGGGGATGACGAGCGGCCCACCCGGAGGTGGGCCGCCTCGCACGCTGCACGGTCGTCCTAGCCGACCGGGCTGTATTTCCCGTTCGAGATCTTGTAGATGACGAACTTCGTCGGCAGCGGATCTCCCTTTGCGGAGAACCGGAGCCTGCCGCCGAAGATCGACCGAATGTTCGTCCGCCGGGTCTGGCGGGTGACTTCCGCGCGCGTTACCTGGCCGTCGGCGCACGCGTTCTTGATCGCAGTCATCGCCACGAGCCCCGCCATGTACGTCGCCGGGCCGAACGCCCCGAACTCCTTGTTCTTCGAGTACCGGTTGTACTCGCGGATGAGCGCCCGCGCGTTCGGGTCGAAGTGGGGATCGGGTGCGAACACGGACACGTATCCGATCCGAGGCTTGAACTGGGACGGCGAGTAGGCGCCGTCCGTCCCGAACACGATCGCCTTCTTGCCCTGCTCGCGGAGCTGGTTCGAGAGCGTGTTCGCGGCCGAGGCCACCTGCGTGGCGAAGACGACCACGTTGACGTTTGAGTCGACATTCGCCACGACCGACGAGAAGTCCGTATCGTCCGCGGAGACGGACTCGCGCGAGACGGTGACGCCACGCGCCCGGAGCCCGCGAGTGATCGCGCTCGCGAGCGGCAACGAGTAGTCGTCCTGCGAATCGATCACGACGACGTTCTTCGCCTTCAGGTTTTTCGCGACATACGTCACGACCTGTGGGCCCTGGATGGAGTCGTTCGGGACGACACGGAAGAACGTCCTGAACTGGCCGTTGGTCAGGTTCGTCTGGGTCGCCGAGCCCGAGATCGAGGCTAGATCGGCCTTCTCGAACAGATTGCCGCTCACGACCACGGCCTGGCTCTCCGAGCCGCCGACGACCGCCAGGACGTTGCTGTCGGAGACGAACCTCCTCGCCTGTGTGCGGGCGACCGGCGCCTTGAGCTGGGTGTCGCCGAGGGCGACCTTGAACGTGGTCCCGTTCGCCTTGTTGTACTTCTGAACGCCGAACCGCAGCCAGGAGAGCTGCTCCTGGCCGAGGAAGCCTGCCGGCCCCGTCAGCGGGCCGAGAAAGCCGATCGAGACGTTCGTGCAGGCCGCGATCTGCGCGGGTGCCGCCTGGGCAGCCGGCTTCGCTACCGCCGCGGACACGACGGCCGCCGCGACGAGCCCTGCGAGCCCGGCTGCAATCAATCCATTCCGCATCTAACCCTCCTCGAGTGACGTACCTGCCCTTGTCTTGTGACGACGCCGGAGTGCGCTTGTTGCGGGCCGACCCCGCCACGGTGGAACGGGTGCGGTGCATCACACCGCGTCCGGGCTGTCATGTCAATGGAAGAGCACGTTCCTGAAGCAACTGGAAGGCTCGGTCGACACTGCGACCCAGCCGCAAAACGGCCAGCTTGGGAATTATCGCGTCCGAGAATCTGCACCGCAGATTCGCGGACTGCGGCTCAGAAGTAGAACTGTTTCCAGGCGTCCCACCACGTGTCGGCGCGGGAGACGATGGTGCGGTCGTCGACGCGCTCGACCCCTGCCCGGTGGCAGAGCCGGTCCGGCTCGTCCGTGTTCTTGAACTCGGCCTTGACCTCGCACGGCCGGCCGGGGTCGTACGGGGCCACCGCGCCGAGATCGGCGAGCGCGGTGCGAGCGGCCTCCTCGATCAGCTCGCGTGCCCGAACCGGCGTGAGTGACCGCGCCGACTCGGCTCCCAGCCCCCACTTCACGGCCACCGTGGTCAGCCCGTCGCCGAGGAGCTCGCGCCCCTCGCGGCACGACGCCTCGTCGCCGGTGACGAGCAGCACCGGGCAGCCCCACGTGCCGCAGAGCGCGGCGTTGATCCCGGTCTCGCCGACGAGCGTGTCGTTGAACCAGAGGTTCTGGTAGTCGCGACCCGAGATCGTGTGGTTCATGACGCCGTCGCGGGTGCCGGCGCGCGCGTGCATCCCGACGAAGAGCGCGGCGTCGCAGCCGCCCTCGAGGAACTCGGTGTACTCCGTCCACTCGTTCTGCACGACGAACTGGCAGTCGGGGTCGAGGTCCTCCGGGAGCAGGGAGTTGAACGTCCACCCCTTGCCGGCGCCGTGGCAGTCCATGACGACGATCTCCGTCGCTCCGGCCGCCTTTGCGCCCCGAACCGCGGCGTTGATCTCCTGCGTGTAGAGCTTGCGCCCCTCCTCGTACAGCGACTCGCCGCCCGTCGTCTGCTGCCACTTGACGATGCCGGCGACGCCCTCCATGTCCGAGATGACGTGGACGCGCACCCGAGTAGCCTACGCCGCATCGAGACGGGGCTTGCCGGGAAGGGTGTGCTGGTCACGGGCGCGTCGAGCGGGATCGGCGCCGCGTGCGCACGGGCGTTCGCGGCCGAAGGGGCGCGCATGGTCGTCCACTACTTCCGGGGCGAGGAACGCGCACGCGCGGTCGCCGAGGAGCTCGGAGGCGCACCCGTCGCGCAGGCCGACCTGACGGTCGAGGCGGACGTCGACCGCCTCTTCGACGAGGCGCGCGCCGCACTCGGCGCCGTCGACGTGTGCGCAGCCGTCGCGGGCATCTATCCGTCGGAGGACGTTGCCGTGTGGGCCCTTTCGCTCGAGCGCTGGGAGGAGACGCTCCGTGCGAACCTGACGGCGACCTTCCTCACGTCGCGCGGCTTCCTCCGCGAGGTCGAGCGCACGGGGCACGGCTCGCTCGTCCTCGTCGGCTCGACCGCCGGCGTCTTCGGCGAGCAGGGACACGCCGACTATGCCGCGGCGAAGTCCGGGATCCTCGGCGGCCTGCTCCTGTCGGCGAAGAACGAGGTCGCGCGCATCTCCACGACCGCCCGCGTGAACGCCGTCGCGCCCGGGTGGACCGTCTCTCCGATGACGCGCGGCCTCCTCGACGACGCGAGCGTCGAGCGCATCACGCGCACGATGCCCCTGCGCAAGGTCGCCACCGCCGAGGACGTGGCCGCCCAGGTCGTCGTCCTCGCCTCGGACACGCTCTCCGGCCACGTCACCGGCCAGGTCGTGGTCGTCGCCGGCGGCATGGAAGGCCGAGTCATTCACGCCGACTGAGGAGGACCGATGACGGAAACCCCGGGCCGCAAGGCCGTGAATGCCTACACGACGCCGTTCCTCCCGTACGACATGGAAGGCCCCGTCCAGCCGGAGATGAGCTGGCTTCCGCTCTCGTACGACGAGACGATCGGGCAGGGCACGTACCTCATGCGCATGGACCCGGGCGCCGCGACGATCGCGCACGAGCACGCGGGAATGGAGGAGTTCCTGATCATCGAAGGCGACCTCGTCGACTCGGACGGAACGCGTTACGGCCCGGGCGACTTCGTGAGCTACGACGCCGGCACGCACCACAACTCGTGGACCGAGACCGGCTGCCTCATCGCCGTCTTCGAGTGGAGCAAGGCAGGGCGAAGGCAGTCGTGACGCGGCTCTAGACGGGAGAACCGGCCCGTAACGACGTCAGCAAGATCCAGGCGCTAGGACTGTGGCCGCGAACCGAACCGTCGTCGCGAGCGTCTCGAAAGGTTTTCGCGCGAGCAGGATTTCCACTCGGAAATCCTGCTCGCGCAATGAGAAGGGCCGCGTCGTCCGCGGCCCCTTCTCGACGCTCCAGGCCTGGCTGATTGCCGTCAGTCCCCAGCCGGGAGTCGCCCTCGCTATCGGCAGGAAGCACGGGTGGCTTGAGCCGAAACGAGGGGAACGGAGCGGGTGCCGCCAAGCCCCCGCTCATCCGTCCCCGGCAAGCTCCTCCGGAGAGGAACTGCGTCTTCACCCCTCGGTGATCTCAGACGAAGCTGCCGCCGCATCGCTGCCGTTCTGAGTGATCCCACTCTGATCGATTCACCCGTGCCGGGCGTCACCCAATGGCGCTTGACCGCTCACCCGAGAGGTGTTGACGACCGTGCTTGACGCGTAGGCGTCACAGCTCTGCCGGCCGACCGCGCGCCATGGTGGAATGCGGCGGTGAG
>DASTYQ010000123.1:0-11783 GCA_035764775.1 Gaiellaceae bacterium
GACGCCGACCGCGCGGATGACCGCCGCTGCGGCGTCGCGGAGCTCCTGGTACGCCTCGTCCGAGAGCGTCATCTGCGGCGCGACCGTGACCGAATCGCCCGTGTGCACTCCCATCGGGTCGAGGTTCTCGATCGAGCAGACAATCACGACGTTGTCCGCGCGGTCGCGCATGACCTCGAGCTCGAACTCGTCCCACCCCCGGACGGACTCCTCGACGAGCACCTGCCCGATCGGAGACTCCCAGAGCCCGCGCTCGACGTGGTGCTCGAGCAGCGCGCGGTCCTCGGCGAAGCCTCCACCGTGTCCGCCGAGCGTGAAGGCCGGCCTCACAACCGCCGGGATCGGGACGCCGTCGAGCTCTGCGAGCGAGGTCACGATCCTCGAGGCCGGAACGCGGAGCCCGCAGGAGCGAACGGCGTCGCGGAAGAGCTCGCGGTCCTCGGCCCTGCGGATGACGTCGACGTTCGCGCCGAGCAGCTCGACCTCGAGCTCGTCGAGCACACCGGCGTCCGAGAGGGCGATCGCGAGGTTGAGCGCGGTCTGACCTCCCAGCGTGGGCAGCAGGGCATCCGGGCGCTCGCGCTCGAGCACCGAGGCAACGCTCTCGAGATCGAGCGGCTCGATGTAGGTGCGGTCGGCGAAGCCGGGGTCGGTCATGATCGTCGCCGGGTTGGAGTTGACGACGACGGTGCGGAAGCCCTCCTCGCGCAGAACCTTGAGCGCCTGGCAGCCGGCGTAGTCGAACTCGCAGGCCTGGCCGATCACGATCGGGCCGGAGCCGATGACGCAGATCGACTCGATGTCCGTGCGCCGCGGCACTAGCGACGAAGCTCCTCGACGAAGCTCGCGAGGATGGGCCAGGCGTCGTGCGGCCCCGGGCCGGCCTCGGGGTGGAACTGGACGGAGCGTGCGCGCAGGTCCGCGAACTCGAACCCCTCGACGGTCCCGTCGTAGAGCGAGACATGCGTCGCCTCGGCGTCCTCGGACGGCTCGACGGCGAAGCCGTGATTCTGGCTCGTCACCAGCACACGCCCAGTTCGGCGCTCGAGCACCGGATGGTTCGCGCCGCGATGGCCGAACGGCAGCTTGTACGTGCGGTGGTCGGTCGCGAGGCCGAGGAGCTGGTGGCCGAGGCAGATTCCCAGCACCGGCGTCCGGCCGAGCAGCTCGCGGACGATCTCGGTCTCGGCGACGAGCGGCTCCGGGTCGCCCGGCCCGTTCGAGAGGACGACGCCTTCGTACCGGGCGAGCTCGTCGGCAGGCGTCGTGTGCGGGACGACGGTCACCGCCGCCCCCGCATCGGCGAGCCGCCTCATGATCGAGCGCTTCGCCCCATAGTCGACGACCGCGACGTGAGGGCTCCCCGACTCGGCAAAGACGTACGGCTCGCGCGTCGACACCTCCGCGACGAGCGCTTGCCCTTCCATCGACGGCTGCTCGCGCACCTGGGCGAGCGCGTCGTCGACCGACAGCGCCGACTCGTCGGAGACAGCCGCTGCGCGCATCGCTCCGGCATCGCGAAGCCGGAGGACGAGCGAGCGCGTGTCGATTCCGTCGAGCCCCACCAGCCCGTGCTCGCGAAGCCAGCTCGACCACTGCTCGCCGCCGAGGGCGCGCATGAGGACGGCCCGAGCGTGCGGCTCGCGCGACTCACCCCTCGCCTCCGCCACGCCGTAGTTGCCGACCATGGCCGCCGTGAAGCAGACGAGCTGTCCCGCATAGCTCGGGTCGGTGACCGTCTCCTGGTAGCCGGTCATCCCCGTGGTGAACACGGCCTCGCCGAAGGCGACCCCGTCAGCGGCGACCGAGCGGCCGCGGAAGACTCCGCCGTCCTCGAGCACGAGGTAGCCCGTCACAGCTCGAACACCAGCCGTCCGTCGGCGACCGTCTTGACGACCCGGCCCCGGAGTGTCTCGCCGAGGAGCCACGAGTTCGCCGAGAGCGAGCGGAAGCCGTCCTCCGTCACCGTCCACTCGTTCTCGAGGTCGAGGGCGACGAGATTCGCCCGTGCGCCGACCTCGACACGCGGCGGCTCGAGACCGAATGCTCGTGCCGGGCCGGTCGACATTCGCTCGAGCAAGGTCTCGAGGGTCACGACCCCCGGGATCACCAGATGCGTGTGCAGCGCCGCGAACGCGGTCTCGAGACCGGTGACCCCGAACGGAGCCTCCTCGAACGGGACGTCCTTCTCCTGACGTGCGTGAGGCGCATGGTCGGTGGCGATGCACGAGATTGCTCCTCGCCGCAGCGCGTCGCGCAGCGCCTCGCGGTGCTCCTCCGCGCGCAGGGGCGGATTCATCTTCACGTTCGGGTCGAGCGAGCGCACGGCTTCGTCCGTGAGCACGAGGTGATGCGGCGTGACCTCGCCCGTCGCGGTCTCCCCGCGTGCAAGTGCCGTATCGAGCGCAGCGACCGACTCGCGCGCCGACAGGTGCATAAGGTGGATCTGTCGCCCCTCTCCCCCGGCGAGCGAGAGGTCGCGCTCGACCATCACGCTCTCCGCCGTCGACGGGTACGGGCCGAGCCCGAGCTCCGCAGCAACCGCTCCGTCGTGCGCGTGGCCGCCGCGCGACAGCGACGGCTCCTCGCAGTGGAGTGCCAGCCGAAGCTGCGTGAGGCCGCTGTACTGCAGTGCTCGGCGCATGAGTCCCGCCGAGACGACGGGGCGGCCGTCGTCGGTGAACGCGGCAGCGCCGGACCCGGCGAGCTCGGCCATCTCGGTGAGCTCGTCGCCGAGCTGACCCTTGCTGATGGCCGCCATGAAGCCGGTCGGGACCACCGCCTCGTCGCGAGCACGTTCGACGAGCGCCCCCAGAACCGACGTCGAGTCGACGACGGGATCCGTGTTGGGCATCGCGAGGATCGCGCAGTAGCCGCCGGCCGCGGCTGCCGTCGTGCCGGACGCGATCGTCTCCTCGTCCTCTCGGCCCGGCGTGCGGAGGTGGACGTGCGGGTCGACGAACGCGGGAGCGACCACGGTGCTCTGCGCAGTCGTCGGCTCGAGTCGGGCGACGACGCCGTCCTCGACCGTGATCCGCAGGCATTCGTCGATCCCCTGAGCGGGAGCGACGACGCGCCCTTCGAGCACGAGCGAGTCGGACCTGCCGTTGTGGACGACGAGCATCAGGCGACTCCGGCCCGCTCGCGGCTCTCGACGGCCGCGACGGTCAGGACGTCGTAGAGCACTGCCATGCGGACGATGAGACCGGCTCGGACCTGGTCGGTCACGAGCGCCTGCTCGGAGTCGGCGACGCGCGCATCGATCTCGATGCCGCGGTTCATCGGGCCGGGATGCATGACCACCTGCCGGGAGCTCACACGGTCGGGCGTGATCCCGTACAGCGCGGTGTACTCGCGCAGCGAGGGCACGAACGCCTCTTCCATCCGCTCGTGCTGCATGCGCAGGACATAGACGACGTCAGCGCCGTCGATCGCCGCGACGTCGTGCGAGATCTCGCACCCGAGCCCCTCGAGCCCGCGCGGAACGAGCGTCGGCGGGCCGACGAGCACCGTCTCCGCACCGACGAGCGCGAGCGCCTGCACGAGCGAGCGCGCGACGCGCGAGTGCAGCACGTCGCCGACCACGGCGACCCGGATCCCCTCGAGCCGTCCCAGCGCCTCGCGCATCGTGTACAGGTCGAGGAGCGCCTGGGTCGGGTGCTGGTGCTTGCCGTCGCCGGCGTTCACGACGTGGGCGCTCGTGTGCCGAGCGACGAGCTGCGGTGCACCGATCGACGGATGCCGAACGACGATGACGTCCGGCTCGTAGGCCGCGAGCGTCAGGGCCGTGTCCTTGAGCGACTCCCCCTTGTCGACGGACGAGCCCGAGGACCGGATCGACATCGTGTCGGCGGAGAGGCGCTTGGCCGCGAGCTCGAAGCTCGCGAGCGTGCGCGTGGAGGACTCGTAGAAGAGGTTCACCACTGTGCGGCCGCGCAGCGTTGGGAGCTTCTTCATCTCGCGCTCGAGCGAGGCCGCGAGCGACGAAGCCGTGTCGAGCACGCGCTCGACGTCCTCACGTGAGAGATCGGTCACCGCGAGGAGATGCCGGCGCGGTGCGCTCTGGGCGCGCGGATCAGACATGGGCGTCCTCGCGCTCGCCGACGAGGAACACACCGTCGCGCTCGTCGACCTCGACGAGCTCGACCTGGATGCGCTCGTCGCGTCCGGTCGGAAGGTTCTTTCCGACGTAGTCCGGCCGGATCGGCAGCTCGCGATGGCCACGATCGACGAGGACCGCGAGCTGCACGCGGGCGGGGCGGCCGTACTCCAGGAGCGCGTCGATCGCCGCGCGAATCGTCCTCCCCGTGTACAGGACGTCGTCGACGAGGACGACCGTCATTCCCTCGATCGGGAACGCGATGCTCGTGGAGCGCACGACCGGCTGGCGGTCGGGCAGCCGGCCGCCGTCGCGGACGTGGACGTCGTCGCGATGGAACGTGATGTCGAGTGCCCCGACCGGGAGCGAGACGCCGCTCCGCTCCTCGACGAGCCGGCGGAGCCGCGACGCGAGCGGCGCGCCGCGCGACTGGATGCCCACGAGGGCGACACGGCCGAGATCGTCGGTGCGCTCGATGATCTCGTGCGCGATGCGGGAGAGCGCTTTCGCGACCGTCTCGCCGTCGAGGACGAGCTTCGCGGTAGCGTCGGCGGGGACGTGCGTCGTCACGGCAACTCCTTTCCGGCCTCGCTGGACCGGGTTAAAGGATTGGCTCGGCGAGTGTAGCGGCCGCGCCCGCAGGCGTCCTGCGGGTGCGGCCACCGGACCGGACGAGCTCGGGCTCGCCACGCTCTGGGAAGGGAATCAGCACGAGGTCGAAGTCCCGCGGAACCACGGTCGCCGGGAACAGCTGTGTCGCCTCCTCGACGACCTGGTGCGCCAGGTACCTCGTCGACACATGCGTGAGAGCGAGGAGCTTCACGCCTGCCTCCTGCGCGACGAGTGCGGCTTCGCCGGCGGTCGAGTGGGACGTCTCGCGCGCCCGGGCGCGCTCGTCGGCGAGGAACGTCGCCTCGTGCACGAGGAGATCCGCGCCGGCTGCCGCCTCGACCACGCTCGCGGCAGGCGCCGTATCCCCTGTGATGACCACCTTGCGGCCCGCGCGCGGCGCGCCGAGTACGTCGCCCGGAGCGACGATGCGGCCGTCGCCGAGCGTCACGGTCTCCCCTCGCTGCAGCAGGCCGCGCTCACGGCCGGCCGGAACGCCGAGCCGGTCGGCGACCTCGACGTCGAAGCGACCGGGCCGCTCCTCCTCGACGAGGGCGTAACCCACGGCGCTGACACCGTGCTCGACGTCGAACGCCTCGATCTCATGGCCGTCGCGCTCGAGCCGCACGCCGGCTTCGAGCTCGACCGTGCGGACCGGATACGTCAGACGGCCGAAGACCCGCCGGAGCGTCGCGATGAGCTCGTCGAGCCCGGGCGGCCCGTAGATCGTGAGCGGCACCTCGCGTCCACGGAGCGCGAAGGTCTTGAGCATCCCCGGCAGGCCGAGGTAGTGGTCGGCGTGGAAGTGCGTGAGGAAGATCTCCTCGAGGTCGACGAGGCCGACGTCGCTGCGCAGGAGCTGACGCTGCGTGCCCTCCGAGCAGTCGAAGAGGAGGCGCTCGCCGCCACGCCGCACGAGCGTCGCGGGTAGCCCGCGCCGGGCGGTTGGCATCGATCCCGACGTCCCGAGAAACACGACGTCGAGATCCACGGCGGCCGATTGTACTGCCAGGCTCAAAGTCGGCCTTGTGCCCGCCGATACAGCCCGTATGCGGCGACTTCCGCTTCTTCGGCCGTCCGGCGTCGGGCGTCCTCTGACGCTGCTTCGAACGTTTCTCGTCGCATCCGCGGTCATCCTCGCGATCGGAGCCTGGGCGCTCTCGTCGAGGCTCTCCGACGACCTCCGCGCGGGCGCCCTCGAGGACAGCGCCCGCGACACCGCCGCTTTCAGCGACGCCGTCCTCGCACCCGCGCTCGTCAGCGGCATCAGCGTCGCCGGTCAGCCGCGAACGCTCCGGCGCCTCGTCGGCACGCTTCGCCTGCCTCCGGATCTGCGCGCGCTCAACGTCTATGCGAGGAACGGTCGCCTCGTGTTCTCGACGACCCGGCCCGAGCGCGTCGGGCGCCGGCGCGCGAGCCCCGAGCTCGAGGCCGTGATTCGGACGGACGAGCCCAGCGCTCACCTGGTCGATCCCGGCAATGCGCCGAAGCTCGTACGCGCCTGGGTGCCGCTGCACAACACGCGCGGGCGTGTAGTGGGTGTGGCGGAGGTGGCCCTCGACGACAGCGTCGTCACCGACCCCAGCGCCGATGCCCGCTGGACCATCTGGTACGCGGTCGGGATCGTCTTCGCGTTCCTCTGGCTCGCGCTCGCGCTGCTCGTGAGCGGGGCGTCAGCACTGATGCGCTCCCAGCACGAGGACCTCGACGCGAGATCGCACGACCTCGTCGAGACGGCACGCGAGCTCGAGGCGACGCTGCTCGAGACGATCGAGACCCTGAACGCCGCGGTTGAGGCCCGTGACCCCTACACGGCAGGACACTCCCAGCGCGTCCGCCGCGTCTCGCTGGCGATCGGGCGCGAGCTGCGACTGCCGGCGAAGCAGATGGGAGCACTCGGGACCGCTGCGCTCTTCCACGACATCGGGAAGATCGGCATGCCGGACTCGATCCTGACGAAGCCCGAGCGTCTCGACCGGGAGGAGCAGCGGATCATGCGCGAGCACGCCGCTCGCGGCGCCGAGATCGTCTCGCGCATCACCTCGCTCAAGGACAGCGTGCCGGCCATCCGTCATCATCACGAGCGCTGGGACGGACTCGGCTATCCCGACGGGCTCAGCGGCAAGGACATCCCGATCGAGGCGGCGATCATCGCGATCGCCGACGCCTGGGACGCGATGACGACGGACCGCCCCTACGCGGCTGCGCTCGAGCTGGAGGAGGCAATGCTGCAGCTCCACGCCGGGAAGGGAAAGCAGTTCAACCCGGTTGTCGTCGACGCGTTCGCCTCGGTCGCGCGCCGCCGTCCGGCCGAGATCATGCCGCCGGAGTCTGCACCGCCCGCGTCAGCGATCGCTGTCTGAGGGAAACGCCAGATCTGTGTAGACCATCTCGCCCTTGAACTTCCGGGCGGCCGGGTCCCACGGGAAGAAGATCGCGTTCTTCCACTCGAGATGCGCGCCGGTCGGCTCGTGCTCGAGCCACCGCCCCTCGTGCGTGGCCGTGACCCGAGCCTCCTCGCACACTCCCTGCGGGCCGATGACGATGAACTCGAGATCGAAGTGGATGTCGGGAAACGCCCCGAGAAGCTCCGTGTAGAAGCGCGCGGCGCCCTCGTGGCCCTCCCAGCGAGCTCCTGTCCCCATGACCTCGTACACGCAGTCCTCGGTCAGTGTCGCGATGAGACCGGGGAGATCACGGTTGTCCTCCGCGATCGAGTGCGCCTTCCACAAGTCGCGGATCTCCGAGTACTCGTCGACGTCGACCGGCCGGCGCAGTAGCTCGAGGATGCGATTCGAGGCCACTGACGGTTCATATCACCGTCGTGGTGACAGTGCTCCCTGCTAGGGGATCACGAGGCGCTGCCCGGGCGCGATCGTCGAGCCCGCGAGGTCGTTCGCCTGCTGGAGCTTCCACACACCGGCGCGCGGATCTCCCCCGTACTGCGTCACGGCGATCGCCCACAGCGTCTCGCCCGCCTGCACCGTGTGCCGACGTGGTTTGCCGCTCGCCCCCGAGTCCCGCGCGAGCACGGCCCAGACGAGGACGGCGACGAGAACGACGATGACGATTCGACCGAACACGTGTTCGCATCATGACACGAACACGTGTTCGCTGTCAAGGATCAGCTCACGGCCTCAAGGTCGTCCGCCGCAGCACGAGCGTCCGCCGAGCGCGATTCGCCTCCGCGGCGAACTGGACGGCGACCTCGAGCGCGCCCGTCGTTCCCGCAGGCGGGCGGACTTTCACGTTGAGCGAGCGCAGGCCCCGCACCGAGACCGCGCGACAGCGCGCCGGTGTGGCGGAGAGCGCCGCCGTGCGCACGCAGACCCTCGCCCGTGCATCTTCGCCCGCCGCCACGCGCGCCACGACGCCGGCGCGCTTTCCGCCGACCGCGACCTTCGCCCCGAGGACATCGAGGCCAGGCGCCCACAGGCGCTGGAGACCGCGGCATCCCTCCGGAATCGCGCCGGAGACCGAGGCAGCAGACGGTCGTGCGGTTCCGTCCGCCCGCTCGAGCCCGGCCTGGAAGCCGGTGCGCAGTCCGTCGTCCCGGAAGCCGAAGAAGCTCAGGGACGCGATGTCCGCGTCGCATGCGGCCTCGCGCACGAGCTGGCCATAGATGGCCGCCTGTGCCGCTTCGTCCGTGACGGGCACATTCTCGGTGCCGCGGTAGCCAGTCAGCCCACGTGTATCGACTTGCCATCCGAGCTCGTCCAGGTGGAGCTTCAGACCGTCGAGCGTCGTCGGCTGCGGTGTTCCGTCGAACGCGTCCCAGAGCGCCTGCTTGAGCCGGTCGAGGTTCGCGAACCCTGCGTTCGGCCACTGGTAACCGCGCTCGAGCGGGTCGGTCGCCTCGTTCGGGTAGGGATGGAAGCTGAACGCGTCCATCAGTGGCTGCGTGCGACCGCTCCGCCGGTACCAGCTGCTCAGCGCCCTGAGGAAGCGCACAGGGGACGTCGAGATGTTGTTGCGCGCCGTCGGCCGGTCGTTTCCGCGCGGCGAGAGGCCGACACCGACGACCGAGATCTCGGGGTCGACGGCTTTCAGTGTGTCGTAGGCAGCAGCGAGATACGGACCGAAGGCCTGAGCCGAGACGTTGGCCCCGGCTGCGTCGAACTGCGGCCGCCAGAACGCCGGCTGATTGGGCTCGTTGCCGATCACGAACTGGCGGATCTGCGGATAGATCGACGCGAGGACGCCCACGTACGACGCGAACAGTGTCGGCGAGCTCAATCCCGCCTCGAGCTCGCGCGGCGGATAGGGATAGACGGCGAGGGCGACGCGGAGCCCGGCATCCGTAGCGCTCGCAATCGCACGGTCGAGGAGCAGTTTGTCCTGGATCACGAGAGCGTCGCTCGGAACGAAGCGGACCCCGATGACCGTCTGGCGGAGACCGAGCTCGGCCATGCGCGCGTACAAGGCCGCGCCGCCGTCGGGCTCGTACTTTGCCGAGTCGTCGTTCGCACCGACGTCGGCGGCAACGCCGACCGACGCACCGGTCAGGAGCGCAGAGAGGAGAACCGTTGCGACAGCGAGGAACCGCATCCCAATCCACCGAGCAACGGGCTCCCCACTGCCCGCAGCGGCTTGGGAGCCTAGAGCCGTGCGAGGAGCGCGTCAAGCAGATGCTGCGCTCCGAACCGGACGGGGTCGTCGGCCGGAAGGCCTGTCTCGTCGGCGATCTCCGCGATCGCCCTCCGTGCCTGGTCGTCGCTCGCGATCGCGGCCGTGTTCACGGCGACACACACGACCTTCGCCTTCCGGGCCGGGAGCGCGATCCGCTCGTGCAGCTCGACGAGGTCACGGAGCGGCGGAATGGGGTGCCCGGGGCAGCCCTCGATCTCGGTCGCACCCGCGGCATGGCAGAGGACGAACGCGTGCGGAGTCGAGCCGTGGACGAGCCCGAGCGTGACGCCCGAGTAGAGCGGGTGGACGAGCGAGCCCTGGCCCTCGACGAACAGCAGCTTCCCGCCCCGTCGCGCTCCCTCCACGACGAGCCACTCGGCGGCGCCCGCCAGGAAGTCCGAGACGACGGCGTCGACGGCTATCCCCCACCCCGCGATCGCGATTCCGGTCTGGCCCGTCGGGACGAAGACGGAGTCGAGCCCGCGGTTGCGCGCCTCGAGATCGAGCTCGACCGCGACCGTCTTCTTGCCGATCGCACAGTCCGAGCCGACGGTCAGGACGATCGTCGCGTCGACCTCGAGGTTCGCGCCGGTCGGCACGTTGAGCCCGGCGGGCGGCTTGCGAAGGTCGCGCAGCTCGACGCCGCTCGCGTGCGCGAGCTCCGTCAGCTCCGGGTCCTCCGAGATGAACTCGTGCAGGCCGCTCTCCACATCGAGCCCGGCTGCGATCGAGTCCTTCAGGAGCTCGCGCCAGGCAGGCGGGAAGCGTCCCCCCTGCGTCGCGACACCCACGACCGCGACGGTCGGCGCATACGGCACCGCATCCGCGACCGTGCCCACGATCGGGATGCCCTCGTGCTTCTCGCCCGCTCGCTTCGAGTCGAGGATCGCAACGACCGGATCGGGGCCGTAGCGGACGATCCCGCGCATCGTCTTGCCGTAGTGCGGGTCGTGCGAGAAGCCCTCTCCGAGGATGAGGACGCGCCGGTCTGGCATCGAGCGGACTCTAGAGCGGCGCGACGCCGAGACCAGGCTCGAGCGACGGAACCTGCACGCCGCCGGCGAGCTCGACGCCGGGCCACGGGTCCTCGCGAAGGAGAAGGTTCCCGTCGAGGTCGATGTGGTCGCAGAGCGGCGCGACGCAGCAGCCGGCCGCGATCCCGAGCCCTGACTCGAGCATGCATCCGAGCATCACGCCCATCCGCAGCGCACGCGCCGCATGGACGATCCGAATCGCCTCCCGGATCCCGCCCGACTTGGCGAGCTTGATGTTGACTCCGTGCGCGATCTCGGCGCACGACTCGACGTCCGCCAGCGTGTGGCAGTCCTCGTCGACGTAGATCGGGATCGGCGAGCGCGCCTTGAGCTCCCGGCCGCCGGCGTCCCCGGCACGCAACGGCTGCTCGCAGTACTCGACGCCGATCTCGGCGAGCTGCGGGAGCGCGTCGAGGGCCTCTTCGAGCGTCCACCATTCGTTCACGTCCACCATGAGCGGCAGGTCGGTGACGTCGCGGACGGCGCGAACCCGCTCGACGTCGAGCCCGTCACCGCCTCCGAGCTTGAGCTTGAGCCGGCGGTACGTCGCCGTCGCCTGCTCGGCGCGGCGGGCCATGTCGTCGGGGTCGCCGAGCCAGATCGTCCACGAGGTCGGCGGCCCGGTTCGCGGGAGACCGAGAAGCCGAAATGTCGGAACTCCGAGCAGCTTTCCCTGCAGGTCGTGCAGGGCCGCGTCGAGCGCCGACTTCGCGGCCTGCTCGGACGGCGCCGACGCGAGACGCTCGCCGATGTCCTCGAGCGCGAAGGGATCGTCGCCGAGGATCGCCCCGTGGTCGTCGATGAAACGCAGGGCGGACTCGGCCGACTCGTCGTAGCGCTCGACCGGGGCGGCCTCGCCGAATCCCGTGACGCCGTCGCGCGTCACCGAGACGTGAACGACGTCCGCATAGTCCGCCGCCTCGCGCGCGATGACGAAGGTCTCCGCGAGCTGGAGCCGGACGATCTTCGCGGCGACGTCCATATCCGGAACCTACTAAGGGCCGGAGATCGAGACGACGTATGCGACGACGTCGGCCTGCGACTGGCCGCTGACGATCGCCGCCGGCATCACCCCGCGGCCTTGCTGCACCGTCGCCGCGACCGTTGCCGCGTCGAGGCCGGCACCGACGAGTGTCGGGCCGACTCCGCCACCTGTGCCGCCGTCTCCGTGGCACCCCGAGCAGTTCTCCGCGAAGATCGCCATGCCACGCCCCGCGTCTCCCCCCGCCGACGTCCCCGCCGGCACGGATGGCTCGAAGATCTGCGCCTTCGCCAACGCAAACGTCGCGAGGACGACAGCCGCGCCGACCAGGATCGGCCTCCACCCGCGGCCCATCAGAACCCGAACCGCACCGTCGTGAAGTACCACAGGCTCGAGGTGAGCCAGAGCACCCCTAGCAGCGAGGCGAGCG
>DASTYQ010000124.1:0-18490 GCA_035764775.1 Gaiellaceae bacterium
GCAGAGGAGGAGCTCCGGCGACTCGAGGCCGCCATGGCGGGAGGCGACCACGGCGCCGAGACGCTGGCCGCCTACTCGGCCGCCCAGGCGCGCCTCGAGCACGCAGGCGGCTACGGCTGGCGCGACCACGCCACGTCGGTCGTCCGCGGTCTCGGCTTCGCCGACGAAGACTTCGACCGCAGCCTCCGCACCTTCTCGGGAGGAGAGCTGACCCGCGCGTCTCTGGCACGCGCGCTCGCGGGCGATCCCGACCTCCTCCTTCTCGACGAGCCCACGAACCACCTCGACGTCTCGAGCATCGAGTGGCTCGAGCGTGAGCTCCAGTCGCTCGACGCGGCCGTCATCCTCGTCGCGCACGACCGCTGGTTTCTGGAAGCGGTCACGAACGCCACCCTGGAGCTCGAGGCCGGCAGGGCGGTCTACTTCGCCGGCCCCTGGCACGCCTGGCGGCGGGAGAAGGCCGAGCGGGCCCAGCACGCCGCGAAGACCGCCGACCGGATCTCGGTCGACATCGAACGGCTCGAGCGCTTCGTGGAGCGCTTTCGCTACAAGAAGTCGAAGGCGAAGCAGGCGCAGGCGAAGCTCACGCAGATCGCGCGGCTCGAGAAGGAGCGTGGCGACGCGCGGCGTGAGGTCGAGTCGCTGACGAAACGCCAACGCACGCTCGGTTTCGACTTCCTCGACCCGCCGCGCTCCGGCCGGATCGTCCTCGAGGCAGACGGCGTGGTGCTGTCGGCGGGAGACAAGCAGCTTCTCGACGGAGCGACGCTCGTCGTCGAGCGCGGCGAGAAGGTCGGCCTCGTCGGGCCGAACGGCTCGGGCAAGACGACCCTGCTGGCCGCGATCCTCGACGGTCATCCGCTCGACGGCGGCAGGATCGCGCTCGGGCACGGCGTCGTGCCCGCGTACTTCTCGCAGCACGGACTCGAGCTCCCGACCTCCGGGTCCGTCCTCGATGCGACCGCGACCGCCACCGGGCTCTCCCGTCCGCGCGCCCAGTCGCTCCTCGGACGCTTCCTCTTCTCGGGCTGGGAGACGCACGAACGCCAGGTGACCGCGCTCTCGGGGGGAGAGCGCAGACGGCTCGCACTTGCGCTCCTGGTCGCGTCGGGTGCCAACTTCCTCGTCCTCGACGAGCCGACGAACCATCTCGACGTCGAGTCGAGAGAGGCACTCGAGGCCGCGCTCGAAGCGTTCCCGGGAACGATCCTCCTCGTCTCGCACGACCGGGCACTGCTCGACGCCGTACCGAATCGGATCGTCGCGTTCGAGGACCAGCGTCTCCGCTCCTACGACGGCGGCTGGGCCGACATGGAGCGCGAACGCGAGGCCTCGAGTGCTCGTCCCGCGCCCGAGCCGCGGGAGCCCAGGCCCGAGAAGGCGCCAACCGCCCCGAGGCCACGGGTCCGACGTCCGCCCACGGAGCTCGAGCTCTTGGAGGGCCAGATCGCGGGCGTCGAGGCCCGCATCGCAGATCTCGAGCGCAAGCTCGCCGAGGACTGGTCGGACATGGACGTCCTCGGCGCCCATCGGGCGGCGCGTGACGAGCTCGTCACGCTCCTCGAGCGCTGGGAGGTCGCGTTCGCCGAGGCACAGACGACGTGACGTGGCACGTCGTCGGCGGCGTACAGGGTTCGTGCATGCAGTGACCATCGACGCCCCGCGTCCGCACATCGCGACGACACCGTCGTTCGCTGCGGTCGCCGAAGAGCTCCTGGACGACGTGTACGGCTACCTGCTGTACCTGACCAAGAACTGGGCGGTCGCGGAGGACCTCACAGGCGAGACCTTCGAGGCGGCGTTCAAGAAGTGGCGCCGGTTCGATCCCGGTCGTGGCACGCCGCGCGCGTGGCTCCTGGCGATCGCCCGCTCGACCGCGCTCGACTGGTTCAGATCGGACGCGCGACGCCGGAAGCGCGAGGAGCGTGCAGGGAGCGCCGAGCAGCGCGCCGAGATCGACGCGTTCGGCGAGAGTTTCTCCGCCGAGCTCGCCGAGAGCCTGCAGGCGCTCTCCGCCGGCGAGCGCGAGGTCGTCGCGCTGCGCATCGTTCTCGATCTCGACGGCGAGGAGACCGCTCGCCTGCTCGGGATCTCGGTCACGGCCGTCTCGACGAGGCTCAGCCGTGCCTTGTCGAAGCTCGAAGAGAGGATGAGAGACCATGACGTCGTCGCCTGATCTGATCCACGAGTTGCGGGCGTCGCGTCCCTCCGCGCCCGTCGAGCTCCGCTCCCGCATTCGTGCGATCGCGGTCGAGCAGGAGCGGACTGACAGCACCGCCCTTTGGGCCGGCCGGCGCTTTCCCGTCCGGCGCGGGATGCTCGTGGCGGTGCCTGCAGCCGCTGCGCTCGCGCTCGCGAGCGCTGGCGTGCTCGGCCTCGCACGGTCCGACTCGCCCCAGGCAGTGGGCCGCGATGCCGCCGAGAAGGCGACGCTCTCGGCCGCCGCCCCCGAGACCGCACCGGGGGCACTCGACACGAGCGGCACTCGCGCGCAGACGCCGACTCCGACCGCTGACGAGCGTGCCCAGAAGGCGAGCGCGACCCTCACCGTCGAGGTGAAGGACTCCGATGCCGTCTCGCGCGCCGCGCAGAGTGCGCTCGACCTCACGCGCACGCTCGGCGGTTTCGTCGTCTCCTCCTCGGTCGCGACTGGCGACACCGGGAGCGCCTCGATCACCGTCCGCGTTCCCGTGGACAAGGTGCAGGAGGCGATCGCAGGTCTCTCCGGGCTCGGGCGCATCGTCTCGCAGAACGTGACGATCGAGGACCGGCAGGAGAGCATCGACGCGTTCGTCCGGCAGTCCCGCTCGCTCCGTGCCCAGATCGCGCTCGTAACGGCTCGCCTCGAGTCGGAGACGCTCGACGCCGAGACGCGGGCGCGCCTCGAAGCTCGGCTCAAGAACCTGAAGACCGACTTGCTCGTCGCTCGCCGCAGCCTCGGCACGCTGCGCGCCGAGGCGCGGATGTCGACGATCCAGCTCACCGTCGTGACGCCCGAGGCCCTCGGCGCAGTCGCTCCGCCTTCGCGCATCGACCGCACGATCGACGAGGCGCTGAACGTCCTCGCGTGGGAGGGCGTCGTCGCCCTCGGCATCCTGATCGTACTCGCGCCGTTCGCGCTCGTCGCCGGGGCTGTGTGGCTGGGGCACCGGCTCTACCGCCGGCACGAGGAGGATCGCCTGCTGGCGACCTAGGAGCCGCCGCCCAGGGTGGCGACAAGCGCCTCGGCGACGACCTTGAGCGGACGCCCGGAGATCTGGCTCGCCTTGCGAAGCCGAGCGAACGCCTCGTCCTCCGAGAGGCCCTCTCGCTGCATGAGAATCCCCTTCGCCCGCTCGATCGCCTTGCGTGCGGCAAGCGCCTCGGCGAGCGACTCGGCCTCCTCGCGGAGGGCGCGAAGTTCCTCGTGTCGCGCCGTCGCGGTCGCGATCGCCGGCAGCAGGTCGTTCTCGCGGAACGGCTTCACGAGATAGCCGAACACCCCGGCCTCGACCGCACGCGAGACGAGCTCACGCTCGCCGTACGCCGTCACCATGACGATCGGGATCGGCCGCTCGTCGAGGATGCGCCGCGCCGCCTCGATTCCGTCGAGCCGCGGCATCTTCACGTCGAGGAGGGCGACGTCGGGCTCCGTCTCGCGCGCGAGCTCGACCGCCTCCTCCCCGTCGCGGGCCTCCGCGCACACCTCGTAGCCGGCCGCCTCGAGCAGCCCCTTGAGGTCGAGGCGGATGAGCGTCTCGTCCTCGGCCACGAGCACGCGCGTCATGCCGGGAAGACCACCTCGGCGCGAAGTCCACCGGCGTTCTCGAGCGCCAGCTCGCCGCGCAGCTCGTCGCGCACGAGCGCGCGCACGATCGAGATCCCCGTGCCGCTGACCTCGCCGTCGATCCCCCCGCCGTCGTCGGCGATCGTGAGGACGACGTTCCCGTCGCGCTTCGCGAGCGCGATCGAGACGTGGTCGCCGCCGTGCTCGAGCGCGTTCTGGAAGAGCTCGGTGAACACGAGCGCCAGCGCCGTCGCCCGCTGTCCGGCCAGCGAGACCGGCGCGAGCTCCGCCGACACGTCCTTCCCCGCCACGAGCCCCTGCACGAGCATTGCGCGCAGGCGATCGACGAGCTCGCCGAGATCGACGTCGTCTTCGCGATGCTCGGTGAGCACCTCGTGGACGGCGGCGATCGCCAGGATCCGGTTCACCGAGTCCGAGAGCGACTTGCGCGCGTCGACGTTCTCGGCACGGGCCTGCAGGCGCAGGAGCGACGCGACCGACTGCAGGTTGTTCTTCACCCGGTGGTGGATCTCTTGCGCGAGCACGCCGCGCATGACCGCCCGGCCGTGCTCGAGCGCGACGGCGGCGTGGTGGGCGATCGCCTCCAGCAACGCCTCGTCGTCGGGGGAGAACGGCGTGTCCTGGTCGCACACGAGCTCGCCGATCTGCCGACGCTTCCAGCGGAGCGGCATGCGCACTGCGTACGCGCCCGCCCGCCCCTCCGGCCACGCGATCTTCCCGTCCTCGAGAACGAGCGCCGCTCCGGTGGCATGGAGCGACTCCATCGTCGTCTTCACGATCGCCTCAAGCGACTCCTCGAGGTACAGGGACTCGGAGACGGCCTCCGAGATCCGCGCGAGTGCCTCGAGCTCGGCGACGCGCCGTTGCGCGCGCTCGTACAGCTTCGCGTGCTCGATCGTCTGCGCAACCTGTGACGCGATCGCGACGAGGAGCTCGATCTCCGCATCGGTGAACGTGCGCGGCTCGCGCGTCCGCACGTTGAGCGCGCCCTCGAGCGTGTCCCGCGCGAGGATCGGAACCGCCCGGATCGACTCGTACTCGTCCTCGGGCAGGTTGGCGAACTGCTTGAACCGAGGATCGAGATGCGCCTGCTCGGAGAGCATGACGGGAGCGCGCTCGGCGGCGGCCACGCCGGTGATGCCCTCTCCGGGTCGCATGCGCGGGGTCCGCGTCAGCTCCTCGACGCGCGTCCCGTGCGTCGCACGCAGGACGAGCTCGTCGGCGCGCTCGTCGTACAGGTAGACGAAGCACGCGTCCGTCCCGAGGGCATCCGCGACCTTGCTCGCGACGAGCTCGAGCACCTCCTGGAGGTCGAGCGACGAGTTGACGGCGGCGATCGTCTCCGTGAGGAGCCGAAGGTGACGTGCGGTCGCGTCCACACCGCTCATTGTCGTCTCCGTCACGAGCGCGCTTCGAGGTTGAACGGCCCAGGCACCAGGGAATAGGGTCTGCCGGTGAGTTTCGACGACTGGATCCTCGCGCTCCATGTCCTGAGCGCGTTCGCGTGGGTGGCCGGACTCGTGGTGTTCTGGGTCCTCGTCGTCGCGGTCCGCCGGGCCGACACTCCGGACGAGACGGTTCGGATGGAGCCGATCACGAAGGTCGGGGGCGCGGCGACCGGGATCGGGGCGGTCGGCACGCTCCTGTTCGGGCTCTGGCTGGCGTTCTCGGTCGGCGGATACGACATCTGGGATCCGTGGATCCTCGCGGCCCTCGTCCTCTGGGCGCTTGCCGGCGGCCTCGGTGGCCGCACCGGGAAGGCGTACATGGAAGGCATGCACAAGGCGAGAGAGCTCGAGGCGGCCGGGCAGAGCGGACCGAACGCGGAGTTGCTGGCGCTGAACCGGACGCAGAACGGCCTCGTCCTGCACACCGTCGTCAGCCTCCTGACCGTGCTGATCCTGATCGACATGATCTGGAAGCCGGGCGCGTGAGCACCTTCCTCGCCCTGAGCCGCCCGACCGAGTGGAACTTCCCGCTGTTCGTCCACGTCTTCGGCGCGATGGTCCTCGTCGGCGGTCTCCTCGCGGGCGCGAGCACGCTGCTCTACGCGCGAGGTGACGCTCGATTCCTCAGGCTCGGGTATTGGACGCTCGTGGCCGTCGCACTGCCCGGCTACGTCGTCATGCGCACCGGCGCCGAGTGGCTCTACACGAAGGAGGGCCTGGACGAGCTTCCCGACGAGCCCACGTGGATCGACATGGGGTACGGAATCGCCGACCTGGGAGCGCTGCTCGTCCTGATCGCCCTGATCGTCGGCGGAATCGGCGTCCGCCGCCTGCGCAATGGCGGCGGAACGGGTCTGCTGAAGGCAACGATGATCATCGCCTGGATCGTGCTCGTCGCGGCCCTCGTGGCCGTGTGGGCGATGGCCGGCAAGCCAAACTAGCTGTCGACGGGCTGCACACCACTTGTGGCCGAAGGCCGGCTCTGCCGACCGGGAGGCCAGACACGGCTCAGTGTCCGCTACGAGGAGGGAGGGGGGCTCGTGGGGGGAACCGCAGGTTCCACCCACGCCTGAACGACCACGGGCTCCACACCAGGGAGCCCGCGATCGGCCGTCAGATACAGGGCTCACCGCTCGCCTTGCGGCACACCCTGCAGCGCGCATCATCCGACTTTCGCCGGTCGGATGCAAGTGGAATCACAGAGCGGCGAGGTACTTGTCCTTCTCCCACTCCGTGACCTGGACACGGTATTCGTTCCATTCGCGCCGCTTCAGCTCGACGTAGCGCGGGAAGATGTGGTCGCCGAGAGCCCGCTTCATCAGATCCGACGCGGCCAGCTCTTCGACCGCCTCGCCGAGCGACTCGGGCAGCGACACGATCCCCTGCTCGCGCCGCTCCTCGGCGCTGAGCCGGTAGAGATTCCGCTCCATCGGATCCGGGAGCTCGTAGCCCTTCTCGATCCCCTCGAGCCCGGCGTGCAGCAGGACGGCGAACGCCAGATACGGGTTGCACGCGGGATCCGGGCAGCGAATCTCGGCACGGGTCGCCTGCTCGGAGCCCGGCTTGTACAGCGGGATGCGAATGAGCGCGGAGCGGTTCCGTTGCGACCACGCGCAGTAGACGGGGGCCTCGTAGCCGGGCACGAGCCGCTTGTACGAGTTCACCCACTGGGCGAAGACTGCGGCCATCTCGCGCGCATGCACGAGCTGTCCGGCGATGAACCCCTTCGCGGTCTTGGAGAGGTGATACTCATCCCGCCGGTCGAAGAACTGGTTGCGTCCACCCTTGAAGAGCGACTGGTGCGTGTGCATGCCCGAGCCGTTCTCGCCGAACAGCGGCTTCGGCATGAACGTCGCGTAGTAGCCGTGCCACGCCGCGACCTCCTTCACGATCAGCCGGTAGGTGATCGTGTAGTCCGCCATGGCGAGCGCATCCGCGTAGCGCATGTCGATCTCGTGCTGGGACGGCCCGACCTCGTGGTGGTGGTACTCGATCGGGATGCCTACAGCCTCGAGCGCGGCGATGGTGTCGTTCCGTACCTCGGTGGCCGCGTCCTGTGCAGTCATCGCGAAGTAGCCGCCCTCGTCGAGGGTCTCCGTCCCCTTGTCGTCCTCGAAGAGGAAGTACTCGAGCTCGGGCCCGACGTTGAACGTGTCGAAGCCCATGCTCTTCATCCGCTCGAGGGCCTTGCGAAGGATGTAGCGCGGGTCGCCCTCGTACGGCGAGCCGTCGGGCGTCACGACGTCGCACATCATCCGTGCGACGTTCGCGCCGATCGCGTGCCCATGGTCGTCGATGGGCCGCGGCATCAGCTGGAAGCTCGCCGGATCGGGAATCGCGACCATGTCCGACTCCTCGATCGCGTTGAACCCGGTTATCGACGAGCCGTCGAAGCCCATGCCGTCGTTGAGCGCCTCTTCCATCTCCGCAGGAGTGATCGCGAAGGACTTGAGGTGACCCTCGAGGTCGGTGAACCAGAAGAGGACGTGCTCGACGCCCTCGTCCTTGATGCGCTTGAGCACCGCGCGGCGCGCGGCCACGCTCGAGGTCGCGCGGTCCTTGCTCTTCACCATCGACGCTCTCGACTGCGTCCTCGGTCGTGCCATGGAACCTCCCATCTCCTCGCCTGAAAACAAAAAAAGCCCCGGACGGCAAGGCCGCCCGAGGCCACGTCGCCTCATACAGACCGCGGCAGACTAGCAGGCTCCGCGGCTACGCGGACGCGCCTGAGTAGCGCTTCAGACCAAAGCGCCAGAACCACCGTGCGAATCCGAGCGCGACGACGGTGAACCCGATGGAGAGGGCAAGCGTCTGCCAGTCGAGGCGCGAGGTCAGCGCCTCGGCCGGCACCGTCACTGCGAACGCGATCGGCACGAGAAAGGTAACGCTCACGCGCAGCCACGTCGGGTAGATGCCGATCGGCCAGCGACCAGTCTGAAAAATGCCGTCGAAGAGCTCGACCGCGTGCCACATGTTCACGACCCAGAACGCGATCGTGGCGATGACGAGCCAGAAGCAGTAGATGAGGATCGCGCCGAAGAGGAGCGCGACCGCGAACGCCACAGCGTCCTCAGGACCGAGCGATGTCGTCACACGCGAGAGCCCGACGGCGAGGACGATGAGCCCGGACACGATGTCCACCGCCGACCAGATACGCACCTCACGCACGCTTACGAGCACCTGCGAGTCCTGCGGCTTCGTCAGCGCAAAGTCGAGCTTCCCTTCGCGCACGTCCTCGATCAGCCGCGTCATGTTCGGCTGGATGTATGTCCTGATGGCGCCGCCCATGAGGATCTGCACGCCGAGGACGCACAAGAGCTCCGACTTCGACCAGCCGTTCAGCTCCTCCGTGTGCGAGTAGACGAGCGAAAGCACGACGAGGCCGGTGACGAGCGCGATCGCTGCCTGCAGAAGCGACACGAAGAAGTTCACGCGGTACTGCAGCTCGTTGAGGACGCCGAGCTTGAGGAAGAGCAGGCTCACGCGGATCGCGTTCATGCGCGCATCAGCCCCCCACCGCCGAGTACCGCTTGATCGCCGACCGCCAGGCGACGCGGAAGATCGCCAGCCCGATGAGGATCCACAGGAGCTGGACGAACAGCCCCTGGACGAGCTCCTGGTTC
Organism: Gaiellaceae bacterium; assembly: GCA_035764775.1. Classification (GTDB taxonomy): domain Bacteria; phylum Actinomycetota; class Thermoleophilia; order Gaiellales; family Gaiellaceae; genus GMQP-bins7. The sequence continues at coordinate 8,859 of DASTYQ010000124.1, forward strand.
GAGAGGTCGCCGACGAGGCTTTCGATCGGGAAATAGAAGGCCCACTGGAACGGCAGGAAGCGCGAAATGTCCTGCACCCAGTCGGGCATCAGCGGAAGCGGGACGAGCCGGCCGGAGAGTAGGAGCTCGACCGTCATGTAGAGGTCGAAGATCGCCGCTCCGCGCGTCGTCCAGAAGCAGAGCATCCCGAGCGATTCCTGCAGCATGGTGCGAATGAGGTAGGCACCCCAGATCGCGATCGCGAAGGTGACGATCTCGGCGGGCCGCGGCGAAAGCGTCGGGTCGAACACGAGCGACAGCGCGAATGCGATCGGCAGCCAGAGGACGATCATCACGACCTTCCACCCCGCGAACCACGCGATGTCGTAGTGCAGCGGCAGCACTGGCCGCAGGAGGTCGCGGTTCAGATCGCCCTCACGGATGCGGTACTCCCAGTACGGCGCGCCGAAGACGATGTTCATGTTCCGGACGAGGGTCCAGACGATGTAGTACGCGGCGAAGTAGCCGGCCGATAGGCCCTGCACCTCACCACCCTGTTGGTCGGCGATGGTCGTCCAGACGACGAGGTAGATGACAGGCTCGGCGATCATCCCGAGTAGGAAGAAGTAATGGCCCGTCCGGTACTGGAACTCCGACGCGACGGCCATCCGCGCCGTCGACAGGTAGATGTCGACCATCGACCGGATACGAGCCGCCTCGCGCGGAACGCTCTGCGGAACCGTCGTCACTCCGGTTTCTCCTGCGCGAACACGAGCTCGATCACGTCCTCGATGGGCGGGTCCTCGACGTTCAGGTCGAGCACCTGCTCGTCGGCGAGCAGCTTCGCCGTTACCGCCGACGTCTCGGCCTTCGGCACGCGCAACGTGATCCAGTCGCCGTCGCGGTGGATCACCTCGCCATACGCCGAGAGGTCCGCGTGACCGTTCTCGAGGGCGACGCCGATCGTCTTGTACGCGGCGAAGGTCTCCGCGAGACCCGACAGAACCCCGTCGTAGAGGATCGTCCCGTGGTGGATGACGACGACGCGCTTGCACAGCGCCTCGACGTCCGCCATGTAGTGACTCGTGAGCAGCACCGTGGCGCCGTAGCGCTCGTTGTAATCGGCGACGAACGTCCTGATCCGCTTCTGCATCGTGACATCGAGCCCGATCGTCGGCTCGTCGAGAAAGAGCACTCGGGGCTTGTGCAGGAGCGCGCCGACGATCTCGGCCTTCATCCGCTCGCCGAGCGAGAGCTGACGGACCGGCTTGCGGACGAGGTCGCCGATGTCGAGGAGCTCGATCAGCTCGTCGCGCAGAGGCGCGAACTCCTCACGCGGGATGCGGTAGATCGCGCGGTTCAGCTCGTATGAGTCGAGGGCGGGGAGGTCCCATTGCAGCTGGTTCCGGTTGCCCATGACGAGCGTGATCCGGCTCAGGAACTCGCGCTGGCGTCGCGCCGGGACGAAGCCGAGGACGCGACCCTCCCCACCGCTCGGGTGGAGGAGGCCCGAAAGCATCTTCAGCGTCGTCGTCTTCCCTGCGCCGTTCGGCCCGAGGAACCCCACGACCTCTCCCTGGTCGACGGTGAACGAGATCCCGTCAACCGCACGCACCTCTCGTGTCTTCCGGCGGAAGAGCCCTTTCGTTGCAGCGACCAGACCCGGATCCCGCTCGGGCACGTCGAACACCTTCTCCAGGCGATCGACGACGACGGCGTGCTCGGCCACGTCACCCGCTCCTCTTGAGCTTTCCGTGCTTCTTCGCGTACGTCTCGCCGCGCGAGAAAACCCAGAGCCCGACCGGGATCGAGACGGCACCGATCACGATCAGCGGCCAGATGTCGCTCCAGAGAGCCGTCAACGGGTCTCCCTCGAGGATCGCTGCCCGCGCGCCCTCGAGCGCGTATGTCGCCGGCGAGATGGTCGCGATCCACTGCATCCATTGCGGGAGCACGTCGACCGGGTAGTAGACGCCGGAAACCACGAGCAGCGTGCCCTGCGCGACGAAGCCGAGCTGCGTCCCCTTCTCAGGAGAGATCAATGGGAGGACGGACATCATCATCCCGATCCCGATGAACGAGACCGAGGCGACGAGCAGGACGACGAACGCCGCGAAGAACTGCGCGTCCGGCATGGAAAGGTCGAAGAAGACGAATCCGCAGATGACGAACAGGAAGGTCGCCCGGAGGAGACCGTAGAGGATCGCGAACACGCCCTGGCCGGCCAGATGCATCGCGCGGGACAGCGGGGCCATGAACGTGTACTCGATCGTCCCCTCCCAGCGCTCCCAGGCGACCGTCTCCATCAGGAACTCAAAGAGGATCCCGAGGTACGCCCAGACGACGGCGCCGATGAGCAGCGTCGTCATCGTCTCGTTGACGTCGAGCGAGCCGCCCTCGGCCTCGATGCCCTTCGCGATGAAGACGATCGTGAGCGTGTTCGCGACGGTCCAGACGAACCAGGCGAGGTCCCACCAGATGTACCGCTTCGTGAGATAGGCGTTGCGCTCGACGACGCCGCCGGCGCCGACGAGCTCGGCCCGCATCGTTCCCATGAGCGCCCGCATCAGGCAAACACCTCCCGGTCGTCGTCTTCGTCTTCCTCCGCCTCGAACTCGCGGCCGGTCGCCGCGAAGAACGCCTCCTCGAGCGTGTCGGCCTCGTACCGGCGCTTGAGGTCAGCCGCCGACTCGAGTGCGAGCAATCTGCCGCGGTCGAGAATGCCCACGCGGTTGGCGAGAACCTCGGCTTCGGCGAGGTCGTGCGTGCAGAGCAGGATCGTCGAGTCGTGAGAGTCCCGGATCTCGCGGACGAACTCCTGCACCTCGAGCTTCGACCGCGGGTCGAGGCCGGTGGTCGGCTCGTCGAGCAGCAGGACGACAGGCGAGGTCAGGAGCGCGCGAGCGAGTGCGACCTTCTGCTGCATCCCGCGCGACAGCGCCTCCATCGGCTCGTCACGGCGATCGCGAGGGAACCCGACACGCTCGAGGATCTCGGGGATCTTCTCGCGCGTCTCCTTGCCGGTCATCCCGTAGTAGCGGGAGGCGTAGCTCAGGTTCTCGGCGGCGGACATCTTCTTGAAGAAGGACGCCTCGACCGAGACCCGGTTCACGACTCGCCGTACGGCACGATGCTCCGCCACGACGTCGTGGCCGAGAATGCGCGCGTACCCGCCGTCCGGCAGCAGGAGCGTCGAGAGCAGGCGAACGAGCGTCGACTTCCCCGAGCCGTTCTGGCCGAGGATGGCGACGGTCTCGCCCTTCTCCATCGTGAACGAGACGCCGTCGAGAGCCACGCGAACGCGCTTGCCACCACGCTTCTCGCCGCGCTTGCGGGAGTCCTTGCGGCGGAACTCCTTGCGCAGCTCGTGCACCTCGACGGCAACGCCCTTCTGAACGGGCACGGCCTCCATGACTGCTTCTTGTGTATCGATCATCGGATGCTCCTTCGAAGAACTGCGTAGCGAGAAACGTGCAAGCCAGTGCCCGGGCCTATCGGTGGCCCCCGGCAACCGGTGTCTCAGATACGCGCGAAGAGCATCACAGCCGGGCCACCTTAGCGGCCGAGCTGGACGTGGTCAACCTTCGCCTCGACGAGGAGCACGCCGATGACCACGATCGTCAGCGCCATGATCTCCGCCGCCGCCGTCCACTCGGTGCCGACGGGAATGGTCACCAGTACGAGAGCGGCAGCCACGAGGCGAACTCTCCTGATTCCGAGGCCGAGCGTTGCCGCGAACCCGGCGGTGCACGCGACGAAGAGAGCGACACCGACGGCGAGCTCTGCACCGACCCACGCGTCGAGCGGATCGTAGGGCTCGCCGACGGCCTTCTTGAGGCCGGCAGCGACTGCGACGACACCGAGCAATAGACCGTAGTGCCAGTATCCGAAGCCGACGAGGGCAAGACGAGCACGGCGTCCCTGTTCCACCGTCGTCATCGCATGCTCGACCGCGTCCTCATCGCGGAAGTACAGCCACCAGAGGGTCGCGCTCAGTGCGAGCGAGAGGAGAGCGACGCCGACGAGCCGCGCGTCGACCGGCACCCCCGCCGCTCCAGCCCCGATGACGACGATCGACTCGCCGAGCGCGACGATGATCACGAGCCCGTGTCGTTCGACGAAGTGCTCCGCGGCGATCACGAATCCCTCGACGCTCGTGAACCAAGGCGTGAGCCACAGCAGGAGCGCCGCACCGAGCCAGAGCGCGTCTTGCGCCCGTCCTCCCGCGGCACCGCCGACCACGATGAGCACCGCGGCGGTCAGGTTGTACGGAACGATGCGGAGGATCGCCGCAACCTCCGAGACGGACGTGCCCTTGGCGTACATCCCGGCATGCAAGACGACGACCACGGCATACCCGAGGCCGAACGTGAGCCCCGTTGCCTCATACGCGGACGGGACTGCGAGAGCTATGACGAGGAACCCGCCCATCCCGCCGAGGAGCAGGACGCGGAATCGCAGGAGGTCGGTGGCGATCGCATTCGTCAGCCACGCGTAGCCGTCGTACATCCACCAGATGACGGCGAGCATGACGACCACGTGAACCGCGCTGGCCGCGTCGCCACCGGTCACGAGCACGCCCGTCAGCTGCGTGATGGTGAAGACGAAGACGAGGTCGAAGAAGAGCTCGAGCGTCGAGACGCGGGGGCTGCGGTCGATCGTCTCCTCGGACATCCCGAGATGATGGCCGACCGAGTCGCGGCCGGAGGCGCCGCCTGCCAGAAGGCGACGCCCCGTGCCGACGTCCTCAGCGGAGGGAGAAGGTGACGCTGACCGTCGCGGACGTCTCCTGCTCGCCCGGGACGACGGGCGTCGAGGAGTCGGCGGCGGCCTTGGTGGCCTCGCGGTAGAGGGGCTCGGGCGAGATCGCCCCGGCCTCGACGATCGTCGTGATCGGCCCGAGCGAGCGGCCGGACGCCTTCGCGAGCGCCTCTGCGTTGAGCCTCGCGTCCGCGACGGCCTTCGCGAGTGCCTGCCGGTAGAGCGCCTCGGCATTCGACGAGCTCAGGCCGGGACCCGCGATCTGATTCGCGCCGGCCTCGGCCGCGGCATCGATCAGCGCTGGCGCATCGCCGACGTCGCTCACGGCCGACACGCTGTTCGAGGCGACGAACCCGTTCACCTGACCCGTCTCGTCCGTGTACGGATAGACGCTGACCCACTGGGTCGCGAGCTCGCGCCCACCGGCCTGGCGGAGCGCGTTCAGGATCTTGCGCATCGCATCGCCGTTCGCGGCGACCGCTGCCTGGGCCGTGTCGCGGCGCGTCTCGGCGCCGAAGGACATCTTCGCCTCGTTCGGCACGGCGTCCACCGAGCCGACGCCGTTGACCGTGATCGAGTCCGTCGTAGTGGCGTCCTGAGCGCCGGCGAGATCGGGGAGCCCGACCGCGCCGGCCAGGGCGACGACGGCGAGCCCCGCGGCAGTGAGGAGCAGCAGGCGTTTCATGGAGAACCTCCGCTGAGTTGGTGACGTAGCGGGTACGCCGCTGGTACCGCGTCACGTCACGCGCTGAGGCGACGCGACGATCCGGCCGCGAAGCGGCCGGCTTCAGGGATCTTCGCGCGATCGGACGTCCGCGATAGCGGAGGTCCGATCTTGTGCAGAACTCAGTCCCAGCCGAGGTAGGGAGCAGCGCCGCGCTTGAAGACGCCGCGGGAGATGATCGAGCGCTGGATCTCGCTCGTGCCCTCCCAGATCCGATCGACGCGAAGCTCGCGGAAGAACCGAGCCGCGGGGTTCTCGACCATGTAGCCACGCCCGCCGAGCGCCTGGACGGCGCGGTCGGCGACGCGCCCGGCCATCTCCGACGCGTACAGCTTCGCCATCGACACCTTGCCGTGGACGACCTTGCGGTCCGCGAGCTCGTCGAACGCGTACGCGGCGTGGTAGGTCAGTAGGCGCGCGGCGTGGAGCTCGGTCAGCGAGTCGGCGAGCGGGAACGAGATCCCCTGGTAGTCGGCGATCGGTGAGCCGAACGCCTCCCGCTCTTGCGCCCACTCGGCCGTGAGGTCGACGAGACGCAGCGCGGCGCCGCAGCAGCGGGCGGCGATGAAGAGCCGCTCGACCAGGATCCATTCCTTCGCACCTGCGTCGCCGCTCGCGGGGACGCGGTTCGCCTCGGGTACGCGGCAGTTCGTGAAGACGATCTCGGGGTGGTGATCGATGTACGGGTCGTGAAGGAACGACGGAGTGCGCCTGATCTCCATCCCGGCCGCTCCGGGATCGACAAGGAAGAGCGTCTGCTCGCCCTCGGCGACCGCGAGCACGATGTAGACGCCGGGATCGCCCTCGCTCGTGACGAACCACTTCTCGCCGTTCAGCACCCACTCGTCGCCGTCGCGCACCGCCGTCGCCTCGAGTCCCGTGAGGTCCGACCCGGCTCCCGGCTCGGTGAGCGCCCACGCCTCGCGGTACTCGCCATTCGCAATCGGCCTGACGTAGCGCTCGACCTGCTCCGGGGTCGCGATCTCGAGGAGCTCGCGCGGGCCGCGGTCCACGACCGCGAACCCGAGGCCGTTCGTCGCCTTGCCGGACTCCTCCTCGAGCGCGACCTGTCCCAGCATCGACAGGTCGCGGCCGCCGAGGTCGGCCGGCATGTTGAGCATCGCGAACCCCGCCTCGCGCGCCTTGGCGCGGAGCGTCACGAGCTCGCCGGGATCGATCGCGCCCGTGGCGGCGATGCGCTCCTCGAGCGGATAGACCTCGGTCTCGACGAAGCGGCCGACGGCCTCCTTGAGCACGCGGACCTCCTCGGAGAGCTCGGGGACGATCATCGCGCGGCAGCCTACAGAGCGCCCTCGAACGCCTCGCGCTCGACGGGCGTCAGAGGTCGCGAGCGACCGAGCTCGCGGTCTCGCGCGACCAGGACCGCCTCTGCCTCGGCCGACAGCTCTCCGTCGCGCGTCCGAATCTCCTCGCTCAACGTGATGCTCGAGTTCCCGATCCGGGCGAGCGCACAGCTGACGACGACCTCCTGGTCCTCGAGCCGAAGCTCGCGTCTGAAGTCGATCGCCACGCGCGCGAGAACGAAGTCCCACGAGTCGCCGGTGTCGCCGAGCACCCGGTCGACCCAGTCGTCGCGGCACTCCTCGAGGTACGTCGCGTAGACGGCGTTGTTCACGTGCTGATAGGCGTCGACGTCGCTCCACCTGATCTCGACGCGCTTCTCGAGCCGCATGGGCCGCGATCCTAGTTCCAGGTCGCGAGAATGCGCGCCGTGACCCACGTCCGCTCGCTGCTGTTCCCGGCCTCGCTCGTGGTCGTCGGTGCCTCGCCGCGCAACGTCGCCGCGGTCGAGACCGTCGTCGCGAGCGGCGTGCGCGCGTGGGGTGTGAACCCCAACCGCGACGAGGTCGCCGGGCTCCGCTGCTACCCGAGCGTTGCCGAGCTGCCAGAGATGCCCGAGTGCGCGTTCCTGATGGTCAACCACGAACGCGTCGAGGACGCGTTCGAGGAAGCAGCCGCCGCGGGAGTCCGCGCGTTCGTGGTCCCCGGTGTCGGCGCTGAGGCGGGCGCGGCTGCGAGACCGACCACGGAACGGCTCGCGGCTCGGGCACGCGAGCTCGGCGTGTCGATGCTCGGGCCGAACTGCATGGGCGTGTTCGTCCCCGGTGGACCGGCGGCCTGGAACGGCCGGCCGCAGGACACCACGGCTCCGGGGAGCGTCGCGGTTCTCTGCCAGTCCGGCTCGATCGCCGATGCCTTCCTCTCGCTCGGCGGACGGATCGGGATCCGATGCGTCGTCTCGTCAGGCGCCGAGGCCGTTACCGACGCAGCCGACTACCTCGCCTTGTTCGCCGAGGACGCTGCTACCACCGCGGTCGGGCTCTTCCTCGAGACGGTGCGCCGCCCGGAGGCCTTCGTCGACGCGCTTCGGCGCTGCGCCGAGGCGGGGAAGCCCGTCGCGTGCCTCAAGGTCGGGCGCTCGGAGGCGGCAGCACGCGCAGCCCTCTCGCACACGGGAGCGCTCGTGGGCTCCGACCGTGCGTTCTCCGCCGTCCTCCGCCGGTACTCCGCGATCGAGGTCGAGGACTTCCACGAGCTCGTGGAGACGCTCGAGATTCTCGGTCGCGCGCGCAAACCCGCCGGAACACGCATCGCCGGCATCTCCGAGTCGGGCGGAGAGTGCGCGCTCCTCGCCGATCGCGCGGAGGCGGCCGGCATTCCGTTCGAGCCGCTCGCCGAGCAGCTCCAGGCAGCCCTGACCGGCGCGTTCCCGAACTACCTCGCACCCGGAAATCCACTCGACGCCTGGGGCATCGCGGAGGAGAAGGAGGTGTATCCGCGCTCGCTCGAGCTGCTCGCCGCATCGGGTGACTTCGACGTCCTCGTCGCGCAGGCGGACCTCTCCCAGTTCCGCGACCAGACGAACAACGAGTGGTGCGAGTTGACGCTCCGCACGCTCGCGCGGCTGCGCGACGACAACGAGGCGCTCTTCTGCGCGATGACGACCGTGCACAGCGCTGACCCGCCGCGCCGGTTCCAGGAGCTCGCCCGCGAGCTCGACGTGCCGCTCCTGCGCGGCCCGCGCGACGCGATGGTCGCGCTCGCAGGCACGGCGAGGCGGCCGTTGTTCGTACCCGCACCCGTTCGCGGCGTGCCGGACGTCACCGATCTCCTCGGGCCGTCCGGGACGTTGCCGGAGCACGAGTCGTCGCTCGTTCTCGAGCGGCTCGGGGTTCCGTTCGCGCCGCGGCGACGTGCCGCGACGCCGGAGGAGGCCGCGGCGGCAGCGGAAGCGATGGGCGCGCCCGTCGTCGTCAAGACGGACGGAGTCGCACACAAGGCCCGCGACGGAGGCGTCGTCCTCGGCATCACCTCGCCCGGCGAGGCGGCGGAGGCAGCGCGCCGTCTCGGCGGCCCGGTCCTGGTGGCGCGCCAGGTCGAGGCGGGTACGGAGGTGCTCTGCGGCGTGACCCGTGACCCGGACTTCGGCCCGGTCGTCGCGGTCGGTAGGGGAGGCGTCGAGGTCGAGGAGCTGGACTCCGTCGCCGTCTCGAGCGCACCCCTCGACGCGAACTCGGCGACGGGTCTCGTCGCAGCCGCGGGGGTCGAGGATCCGCACGGCGTCGTCGCCGAAACCCTCGTCGTGCTGGGCGATCTCGCGCTCGCAAACCCCCGAATCGCCTCGGTCGAGGTCAACCCGCTGATTGTCACGGTGTCAGCCACGATCGCCGTCGACGCCCTCGTCGTGCTCACGGATTGACCCGGGTCCCCTCCTCTGGTTTATTCGGACGTGGGGGGCCAGGAGGCCCGGAGGAGGTTGGGAATGACGCTACATCCACGTGAGTCGAGGTACGGTCGCCGCGAGTTCATCGGACGTTCCGCTGCGGGCGTTCTCGGTCTGTCGAGCCTGAGCGGGCTGCTGGCGGCGTGCGGTGGTTCGGACAGCGGCAACTTCAAGCCGCCGGAGCTCCAGCTCGCAAGTCCGGAGAACCCCGTGAAGTGGCCGCTGTTCGACGACAACCCGATGATCGCGTCGGGTCTCGAGCCCGAGAGCGGCACGCTCCGGATCTACAACTGGAACGGCTACCTGTGGCCGAAGATCAAGAAGAACTTCGCCAAGGAGTACGGCGTGAAGGTCGAGGAGACGTTCTTCGACACGACGGACGAGGCGATCGCGAAGATCTCCTCGGGCGCCGTCGACTTCGAC
>DASTYQ010000125.1:0-19474 GCA_035764775.1 Gaiellaceae bacterium
GGGCCGCCTTCGGGGCCGTGCCGCTCACGAGGAGCGGCAGCTCGACGTTCTCGGCTGCCGTGAGCACCGGGATGAGGTTGTAGAACTGGAACACGAAGCCCATGCGGCGGGCTCGGTAGTCCGTGCGTTCGCGGTCGGACATCTGCGAGAGCGGCGTGCCCTCGATGACGACCTCGCCGCCGTCCGTCGAGTCGAGCCCGGACAGGCAGTTGAGCAGCGTGGTCTTGCCGCAGCCGCTCGGCCCCATGATCGCGACCATCTCGCCCCTCTCGAGCGTGAGGTCGACACCGCGGAGCGCCTGTACCTGGACTGCGCCAGTGTCGTACGTCTTGACGACGGCGCTCGCCTCCACGATCGGGCCCATGTGCGCCTCCTCTCGTCGTTCGTGTCAAGGCTCCCGCGCGCGCGCGTCGCTGCCATCAGGGAGCAGCCGGACGCCGGGCGGGCGAAACTACGGACTGCGACTCAGAAGCCGAGCCGCTCGAGCATCTTCGGATCGCGCCGCCACTTGGGCCGTACCTTGACCTGTAGCTCGAGGAACACTCGCCCGCCGACCAGCGCCTCCACCTCCGGGCGTGCTCGCGTGCCGATCTCGCGCACCATCGCGCCCTTCTTCCCGACGACGATGCCCTTCTGCGACTCGGTCTCGACGTAGATCAGAGCCCGGACGCGGCCGTCCTCGATCTCCTCGACCTCGACCGTGATCGCGTGCGGAACCTCCTCGCGCGTCAGCTGGAGCGCCTTCTCGCGGACGACCTCGGCGATCCGATCCTCGAGCGAGAGGTCGGTGGCCTGGGTGGCCGGGAAGTACGCCGGCCCTTCGGGGAGGAGCGTCACGAGGTCGCCGCGCAGCTCGCCGACGCCCTCCTTCGTCTTCGCGCTGACGGGGTGGAGCGCATGGAAGTCGCCGAGCGTCGCTGCGGCCTTCATCTGGGTCGCGATGTGCGCCGGCTTCAGGCGATCGACCTTGTTCAGCGCGATCACGACCGGCGTCCCCAGTCCGAACACGCGCCGCGCGACGAAGCGGTCGCCCGAGCCGATGTGTGCGCGCGCGTCGACGACGAGGAGAACGGCGTCGACGTCGTCGAACGACGAATCGACCGTCTGCTGCATCCGCTCGGTCAGCGGATCCATCGGGCGCTGGAAGCCCGGGAGGTCGACGAGCGCGAGTTGGTAGTCGGCGCCGTGGGCGACCCCGAAGATCCGCCTCCGGGTGGTGTTGGGCACGGTCGACGTGATCGCGACCTTCTCGCCGCAGAGGGCGTTCACGAGCGTCGACTTGCCGACGTTGGGGCGGCCGGCGACGGCCACGAACCCTGACTTCATGGGCACCTTCCTCTGGGGCACCCCATCCCACCACCCACTGCGAGCGTAACGAGAAAATCCGCGCGCGTGGGACACGGAAGTGCGTCAGGACGGCGCCAAACCGCCAACAGACGGGTCACGTGAGGTCGGAGCTGTCGAACGACTCCGGCAGTAGCTCGTCCGGCGTCATCGTCACGACGCGACCGCCGTTGCGGAAGACGACGCGGTCGACGCCCATCTCGTGCAGCCACTGGCGGCACCCCCCGCACGGCGACGCGGTGATCGCGGCCACGGCGAAATCCCCAGGCTTGTACCCCTCGGCGACCGCGCGCGAGAAGGTCGTTCGCTCCGCACACACCCCGAGCGGATAGGCAGCGTTCTCGACGTTCACGCCCTCGATCACGCGGCCGTCCCGCGCGAGCACCGCGCAGCCGACGTGGAAGTTCGAGTACGGCGCGTACGCGCGCGCAGCCACCGCGTCGGCGACTGCCAGCAGCTCGTCGTCGTTCATCCGAACGCCTGGAACAGAAAGAGGGTCACGAGTGCCCCGAGCAGCGCGCCGCTGGCGACCTCGGAGGCCGAGTGCACACCGCTTTCGACACGAGTCTGCGCCACGAGCAACGCCATGATGAACGTCACTGACGAGATGAGGAACCTCCGGGGCGAGTCCTCGAGGATCAACGTCACGGCCATCCATCCCGCGAACGCGACCGCCGCGTGCCCGGACGGCAGCCCTCCACGCAAGGGAGTGCCTCGCCCGGTGTACGCCTTCACCGCGACAACGAGGATCACGGTGACGGCGAGCGCGACGAGCGTGAGCTCGGCCGGAGCATCGGAGAGCCGCGTCAGGAAGCGCGAGCTCCGCGTCGCGACCTCTCCGGAGAACACGAGGTAGCCGACCGCAACCGCGTTCAGCGCCGCCACGAGCACGGCGCCGGCAGCGATGTCCTTCGCGATCTTGGCCATGGGGTCGAACGAGGTCGAGGCGACGTCCACCGCTGCCTCCACCGCCGTGTTCACGAGCTCTGCGACGAGCACGAACGTGATCGCCAGGAGCAGCACTGCCAGCTCGAGCTTGGTCGCGCCGAAGCCGATCGCCGCCACGAGCACCGCGGCAGCGATCGCGAAGTGGATCCAGAGGTTGCGCTGCGTCCGCACGGCCTGGACGATCCCCTCGGCCGCGACGTTGAAGCTCTGGAAGAGCGACTGGCTGCGCTGGCGCGCCATCACCGCCCGTGCACCTCCTCGCGCGCGCTCATCTCCTCGCCGTGGTCGTACCCGAGCAGGTGGAGCAGGCCGTGAACGAGCGGCGCGCGCCACTCGTCCCCCACGACCTGGGGACAGAGCACGACGTCGCCGAGCGCACGCGGCACTCCGACCGGCAGCTCGTCCCGCCCGTCGAGCGGAAACGAGAGGACGTCGGTGGCCTCGTCGATGCCGAGGTGCTCGTTCTTGAGGGCGCGCATCTCGTCGGGCGTAACGAACGCGATCCCGAGCTCGCCGTCGCCGACACCCTCGGCGCCGAGAACCGCCCGTGCGAGCTCGATCGCCGCGCGCTCGTCGACCGCAACGCCGCTGCGGTTTGCGGTCTCGACGAGGATCACCGGCGACGCGCCGTGCCGGTCTCCTCGGCGTGACGCTTGTACGCCGCGACGATTCGCTGCACCAGCTTGTGCCGCACGACGTCCTCGTTGCCGAACTCGACGAAGCCGATCCCGTCGATGCCCGCGAGGATGTCGCGGACCTGGATCAGGCCCGACGCCTGCTCGCGTGGAAGATCGACCTGCGTCACGTCCCCGGTAACGACCATCTTGGAGCCGAACCCGAGGCGCGTCAGGAACATCTGCATCTGTTCCGGGGTCGTGTTCTGCGCCTCGTCGAGGACTACGAACGAGTCGTTGAGCGTGCGACCGCGCATGAACGCGAGAGGCGCGACCTCGATCGTCCCCCGCTCCATGTAGCCCGCGAGGCGCTCGGGATCGAGCATGTCGTAGAGCGCGTCGTACAGCGGGCGCAGGTACGGGTCGACCTTCGCGAGCAGGTCGCCGGGGAGGAAGCCGAGCCGCTCGCCCGCCTCGACGGCCGGCCGTGTGAGGATGAGTCGCCCGACCTGGCCCTCCGACAGCGCGGAGACGGCGAGCGCCATGGCGAGATACGTCTTCCCCGTCCCCGCGGGCCCGATCCCGAAAGTCACGGTCGCGCGGCGGATCGCGTCGACGTAGCGCTTCTGGTTGACCGTCTTCGGCGTGATGTTCTTGCCGCGGTGGCGCCAGACGACGTCGTCGAAGACCTCGCGCACGTCTTCGGCCTGGTCGAGCGCCGCGAGCACGGCGCCCACGGTGTCCGGGCCGATCTCGTGGCCGCCCTCGACGAGCTCCACCAGCTCGTCGACGACTGCGCGCGCGGCGGCGACGTGCTGGTCATCGCCTCCGAGGGTCAAGCGGTTCCCGCGCAAGGCGATCGTGCAGTGCAGACGCTCGCGCAGGGCGTCGAGGACGCCGTCCTCGACGCCCGCGAGCTCCGCCGCGACCTCGTTCGAGACGTCCAGCACCTGTTGCATCAGGCGCAGTGTAGGGACGGGCTAGGCGAGCTTTTCCTTCACGAGCTGGCTGACGACGGAGCCGTCCGCTCGGCCGGAGACCTGGTGCATCACGCCGGCCATGACTCGGCCCATGTCGCGAATGTTGGTCGCACCGACCTCGGAGATGACGTCGTCGATGATCTCCTCGATCTCCTCCTCGGACATCTGCTCGGGCATGAACTCGGCCAGCACCTCGAGCTCGTACTCCTCGTCGTCGGCCTGCTCCTCGCGGCCGCCCGCGCGGAATGCCTCCGCCGCCTCGACCCGCCGTTTGCGCTCGCGCTGGAGCACCTGCAGCTCCTCGTCGTCGGAGAGCGGGCGCCGCAGCTCCTTCTGGGCAGCCTGGAGCGAGTTGAGCAGGAGACTGAGCGCGTCGCGGCGGTCCTCGTCGCGTGCGAGGCGTGCGTCCTTCAGCTCACCCTCGATGCGAACGATCAGACTCATCTAGGCGGCCTCCAGTGCCAGTATCCGCGAGAGCTTGCCGGTGTCGAACCGACCGCCGAGGACGTGCCAGTGCAGGTGGAAGATCGTCTGTCCACCGCCCTCGCCGACGTTCACGAGCACCTTGTAGTCGTCGAGTCCGGCTGCGGCGGCAGTCTCGGCGACGAAGCGGAGCATCCGGCCGGCTTCCTCGTCCGGGAACGACCCGACGTCGCGAAACGTTTCGACGTGGCGTTGCGGCAGAACGAGAAGATGCGTCTCCGCGATCGGATTGATGTCGCGGATCGCGACGAAGCCGTCGGCCGCGTGGACGTGGTCGCCCTCGGCGACGAGACGGCAGAACAGGCAGCTCTCAGGCGGCGACGGCAAGGATGCCCTCCTTGGAGACTCCGACGGCGCGCGCGGTCAGGAGTTGGCCGATCTCGCCGTCGAGGAGCCACGGCGTGTAATCGGCGCCGTAGCCACGGCCCGGGCGGTCGACGAGCACGCGGTCGGTCGTCCCGACCCGTGCCTGCCAGCGCCTCCGCGAGAGCTCGTCCGAGAGTGCCCGCAGACGCGTGCCGCGCTCCTTCTTGACCGCGGCGGGCACCGGGTCGTCGGCGGCCGTCACCGTGCCCGGGCGCGGCGAGTACGGGAAGACGTGCACGCGGCTCAGCCCTGCACGCTCGACGACCGCGACCGTGCGCTCGAAGCCCGCATCGTCCTCGCCGGGAAAGCCGACGATCACGTCGGCGGTGAGGTTGAAGTCCACGAGCGGCTCGAGCTTCGCGAGGTATTGCGCCGAGGTATAGCGCCTTCCCATCGCGCCCAGGACGCGGTCGTCGCCCGACTGCAGCGGCACGTGGAGATGGCGCGAAGCGGACTCCGTCTCGCGCAGCGCGGCGACGAGGTCGTCGCTCAGGTGGTTCACCTCGATGGAGGAGAGCCGCAGCCGCTCGACGCCCGGGAGCGCGCCCGCCTCGCGGATGAGTCGCGGCAGCGTGAACCCGGCGTCGCGGTCGCGGAAGCAGCCGAGGTTGACGCCCGTGAGGACGACCTCGCGATGCCCCTGCGCGACGCGGCGCTCGATCTCCCCGAGTACCGCAGCGGCGCGCCGGCTGCGGGTGCCGCCGCGAACGAGCGGAATGACGCAGAAGGCGCACGAGAACGAGCAGCCGTCCTGGATCTTCACGAACGCGCGCGTGCGCTCGACGCGAGCGTCCGCCTGGATGCACGCGAGCGCGCCGATGTGCCCCGCGACGGCCGCGGGCAGATCCTCGCTCGGCCCGGGCACAACCGTGACGTTCGCCGGCATGCCGGCGAACGCACCGTCCAGGTTCGCGCCGCAGCCCGTGACGTAGACCCGTCGGTGGCTTCGGGCCGCGCGCGACGCAGCCTGGCGCGACTTCGAGATCGCCTCGTGCGTGACGCAGCACGTGTTCACGACGGCGGCGTCGCCCTCGCCCTCGGCCTCGTGGTGTCCGTCGCCG
The DNA here is from genome assembly GCA_035764775.1 of Gaiellaceae bacterium. Lineage (GTDB taxonomy): Bacteria > Actinomycetota > Thermoleophilia > Gaiellales > Gaiellaceae > GMQP-bins7. The sequence goes on from DASTYQ010000125.1 coordinate 5,797, forward strand.
AGCAGCCGCTCTCGAACCGCCTGCGCGTCGGCATACGACACCTTGCAGCCCAGAAAACGCACGGAGAAGCTCGCCATCGCCGGACTAGCTTAGTGCCGCTTCGCGAGAACGTCTGCCGCCCAGCCCTCGAGCTCGACCCGGTCGACCGGCTCCCAGCCGGGCCTCGACGGCAGCTCGGAGGCGAGATACCCCGACGTCACGGCGTGTCGCGCGTCCACTCGGTCGAGCAGCCGCTCGACGATCGGCAAGTCGATGTTCGCCACCGCGACGTCGCTCACGGGCAGCGCATCCGCGAGGATGTCGGCCCGTGCCACCTCGACGGCGACGTCGTTCAGCCGCGCGCTTTCGATCGCGACGTCGACCGCGACCTGGTCGTGGTCGACCGCGCGGACGGGCGCGAAGCCGAGCCGCGCGGCCGCGACCGAGACCACGCCGGAGCCGCACCCCGCATCGAGGATGCTGCCCCGCTCGAGCCGGGACAGGAGCTCGATACACGCGCGCGTGGTCGCGTGCGCCCCCGTGCCGAAGGCGCGACCCGGGTCGACGACGACCGTGGGCCGATCCGGCGGCGACTCGATCCACAGCGGCCCGATCCACAGCCCACCTGCCTCGACCGGCCGGTGGAACTCCCGCCAGCGGTCCTCCCAGTCGTCTGCGACCGGCTCGACGGTCGCCTGTGGGAACGCCTCGCGGATCCCGGCGACGCCGTCCTCCCCGACGTACACCGCGAGCTCGGTCGTGCCGTCTCCCGCTCGCTCCTCGAAGCCCGCCGGCGCGTGCGTCACGAGCCACGCGCGCGCGATCTCGGCCTCGGACGTCGGGACGACGAAGGCGACGCGAACGAGTCCGCTCAGCGGAGCGCGCTCTTCAGGCGACTGAAGAAGCCGCCGTCCTCGTCGCGCGGGCGGTACGCCTCGTCGTCGAGCTTCTCGTCGAGCTGCTCGACGAGCGCGCGCTGCTCTTCGTCGAGGATCGTCGGCACGGCGACGTCGAGCCGGACGAACAGCGAGCCGCGGGCCGATCCGCGCAGCGCCGGCATGCCCTCGCCGCGCAGGACGCGCACCTCGCCCGGCTGCGTTCCCGGCGGCACTTCGAGGGGCACGTCTCCGGAGAGCGACGCGACCGTCGCCGTCGTCCCGAGCGCGGCCTCGGTCATCGTGAGACGCAGCGCCGTGTGCAGGTCGTCCCCGTCGCGGACGAAGCGCGGGTCGGGCCGTACGCGCACGACCACGAACGCGTGCCCGCGCTCGGCGCTGCGGAACCCGGCGTGTCCCTGGCCGGTAACGCGAATCTGCTGGCCGTCGTGGATGCCCTTCGGCACGTCGACCTCGAGCTGCGAGCGCGTGACGACACGACCGTCGCCGCGGCACTCCGAGCAGGCTTGCTCGAGCACCTCGCCGAGCCCCTCGCACTCGGGACACGTTCGCTGCTGGACGAACTGCCCGAAGATGTTCTGCGACACGCTGCGCACGACGCCGGCGCCGGCGCAGGTCGGGCAGCTGCGCGTCGACGTCCCGGGCTCCGCACCCGTCGCAGCGCAGCGCTCGCACGGGACGGCGACGTCGAGCGGGACCGTGACCGTCGCACCGGCGAACGCTTCCTCCAGGTCGATCTCGACCACGGCCTGCACGTCGCCCCCGCGCTGCGGGCGCTGCCGTGCGCCGCCGACGAGATCCTCGCCGAAGAACGCCGCGAAGATGTCGGAGAGGCTGCCGAAGTCGGTGAACGCCGGCTCGAACCCACCACGACGGAGCCCCGCCTTCCCGAAGCGGTCGTACGTCGCGCGGCGCTCGGGGTCGGAGAGCACCTCGTACGCCTCGGCGACGTCGCGGAACCTCGCGGCTGCATCGGGCTCGCCCGAGACGTCGGGATGCAGCTCACGCGCGAGCGTCCGGAACGCACGCTTGATGTCGGCGTCGCTGGCGGTGCGCGAGACGCCGAGCAGCTCGTAGTAGTCGCTCTCGGTCGTGGCCACGGCTACCCGTCTTCGTAGACGTCCTCGACGAAGCGGGAGAGCTCGAACGCCGCGGCCCGCACAGTCCGGATCGCCTTCTCGTAGTCCATGCGCAGCGGTCCGACGAGGCCGACAGCGCCCAGCGGCGTCGACCGGATCCCGTAGGTCGCGCCGACGAGCGAGACCGAGGACAGGTCGGCGCCCGCGAGCTCGGGCCCGATGTGGACGACGGGCCGCTGCGGCTCGAGGGCCGCGCTCATGAGCTCGAGCACCGCCGCGCGCCGCTCGAGGAGCTCGACGAGGCGCATCGTCGCCTCGACCTCCTCCGCGCGGGCGCCGCCGACGAGGCCTGCAGTCCCGCCGACGAAGACCTCGGGCCCCGCCTCCGCCCCGACCTGGAGCAGGGTCTGGCCGATGAGCGACAGGAACGAGCGCTCGCGAGGCGCCAGCTCGGGCGCCTCGAGCCGGCGACGAACGGTTCGCGAACCGAGCCGCTCGCCCACGATCTGCTCCTCGAGGTACTCCCCCGCCCACGCGACGAGCCCCGGGTCGACCGGCTCCTCGAGCCTGAACACCTGCTTCGTCACGCCTCCTGTCGAGGTGATCACGACGACCATCACGCTCGTGGGCTGCAGCGTCAGCACCTCCACGTGCCTGATCGAGGCCGTCTCGAGCGACGGAGCCGAGACGAGCGCGAGCAGGCGCGTCGCCTCGGAGAGCATCTCCGTCGTGGCACGAAGCGCCAGCTCGATCTCGTCGCGCATGGAGCGCAGGTCGACCCCGAGCGCTTCCGGGCGCCCCTCGACGGTGTCGACGAGCTCCTCCGCGTAGAGCCGGTAGCCGCTTTCGGTCGGCGTTCGACCCGCCGAGGTATGCGGATGCGTGAGCAGGCCGAGCGTCTCCAGCTCGGCGAGCTCGCCGCGCACCGTCGACGCAGAGAACCCCAGGTGCGAGTGCTCGACGAGCGAGCGCGAGCCGACCGGCTGGCCGGACGCGACGTACTCCTCGATGACGAGCCGCAGGATCTCGCGTTTCCGTGGTGTGAGCTGCATCTGGGACCGATGGTAGCCGGGTGACCCGCTGATTCCAGGCTGCTCAGGCCATGAGCTCGGCGGTGACGCCCCCGCCGAGGAAGCGGCCGCGGCGCGTGAGGCGGAGCTCCTCCCCGCGTCCGTTCGTCGCCACCTCCACGAGCCCGAGGTCGGACAGCCGTGCGAGCGCGTCCTCGTCCACCGCACCGGCGACGTCCGCGAGCACGACGGGCTCGTCCAGGCGCAGCCCGAGGAGGAGGCGCTCACGGCTTCGTGTCTCGTGATCGATCGGCTCGAGCTCGCGGGCGGGCTCCTCGCCTCGCGGGAGCGCCGCGACGTAGCGCGCCAGGCTCGGGAGGTTCCGCCGCCTGACACCGTCGACCGTCGACACCGCGCCGATGCCGATCCCGAGATAGTCGCGGCCGAGCCAGTAGCCGAGGTTGTGCCGCGCGCGCAGATCGCGATCCCCCTCGCGGGCGAAGTTCGCCGTTTCGTACCAGCGGTAGCCGGCAGTCGTGAGCGTGTCGACGACCTGCTCGAAGTACCCTTCCATCGCCTCCGCCTGCCGCGTGAGCTCGTCGCCATGGGTATGGGTGAAGCGCGTGCCTGGCTTGGCCTCGAGCTCGTAGCACGAGAGGTGCTCGGGGGCGAGCGCGCGGGCCTGGGCGAGGTCGGCGTCGAGATCGGCGGGCGTCTGACCCGGGATGCCGTAGACGAGGTCGAGCGAGATGTTGTCAAACCCGGCCTCGCGCAGCGTGCGCACCGCGCTACGGACGTCGCCGGGAGTCGCGCGCCGCTCGAGCACCTCGAGCAGGCGCGGCTGGAAGCTCTGCGCGCCGAGCGAGACGCGCGTCACGCCCTCGTCCCGGAGGAGCGTGGCTAGCTCGGTGGACACTGTCTCCGGGTTCGCCTCGATGCTCACCTCGTCGGCTTTGGGCAGGGCACGTAGGAGGCGGCTGAGCTCGCGTGGGGTCGTGAACGTCGGGGTGCCACCACCGATGAAGACGGTTTCGAGGTCGGGTGCGAGGACAGCGCGCTCGCGCTGGAGCTCCGCAAGCAGCGCGTCGACGTACGCCGCGTGCTGGTCGCCGCGCCCGACGACGGTGACGAAGTCGCAGTACCCGCAGCGGTGCGCGCAGAACGGCAGGTGGACGTACAGGTGCCGAACGCCGCTCACGAACGCTTCCTGTCCGAGTCCAGGTTGAGCACGGCGAGGAAGGCCTCCTGCGGGACCTCCACGCTGCCGACCTGCTTCATGCGCTTCTTGCCCTTCTTCTGCTTCTCGAGCAGCTTGCGCTTGCGCGTGATGTCGCCGCCGTAGCACTTCGCGAGCACGTCCTTGCGGCGAGCCTTGATGGTCTCGCGCGCGATCACGCGTGAGCCGATGGCCGCCTGCACGGGGACGTCGATCATCTGCCGCGGAATCTCCTCGCGCAGGCGCTCGACGAGCTGGCGACCCCGGTCGTATGCGAAGTCGCGGTGGATGATGAGCGAGAGCGCGTCGACCTGCTCCCCGGCGACGAGGATGTCGACGCGGGTGAGGTCGCCGGGCTTGAAGCCCGCGAGGTCGTAATCGAAGCTCGCGTACCCGCGCGTGCGCGACTTCAGCTGGTCGTAGAAGTCGAGCACGATCTCGCCGAGCGGGAGCTCGTACAGGAGCAGCACGCGATCCTCGCTCAGGTACTCCATGTGGTCGAACGTGCCGCGGCGCTCGTTCGCGAGCTCCATGACCGCGCCGACGTAGTCCTTCGGGACGATCACCGACGCCTTCACGTACGGCTCCTCGACCTGCTCGAGCTCACGCGGCATCTCGGCCGGGTTGTGCACCTCCACCTCGTCGCCCGTGCGTGTCGTCGCGCGATAGGCGACGTTCGGCGCGGTGATCAGGAGGTCGAGGTCGAACTCGCGCTCGAGGCGCTCGCGGACGATCTCCATGTGCAGGAGCCCGAGGAAGCCGCACCGGAACCCGAAGCCGAGCGCCTGTGACGTCTCCGGCTCGTACGAGAGCGAGGCGTCGTTGAGCTTCAAGCGCTCGAGGGCGTCTCGCAGCTCCGGGTAGTCGTCGGAGTCGGTCGGGAAGATCCCGGCGAACACCATCGGCTTGACGTCCTGGTAGCCGGGCAGCGGCCCGGCCGCCCGGCGGCGACGTGAGGTGAGGGTGTCGCCGACGCGCAGGCGCGACACGTCCTTGAGGCCGGTGATGACGTAGCCGACCTCGCCTGCCGAGAGTGAGTCGATCGGGGAGCGCGCAGGCGACATCACACCGATCTCCTCGGCGTCGAACTCGGTGCCCTGCGCCATCGCACGCAAAGGCTCACGCGCCGAGAACGTGCCGTCGACGACGCGCACGAACGCGACGACGCCCCGGTACTGGTCGTACGACGAGTCGAAGACGAGCGCCCGCGCCGGCGCGTCCGGGTCGCCTGCGGGCGGCGGGATGCGCTCGACGATCGCGTCGAGGACGTCCGGGACGCCGGTCCCGGTCTTCGCCGAGATGCGCAGGACGCGCTCGGGCTCCTCCCCGAGCAGGTCGCCGAGCTCCTTCGCGGCTCCGTCCGGATCGGCCTGCGGGAGGTCGATTTTGTTCGCGGCCGGGACGATCTCGAGCCCGCCGTCGATCGCGAGGTATGCGTTGGCCAGCGTCTGCGCCTCGATCCCCTGCGCCGCGTCGACGACGAGGAGCGCGCCCTCGCACGCCTGCAGCGAGCGCGAGACCTCGTAGGTGAAGTCGACGTGGCCGGGTGTGTCGATGAGATTGAGCTGGTAGCCCTTCCAGGACACGCGGACCGCCTGCGCCTTGATCGTGATCCCCCGCTCGCGCTCGAGCTCCATCGAGTCGAGGAGCTGCTCGCGCATGTCGCGCTCCGAGACGGCGCCGGTCAGCTCGAGGATGCGGTCCGCAAGCGTCGACTTCCCGTGGTCGATGTGCGCGATGATCGCGAAGTTGCGGATGCGGTCCTGCTGCATAGGTCTGTCAGCGCTGCTCTGGAGGATCGCCGCGCCGGGCTCGCAACAGTAGCAACGCCTCGAGCTCACGAACCCCGAGCGCCCGGGCGAGCCCGACGTAGACGAGGCCGGCGACCGCAAAGCCCGCGCCGAGCGAGAGCAGCTGCGCGACGAGGCCGTCTCCGAGCGCCGCGTCGACTCCCCACCAAGCGACATAGGAGAGGCCCGCCGCGACCGCCCCTGCGAGCGCGACGCGGACGACGACGCCGAGGGTCCGCCCGACGTGCTCGAGGCCGACGCGTCGCCGCATCATCACGAGGAGGACGACCGAGGCGACCACGTTCACCGTCGAGGTCGCAAGCGGGATCCCCCAGATGCCGAGCCGGTAGAAGACGGTGTCGAAGGCAGCGTTCAGGCCGACCGCGCCGAGCGCGATGCCGGTCGGCACCCAGTTCGTCTGCACGGCGTAGAAGCTCCGGTTCAGGATGAGCATCCAGCCGTTGAAGACGAGGCCGATCGAGAACGCCTGCAGGCACTGGGCGACGATCACGGTGTCCTCGGCCGTGAACTCGCCGCGCTGGTACACGAGCTCGACGATCGGCTTTGCGAGGACGATCGAGACGAGCCCGGCCGGCACCAGCAGGAAGGCGATCTGACGGATGCCGCTGTCGAGCGAGCGTCGCAGCCCGGTCATGTCGTCGCGCGCCGCGAGCCGCGACAGCGTCGGGAAGAGCACCGTCGTGACCGCGACGGCGAAGACACCCTGCGGAAGCATGTACAGCCGGAACGCCTTGTCGATCGCGGCAGGAGCGAGCTCGGGATCGAGCAGCCGTGACGCGAACAGCGTGTCCACGAGGAAGTTCACGTTGACGAGCCCGATCGTCAACGTGACGGGGAGCATCAGCACGAGCACGCGCTTGACGGCCGGGTCGCGCCAGTCGATGACGACTGTGAGGCGTCCGTCGAGCTTGCGCAGCCACGGAATCGGCAGCAGGAGCTGGACGAGCGTCCCGAGGACGACGACTCCTGCGTACAGGTAGAGCTGCCCGCTCTCGTCGTCGATTCGCGGGACGCCGAGCACGAGCCCGAGGATGATCACGAGATTCCACGCGACGGGCGCGAGCGCCGGCAGCGCGAAGTGGTGGTACGTGTTGAGGATCCCGACGACGATCCCCGAGAGCCCGAGCAGGACGACGATCGGGAAGAGGACGCGGGAGAGTCCGACCGCGAGGTCGTAGTCGCCGCCCGGATCGCCGAACGGCTTCATGAGGAGCGGCGCGAGCAGGATGAAGACCGCCGTGACCGCGCCGAGGACGAGCAGCGTCAGCCAGAAGAGGGTCGACGCGACGCGCCACGCGCGCTTCCTCTCGCCCTTCTCGAGCAGCTCGCTGAACACCGGGACGAACGCGCCCGAGAGCGCCGCGTCGGCAACGAGCGCGCGCACGAGGTTCGGGATCTGGATCGCGACCGTGAAGGCGTTGATGAGCCCTGAGACGCCGAAGAAGTAGGCACTCACCATCTCCCGGACGAGCCCGAGGACACGCGAGACGGCGGTCGCGGCCGAGAAGACGGCCGTCGAGCGGGCGAGGCGGCGACTGTGGCCAGGCTCGCCGGGATGAGGGCTCGTGGGCTCGGTCACGCGCTGCGATTCTCCCAGCGGGGTCTGCTACCATCGCGCGGCCCGCGGATGCGGGCGTTTTCTCGAATGGCGAACATCAAGCAACAGAAGAAGCGCGTCCTGATCCAGGAGCGGCAGCGGAGCGAGAACCTCCGCTACCGATCGACGATCAAGACCTTGACGAAGCGCCTCGAGGCGGCCGTCTCGGACGGCGACGCCGAGCGCATCGCGAGCGAGCATCGCGAGCTCGTGCGCACCATCGACCGTGCGATTGCCCGCGGGGCGCTGCACGGCAACACCGCCGCGCGCAAGAAGTCGCGCGCCGCGAAACTCGTCGCCGGCGTCGGCGTCGCCGCCTAGCTTCCGGTCGCGCCCGGCGCGCCGCGCCGTCGCGTCAAGTCGACGAGCGTGCGCTGCAACTCGAGGTCTGGCGCGAGCCGGCTCTGGCCCTTGAGCGCGCCGTCGAGCTCCGCCAGCCGGAGCACCGCGTCGTCGAGCTCCTCCTCGGAGAAGCCCTCTGCCTGGCGGTACAGCTTCCCCGCGTAGTACGGGTTGAGCTTGAGCTGCGCGGCAGCCTCCTTCGACGTGACACCTTCTGCCGCGAGGCGCTTGAGCGTCCGCAGCCGCCCGAGATGGCCACCGAGCGACCCGGCGAGGCGCGCGGCTGTGTCACGCCGCTGGCGGGCCTCGCGCTCGAAGAGCGTCTCGCTCACCTCGAGCGCACGCGGCGTGTCCCGCACGGCCCACGCCTCCGTCAGCTCGTAGATCGGGATGTCGGCGTTCGCGCCGACGAGCGCCGTGACCTCACGCTCCCCGATCGGCTCGCCGTCGGCCCACGTCGCGATCTTGTCGACCTCGGTCTCGAGCGCACGCGGGTTCTCCCCGACGAGCGCGATCAGGGCCGTGACTGCGTCGGGCTCGGGCCGCACCCCTCGCTCGTGCAGGCGCTTCGCGACCCACTCCGCGAGCTTCTTGTCGACGTCGAAGGCGAGGACGGGGCCCGCTTTCGCACAGGCCTTCCACAACCCCGAGCTCGACTTCAGCTCCTCGGCGACGAGGGCAAGGACGGTGGCCGGGGCCGGACTGCCGAGGTATGTCTCGATCGACTCGACGTCGGCGGTCTTCCAGCCGCCCCGGCGACCTCGGTCCGCCTTCATCCCGTCGACGTCGGTGACGACGACGAGCCGCGCGTCGCCGAAGAGGCTGCCGGCATTGCAGAGACCGGCCGCCTCGTCGCCGGAGATCTCCAGCGCGCTCACGGTCTCGATCGACTCGGCCTCGAAGTGACCGCGGAGCCGTGCGATCGCCGTGTCCACCTTGGGGCGATCGCTCCCGGTAATGAGATAGACGGGCTTGTCGGGAGTGTCAGCCACCGGTCCAGCCTACCGCTGCGTTCGCACCGTCAGGCGGCGCCCGTCGGACTCGACGACGACGCGGCCGTCCTCGTCCGTGCGGTAGACGGCGAGCCCGGGAGCGGCGGCGAGGGCCGCGAGCGTCTCCGGCCTCGGATGCCCGTAGTCGTTGTTCCGCCCGCACGAGATGACCGCGACTCTGGGACGGAGCGTCTCGAGCTCTGCAGCGAGCCCGGGGTCCTCGGAGCCGTGGTGCGCCACCTTCATGACCTCGACCCCCTGCAGCGGCAGGCGTGCCGTCACGTCGGATTCGGCGTCGGCCGAGAGGAAGACGTCGGTCTCTCCATACGAGGCGATGAGCACGACCGCGTTCTGGTTGGGATCTTCCGACGGGGTCCCTTCGTCCTCCGGCCACAGCACGCGCAGTCGCAGGCGGCCGACGCGAAAGCTCGTTCCCGTGCGGACGACGCGGATCGGGACGTGGCGTGACCGAGCCGCTGCGAGCGCAGCGTCGCTCTCCGGACCGGTCGCAGCGAGGCCGGGGCCGAGCACCTCGCCTACCTCGACTCCGCGGATGACGTCGGCCGCGCCGCCGACATGGTCGCGCTGTGGGTGCGTCATGACGAGCGCGCTCAGCGAACGGACCCCCATGCCTCGTAGCTGCGCGGCGACACCTGCCTCAGGTGGTCCTTCGTCGACCAGGATGCGCGCCCGCGGTGTCTCGAGCAGCACCGAGTCGCCCTGCCCGACGTCGAAAAGGTCACCCGCAAGCCCTCGGGCCGGCTCCACGCCGGCGGAGGGCGCGTCGCGACCCATGCCACGGCGACCAGCGCGAGAGTTCCCGCCGCGACCGCGAGAGTCTTGAGGCGTCGCCGCTCGACCTCGCCGAGCCGTCGTCGCGCGAGGCGAGCGACGAGCCAACAGCCCGCGACGGCGACCGCGAGCGCGATCGCCGGGACTGCCTCGAGCTGCGCACTCGGAAGATGCGCGGTGACCTCCGCGACCAGCTCCAGCCACGCCGCGGCCCAACCCGCGAGCTGCGCGAGCCCGGCAGCCGCGTCCGGAGAGACGGGATCGACGAGGGCCGCGAGGAGCCCGAACGCGAGCACGAGCGGTGCAGCTGTGAACGCGACGATGTTCGCGAGCACCGTGTACAGCGGCACCTGCCCGAAGTGGAGCAGGAGGATGGGCGCCGTCGCGAGACCGCACGCGAGCGCGACGGCGAGCGCCTCGGCGACGGTCCGCGGGAGCGGCAGCCCGTCAACGTGCATGCGAAGGCGCGGAACGCCGACGAAGATGGCGGCGACCGCCCCGAACGAGAGCTGGAAGCCCGGATCCAGAGCAGACGTCGGCATCCACGCGAGGAGGACGAACGCGCCGACGGCGAGGAAGTGCCAGCGGTCGGTCGGACGTGCCACGAGCCACGCGAGCGACGCGAGCGTCCCGGCGACGGCGGCCCGCACGACCGAGGGCTGCCAGCCAACCGCGAGCACGTACGCGGCGATGACGCCCACCGCGACCAGCTCGCGCGCGACCCGCGACAGTCGCAGCAGCCAGCCCAGGCAGAGGACGCCCGCCGCGAGGAACGCGACGTTCTGACCCGACACGGCGAGCAGGTGGTAGAGCCCCGAGGCTCGGAAGTCGTCCTGCACCGGCGCAGGCAAACCCTCGTCCTCGCCGAGCACGACGCCGAGAACGATTGCCCGACGAACCCCGCCGGTTCCTCGTCCGACCGCTCGCTCGATCCGATCGCGCAGCCGGTCGCCGAGGCCCGCTACGCCTCCACGGCGCCCGATCTGTCGCCAGCTCGACGCGTCGAGCACGACGTGAACTCCCTGACGCGCGAGCCAGCCACGCTCGTCGAAGCCGTTGCGGGACGGTCGCGGCTCCGCCACTCGAACGGTCGCCTCGAGGATGGCCCCGCGCGGGGGCGAGCGCCCGACGGGCAACACGAGTAGGACGCGCTCCTTGACGGGTGCGCGCCTGAACGCTCGCGCCATCGCGATCACACGGGTCGACCAGGGCGACGACCTGGCAGGGGCGACGGTGACGAGCTCGGCGACACCGGTCTCGCCGACCTCCGCCCGCAGCACGCTCGCATTGAGGGCCTCCATCCGGAGCGATCCCCAGCCGAGGCCGACGAGGGCCACGGCGACGCCGACGGCGGCGAGCCGCTGCCAGCGCTCGAGCACGAGCACAGCGCCCAGCGCGCCGAGAGCCCCGGCGATCGTCGTTACGAGGCCGACGTCGACCCAGACGGAGAGGGCGATGCCGAAGCACGCCGAAGCGACGAGCAGAGCAGGCCAGTGGCGCCCGACCACCAGCCTCATGGTGTGACGAGCTCCCGCAGCTGCTCGATGCGCGTCGGTCCGATACCCGGGACGGCGTCGAGGTCGTCGACGGACGCGAACGAGCCGTGCTCCGCGCGGTAGTCGACGATCTTCTGGGCCGTGACCGGCCCGACTCCCGGCAGCTGGTCGAGCTCCTCGACGGTCGCGGACGAGAGGCTCACCGGCCCGCGCGCCGCTTCCGTCTCGCCGCCCGCGGGTCCACCGGACAGTCCGGCGGGGCTACTCGCTTCGGCCGGGACAAGAACCTGGATCCCGTCCACGAGGGGCGCGGCGAGATTCACGGCAGCGAGATCCGCGTCGGGCAACGCTCCGCCCGCGCGCTGCACGGCATCCGCGATGCGAGCACCGTCGCGTAGCCGGTAGAGGCCGGGGCGGCGCACCTCCCCGACGACGTGGACGACGAGCGGCGACCGTGCCGGCGCCTCGGACACCGGCTCGAGCGGAAGTGCGGCCGCCTCGGGCTCGCTCGCGGCACCCGCGTGCGCCAGCCGCTGGCCGAGGAGCGCGAGCACGACGAGCGCGGCGCACACGCCGAGGAGCGCGGTCGTCCGCGAGACGCCGATGGGCATGTGCGGATCGTCGCGGCAGACCCGTCACAGCTGGTTCACGGCTTGGTGACGAGTCGGCGCCAATCCGCCGACAGGGCAGGGGCGCGACCTAGATGACGAAGTTGACGAGCTTGCCCGGGACGACGACGGTCCGCACGATCTCGGAGCCGTCGAGCTGTGCGCGGACGCGCTCGGATTCCCGCGCAAGAGCGACGAGCTCCTCGTCGCCGATGGACGGCGAGACATGGAGTCTGTCGCGGATCTTCCCGTTCACCTGGATGACGACCTCGATCGTGTGCACCTCGAGCATGGCGGGATCGGCGACGGGCCAGGGCGCCTCCCACAGCCGCTCGTGGCCGAGTCGCGACCACAGCTCCTCGGCGACGTGCGGTGCGTACGGCTGGATCAGCGACACGGCCGTCTCCGCGGCGAACCGAGAGTCGGCACCGGCCCGGTGCTTCGAGAGCTCGTTCACGAGCTCCATCACCGCCGCGATCGCGGTGTTGAAGGCATACCGGCGGCCGATGTCGTCTGACACCTTCGCAATCGTCGCGTGCGCCTTCCTCGCGAGCGGACCGTTCACCGGCTCGCCCACGGGAGCTGTCTCGACGACCTCGTTCACCACGCTCCACAGCCGCTTCACGAAGCGCGACATCGCCTCGACGCTCGTCTCGGTCCACTCCATGTCCTCGTTCGCCGGCCCGAGGAAGAGGATGTTCAGGCGACACGCGTCGGCGCCATACCGTTCGAGGAAGTCGTCCGGACCGACGATGTTCCCGGCGCGCTTCGACATCTTCGTCTTGCCGAGCGTCACCCAGCCGTTCGAGTAGAAGGCTGCAAACGGCTCGCGGAACCCGACCATGCCCATGTCGTTCAGCACCTTGATCCAGAACCGGGCGTAGATCATGTGGACCGTCGCGTGGTCGACCCCGCCGATGTACAGGTCGACCGGGTTCCAGTAGTCGACGATCGCCCGCTCGAACGGCGCCGCGTCGTTCTGCGGGTCGCAGTAGCGCAGGAAGTACCAGGACGAGTCGACGAACGTGTCCATGGTCTCGACCTCCCGCTTCGCCGCGCCGCCGCAGGACGGGCAGGGCACGTTCACCCACTCGTCGGCCTGCGCAAGCGGCGGGACGCCCTTCGGCTTGTAGTCCTCGATCTCGGGGAGGAGGACCGGGAGCTGATCGTCGGGAACCGGGACGATCCCGCACTGGTCGCAGTACACGATCGGGATCGGGCAGCCCCAGTAGCGCTGCCGCGAGAAGCCCCAGTCGCGGAGGCGGTAGTTGACGGTGAAGCCCCCACGGCCCTCCGCGGCAAGACCCTCCACGATGCGGCGACCACCCTCGCGCGCCGGCAACCCGTCGAACTCGCCGGAGTTGACGAGCACCTCGCCTTCGGTGTGCTCCACGTACGCAACGCTCTCGTCGACCTCTCCGTCGGCCGACGTCACGACCTGGCGGATCGGGAGGCCGAACGCCTGCGCGAACTCGAAGTCGCGCTGGTCGTGCCCGGGCACGGCCATGATCGCCCCCGTGCCGTAGTCGGTCAGGACGTAGTCGGCGACGTAGACGGGCAGGCGCTCGCCGTTCACGGGATTGATCGCGTGCAGCCCCGTGGCGACGCCCGTCTTCTCCGTTGCAGCGGCCCGCTCGGCCGTCTTCTTCACCGAGGCGCGGCGCACGTACTCGCGCACGTCCTCGGAATCGATGCGCGGCACGAGCTCGTGCTCGGGCGCGAGGACGAAGAAGGTTGCGCCGTAGAGCGTGTCCGGGCGTGTCGTGAAGACGGGGATGTCCTCGCCCAGCTCCTCGATGCGGAACTGGATCTCGGCGCCCTCCGAGCGTCCGATCCAGTTGCGCTGGCGCGCCTTGATCG
>DASTYQ010000126.1:0-33166 GCA_035764775.1 Gaiellaceae bacterium
AGATGAGGAACCCTGACCAGAAGGGCCGGAGCTTCGAGAGCGAGAGGCCGTTCGCGATCGCCGCCGAGGCGAACTCGCGGACGCCGAGATGGAAGTTGCGGCCCGAGCGGTCGCCCGGCGAGAAGTCGCCGGCCCCGTCGAAAGCCAGCCGTGTCTTGGTCGACGGCGCGAGGTCGGCCGCACCGCCGAGGAGCCACGGCACGTTCTGCGCGATCGCGTTCAAGACCTGGCCCGACGAGTCCCTGCTCGCGACCCCCTTCGCGTTGGCGGGGAAGGACGGAATCCCGGCGTCCCAGCCCTCCGGCAGCGCGCGCCGCTGCATGCGCTCGACCTCGTCGGCGAGACCGGGATGGACGGACCGGTACTCCTCGAAGCCCGCCTCCCATACCTCGCGAAGCTCGCGCCCGCGGGCCCCGATCCCCTCCGCGAAGTGCTCGACGACCCCGTCCGGTACGAGGAACTCGGCGTCCTCGGGCCAGCCGTAGAAGCGCTTCGCCGCCTTCACTCCCTCCGGCCCGAGCGGCTCGCCGTGGGCCTTCGGCGTGTCCTCGACCGGCGTGCCGTAGCCGATGTGACTGTGGACGACGATCAGCGTCGGGCGCTCGTCCTCCGCCTTGAAATCCGCGAACGCGCGCTCCGCTGCGCCGAGGTCGTTCGCGTCGGCGATCGTCGTCACGTTCCAGCCGTACGCGGCGAACCGCGCGGCGACGTCCTCGGTGAACGTGAGGTCGGTGTGGCCCTCGATCGTGACGCGGTTCGAGTCGTAGATCCAGCAGAGGTTCGAGAGGCGCTGATGCGCCGCGAAGGATGCTGCCTCGGAGGCGACGCCCTCCATCATGCAGCCGTCACCGGCCTGGGCATAGACGTCGAAGTCGAAGAGCGTGAAGCCGTCCTGGTTGTAGCGCGCGCCGAGCCACTGGCTCGCGACCGCCATCCCGACAGAGGTCGCGACTCCCTGGCCGAGCGGGCCCGAGGTCGTCTCGACGCCGCTCGTCCAGCGGTATTCCGGATGCCCCGGGCACTTCGAGCCCAGCTGCCGGAACCGCTTGAGGTCGTCGAGCGCGACAGCCGGCTCGCCCAGGATTTCGTACTCGGGGTCGACCGAGCGGACGCCCGTCAGATGGAGCAGCGACCAGAGGAGCGCGGAGGCATGTCCCGCCGAGAGCACGAAGCGGTCGCGGTTCGGCCAGATCGGGTCGGACGGGTCGAAGCGGAGGACCCGCTGCCAGAGCGTGTACGTGACCGGGGCGATCCCGACCGGCGTGCCCGGATGCCCCGAGTTCGCCGCCTCGATGGCGTCGATGCAGAGCGTCCGGATCGTGGCGACGCAGAGATCGTCGAGATCTCGCTCGACGGCAGGCCCGACGGTCACGCTGCGGGCTCCTCCTCGAGCATCAGGTCGCCCTTCATGACCCACTGCTTGCGTCTGGCAGCCATGGATCTCTCCATCCTCCGTAGTCGCGAGTGAGCTCGTCGGACGAGACCGGGCCCCACGTGCCGGGCTCGTAGACCTCGACCGGCGGCGGCGCGTCGAGCAGTGGCTGGACAACGCGCCAGGTCTCCTCGACGGCGTCCTGGCGCGCGAAGTGGCTCGCATCGCCGCGCATGGCTGCTGCGAGGAGCACCTCGTACGGCGTCGGTCCCTCGCCACCGTACTCCGCGAACTCCATGTCGAGCTGCACGGAACGGAGCGCCATCTCCTCGGCGTGCTTCGCCTGCATGCGGAGCCGGGCGCCGGGCCGGGGGCCGATCCGCAGCACGAGCTGGTTCGGCTCGGGCCGCGGTGCGTCCTTGGGCACGAACCCGAGCCAGGGCGTCGTGTTGAACACGACCCGCACCTCGGTGACGGTGACCGGCAGCGCCTTCCCGGTGCGGATGAAGAAGGGCACACCCGACCAGCGCCAGTTGTCGATCTCGAGGCGGAGAGCGCAGAACGTCTCCGTCTGCGAGTCCGGGGCAACTCCGGCGACGTCGCGGTAGCCCTGGTACTGGCCGCGCACGAAGTGCGCCGGGTCGGCTTCGGCCATCGCCATGAACACGTCGCGTTTGCGGTTGTTGATCACGTCGAGGCCGTGCCCCGTGGGCGCCTCCAGCGCGACGTAGCTGAGGACCTGGAGCAGGTGGTTCTGGACGACGTCCCGGAGCGCGCCGACCGGGTCGTAGAAGTTCCCACGGTCGGCGACGTCGAAGGTCTCGCCCATCGTGATCTGCACCGACGAGACGAAGTGCCGGTTCCAGACGGGCTCGAGGATCGTGTTCGCGAACCGGAGGTAGTTGATGTCCTCGACCGCCATCTTCCCGAGGTAGTGGTCGATGCGGTAGAGCTGCGACTCGTCGATGTGCTCGTGAAGCTCCTCGTTGAGCGCCCGCGCAGAGACGAGGTCGTGGCCGAACGGCTTCTCGACGACGACGCGGGCGTTCGCGGTGAGGCCTGCCTTGGCCAGCCCCCCGACGACGGTGCCGAAGAGCGAGGGCGGGATCTCGAGGTAGAAGACCGGAAGCCTGCAGCCCTCGATTGCCTTTGCCACGTCCCCGTAGGTCTGGTCGTCTGCGAAGTCGCCGTGGACGTACGAGAGGCGGGTGACGAGCCGCTCGAAGACGTCGTGGTCGATCTCCTCGCCCGTCCCCGCGATCGACTCGTGAGCACGCTGCACCAGGTGCTCGTGCGTCCAGTCGTCGAACGCGACGCCGACGATCGGGCAGTCGAGCAGCCCTCGCGCCTCGAGGCGGTACAGCGAGCGGAACGTCATGACGCGCGCGAGGTCGCCCGTGATCCCGAAGATCACGAGCACGTCGGCAGGCTGCGGCCCGCCGTTCGCCTGCCGGTTCACGTTGGGGAGCATCTCAGGTCGAGCCCGCCCAGCCAAGCCATGAGCAGCGCGGGAAAGTTCGGATAGCAGGGCAAGGCGACGAGCGTTAGGGTCGCGCGGTGACCATCGCCGTCACGACGGTCGACCTCGCACGTCTCCAGTTCGCGACGACGTCGCTGTACCACTTCCTCTTCGTCCCGCTGACGCTCGGGCTCGCGCCGCTCGTCGCGGTCATGCAGACGATCTGGTACCGCGGCGGCGACGAGGCCTGGCTGCGGCTGGCGCGCTTCTTCGGAACGCTGATGCTGATCAACTTCGCGATCGGCGTCGCGACCGGGCTCGTGCAGGAGTTCCAGTTCGGGATGAACTGGTCGATCTACTCGGAGTTCGTCGGCGACGTGTTCGGCGCCCCACTCGCGATCGAAGGGCTCGCGGCGTTCTTCCTCGAATCGACCTTTCTCGGGCTCTGGATCTTCGGCTGGGACCGGCTCTCGAAGCGTCTGCACCTCGCGACGATCTGGCTTCTCGCCGTCGGAACGTGGGCCTCGGCGTTCTTTATCATCGTCGCGAACTCGTGGATGCAGCGGCCGGTCGGCTCGGACGTCGTCGACGGCCGGGCCGAGCTCACGAGCGTGTGGGAGCTCCTCTCGAACCGCTTTGCGATCTGGGCCTTCATCCACGTCGTCCTCGTCGGTCTCACGACGGCCGCGATGCTCGTCTTCGGTGTTGCCTGCTGGCATTTCCTCCGGGGCCGAAACGTCGAGCTCTTCATGAAGGCTGCGAAGCTGGCTCTGATCGTCGGCGTGCCGATCTCAGCCGTGAACCTCGGAGTCGGCAGCCACCTCGGCGTCGTCATCACGGACTACCAGCCGATGAAGATCGCGGCAACCGAGGCGCAGTGGGACACGTGTGGGCCATGCTCGTTCTCGCTCTTCCAGATCGGCGGCTTCTCGGAGGACGACCAGACGCCGAGCTTCGACATCGAGATCCCGCATCTCCTCTCGCTCCTCGCGACCGATTCGTGGAACGGCGAGGTGCAGGGCATGAACGACGTGCAACGGGAGTACGAGGCGGAGTACGGGGCCGGGAACTACGTCCCGCCGGTCCGCACGACCTACTGGTCGATGCGGATCATGGCGTACGCCGGGACGCTCGTCTTCCTCGTGGCCGCCCTCGGAGCGTTCCTGTATCGGCGCAAGCGGCTCGAGCGCACGCGCTGGTTCCTGTGGACGGGCATCGCCGCGATCTCGCTGCCGTACATCTCTGCGCTCGCCGGCTGGCTCCTGTCCGAGGTCGGGCGCCAGCCGTGGATCGTGCAGGGGTTGTTGAAGACGGCCAATGCGAACTCGCCGAGCGTCGGCACGTCGACGATCTGGCTGAGCCTCGCCGTGCTCGCGCTCCTCTACGGCGCACTCGCGGTCGTCGACTTCGTGCTGATGCGGCGCTATGCACGGCTCGACCCGCCCGAGGTCGGCGGCGCAGGCGACGAGTTCGCGACGCCGGCGGTGGGCTACTGATGGATCTCGAGACCCTCTGGTTCTGCCTGATCGTGATCCTCTGGGCGGGCTACTTCCTGCTCGAGGGATTCGACTTCGGCGTCGGGATGTTGCTGCCGTTCCTGCCGCGGGGGGAGGAGGACCGGCAGACGATGCTCCGCGCGATCGGTCCCGTCTGGGACGGCAACGAGGTCTGGCTGATCGTGGCCGGCGGAGCGACGTTCGCGGCGTTCCCGGCGTGGTACGCGACGATGTTCTCCGGCTTCTACGTCGCGCTGCTGCTCGTCCTCGTCTTCCTGATCGTCCGTGTCGTCTCGTTCGAGTGGCGGTCGAAGAGCGAGACGCCCGGCTGGCGCTCGCTCTGGACCTGGGCGAACACGATCGGCAGCGCGGGTGCGGCACTCGTCTGGGGCGTCGGCCTCTCCTGTCTCGTGTATGGGGTGCCGATCGACTCGGACGGCGACTACGCGGGTGACTTCTGGGATCTCTTCAACGCGTACACGGTGTTTGCCGGCGTCACGGTCGTCTTGCTGTTCGCCTTTCACGGGGCGACCTTCCTCACGCTACGCACGGTGGGGGAGCTGCGTGATCGCGCAGAGCACGCCGCGCGCCGGCTCGCGCTTCCCGCTGCGGTGCTCGCTGCCGCGTTCCTCGTCTGGACCGTCGTCGTGGCGATGGACAGGAACGACAAGGAACTCTTCCCGCCGGTGCTCCCTGCTGCGCTCGGGATCGTCGCACTCGGCCTCGCGGTCGTCTTCCTGTTCGCGGGGAGGACCGGGCGCGCCTTCGCCATGACCGGCCTGGCGACGGTCTCGGTCGTCGCGACCCTGTTCGTGAGCCTCTATCCCCGCGTGATGGTCTCGAACCCCGACTTCGCGAACAGCCTCACGGTCGACGACGCGGCGTCCTCCCACTACGCGCTCGCCGTCATGAGCGTCGTCGCGCTGATCTTCGTGCCCGTCGTGCTCGCGTACCAGGGCTGGACGTACTACGTGTTCAGGCGGCGGCTCGGCGGCGAAGCCTCCGAGCCGGAGAAGGCCGAGGTGGCCTCCGCCTGAGTGAGTTTCAGTTCTCGCTCGGCGAGGACGCGAGCCCGTACACGACGAACACCGCGAGCGCGATCATCAACGCCGCGAACCAAGGTGCGACCCCGATGATGAGGAAGCTGTTGACGATCACGAGCACTGCCCAGACGTACGCCACGACGCGGCCGAAGCTCCCGCCGCTCAGGAGCGAGTAGCCGGCCCACAACGCGAGCGCTGCGATGCCGAGATCCCAGAGTCCCCACGCCCACAGGTTGTCTCCGAACAGCCCCAGCGTGAGGTCGTTCACCTTGTGGCTGTCCGACAGGTAGCTGATCCCGGAGATGACCCGCAGACAGCCGACCGAGAACATCACGATGGCAGCGAACACGACCCAGCCGCGGCGCGACTCGAGCTCCTCCATCGACGTCATGTGTCTCCCTCCTCGTGTCTTTGACGGGGCGACTCTAATGCGCAGTCGTTTCGTGGTCTAGCCTCGCGCCATGCGCGCCCTCGACCCGCGCCTGGTCCAGCGCGCGCGAGCCGTACGCGCGCTTCTCGTCGTGGACGCCGTTCTCGCGGTCGTCGTGGCCCTGCTCGTGCTCGCGCAGGCGGTCCTGCTGGCGGGGGTCGCGGCACGGTCGTTCGGGGGCGCGTCGCTCGGCGAGGTCGCGCCGTCGCTCGTCCTGCTCGCGATCGTGGTGGTCGTGCGCGCGGCGGCAGCATGGGGATTCGAGGTCGCGGGCCGAACGGCCGCAGCCGCTGTCGTCTCCCGGCTTCGGCTCGATCTCGTCGACGCACGGCTGCGGCGCACGCCTGCAGCACTCGACGGCACGCAGACCGCCGAGGTGACCACTGCGGCGGTGACGGGCGTCGACGCGCTCGAGGCGACTTTCGCCCGGTACCTCCCGCAGCTCGTGCTCGCCGTGGTCGTCCCTCTCGCCGTCCTCGCGATCGTCCTGTCGATCGACCCTGTGGCAGCTGGAGTGATGCTCCTCACGCTCCCGCTCGTACCCGTCTTCATGTGGCTCGTCGGGCGTCACACGGAGCGGCGCGCGCGCGAGCGCTGGCAGGCACTTGCCCTCCTCTCGAATCACTTCCTCGACGTCGTGAGAGGCCTTCCCACGCTGCGCGCCTTCAACCGTGGAGGCGTGCAGGCCGGGCGCATCGCGGAGGTCAGCGACGAATACCGCAGAACGACGATGGGGACACTGCGGCTGGCCTTCCTCTCGGGCGCCATCCTCGAGCTCGCCGCGACGCTCGGCATCGCGCTCGTCGCCGTGGTCGTCGGCGTGCGGCTGGCGGAGGGCGGGATCGGATTCGAGGCGGCGCTGACGGTCCTCGTGCTGACGCCCGAGCTCTACCTGCCGCTGCGGAACCTGGCTGCGCAGTGGCATGCGAGCGCCGACGGCGCGGCTGTCGCCGAGCGGATGCTCGACCTGGCCGACGTCCCGTTCGCAGCTCCTGGATCCCGTCCGGCGCGGCTCGCGCCGATCGCCTTCGAGCAGGTCTCGTTCCGCTACCGGGCACGGCCCGTGGACGTCCTCCAGGGCGTCGACCTCGTCGTCGAGCCGGGCGAGACCGTCGCTCTCGTCGGGCCGAGCGGCGCAGGGAAGTCCACGCTGCTCTCGCTTCTCATGCTCTTCTCGGAACCGACGTCGGGGCGGATCCTCGTCGGCGACGACGATCTCGCGGACGTCGATCCGAGGGCCTGGCGACGCCTGACGGCGTACGTGCCGCAGCGGCCGACGCTCTTCCGCGGCACGGTCGCGGACAACATCAGGCTCGGCGTTCCCGACGCCGGGGAAGGCGAGGTGCGCCTGGCAGCTGCGCTCGCCGGTGTCGACGACGTGCTCGATGCGCTGCCGCATGGCTATCGGACGGTGCTGGGCGAAGGGGGCCGCACCGTGTCGACGGGCGAGCGGCGACGCATTGCGCTGGCCCGGGCGTTCCTGAGAGACGCGCCGCTCGTCCTCCTCGACGAGCCGACCGCCGACCTCGATCCCGAGAGTGCGGCGGCCGTGGCAGCCGCTGTCGAGACCCTGCGCGAAGGGAGGACGGTCTTGCTCGTCGCGCACCGTCCCGAGCTCGCGGAGCGCGCGGACCGGATCGTCCGCATCGATCGCGGCCGGGCCGTCGAGGAGGCGGTCGCGTGACGACGATCCGCCGCCTGCTCGCGCTCTCGGGCATGTCACAGAGCCGAGTGCTGCTCTCTCTCGCGCTCGCCGCGCTCGCGGTCGGGTTCGGGATCGCGCTGATGGCGACCGCGGGCTACCTCATCTCGCGCGCAGCCGAGCATCCGCCCATCCTCGCGCTGACGACGACCATCGTCGTCGTTCGCTTCCTCGCTCTCGCGCGTCCGCTCGCCCGTTATCTCGACCGACTGGCGTCCCACGATCTCGCGCTCCGCGCGCTCGGCCGGATACGCGCGACCGTCTACCGGCGGATCGAGCCGCTCGCGCCGGGCGAGCTCGACGCATTCCGCCGCGGGGAGCTCGTGAACAGGCTGGTCGCCGACGTCGACGCGCTGCAGGGCCTGTACCTGCGCGGGATCGGGCCGCCGGGCATCGCGGTCGTCGTGGGCTCCGCGTGCGTTGCCGTGACGGCCCTGCTGCTTCCGCAAGCCGCGGTCGTTCTCGCGCTCGGCCTGGCGCTCGCCGGGATCGCCGTGCCGCTCCTCGGGGCGCGGCTTGCACGGCACGTCGGCCGGCGTCGTGCAGCAGCTCGAGGCGAGGTCGCGGCCGAGCTGTCGGAGGTGCTGAGGGGAGCGCCGGAGCTGGCCGCGTACGGACGGGAGGACGATGCGTTCGCCCGCATCGCAGCCGCCGACCGTCAGTTGCGACGGCTCGGCCGGCGGGACGCACTCGTGTCCGGCCTTGCCGAGGCGGCGCTCGCGCTCGTCGCCGGCCTGACGCTCGTCGCTGTTCTTGCACTCGCTGTCGCGGCCCACGACGCCGGCACCCTCGACAGAGTCCTCGTCGCGACGCTTGCGCTGCTCGCCTTCTCCTCTTTCGACGCGGTCGCGCCGCTGTCGGCGGCGGCGCGTGAGCTTCCGGGGACGCTCGCGTCCGGCGGGCGGGTCCTGGACCTCGTCGACCGCGAGCCGTCCATTGCGGATCCGCCGAACCCGGTCGCCGTCACGTCTGCACCGACGGTCGCGCTCGAGAACGTCACGGCGCGCTACGGGCCGGACGAGCCGGCGGTCCTCGAGGGGATGAGCCTGCAGCTCGAGCCGGGGCGCCGCGTCGCGCTCGTGGGTCCGAGCGGCACCGGCAAGACGACGGTCACGAATCTCTTCCTCCGCTTCCTCGATCCTGCGCGTGGTCGCGTGACGATCGGCGGTCGAGATGCGCGAGCGCTGAGGCAGGAGGACGTCAGACGCACGTTCGCGCTCGCAGGGCAGGAGGCGCATGTCTTCGCGTCGTCGATCCGCGAGAACCTGAAGCTCGCACGGCCGGAGGCGACAGACGACGAGCTCCTCGACGCGCTGCGGCGGGCGCGCCTCGCGGACTGGGTCGAGTCACTCCCCGACGGGCTGGACACCCTCGTCGGGG
The DNA here is from genome assembly GCA_035764775.1 of Gaiellaceae bacterium. GTDB lineage: Bacteria > Actinomycetota > Thermoleophilia > Gaiellales > Gaiellaceae > GMQP-bins7. The sequence continues at coordinate 8,883 of DASTYQ010000126.1, forward strand.
AGGAGGGTGGACAGCTCTCGGGAGGCGAGCGGCAGCGGCTGGTCGTCGCCCGCGCGCTGCTTGCAGATGCGTCAGTGCTTCTGCTCGACGAGCCGACTGCACATCTCGACCCGGAAACGGCCCAGGCCCTGGTCGCCGACGTGTTCGAAGCGGCGGGAAACCGCTCGGTCCTCCTGATCACGCATCGTCCCGAAGGCCTCGACCTCGTCGACGAGATCGTCTCGCTGCCTGCGCGCTAGGACTCCTCGTCGCGCCGACGGGACGCGATCCAGCCGCAATTCGGACACGCGAAGACGGCGATGACGATTCCTCCGAGCGGGTTCGTCTCCGCCTCTTCGCGAGTCACCGGGTCGCGGAGCTTGTCGGCCTGGTGGTTCATTGGTGCGCCGCAGCGTGGGCAGGTCAGCTCGGGCTTCATACCACGACCTCCCCGAGCGGGATGTGCTCACGGCCATGGCGCAGCGTCTGCGCCATCCACACGAGCTCGTCGAGGAACTTGCCGACTGCGAGGAACGAGTCGTCGACGAGCGCACCGTCCTCGTCGAAGCGCGTGCGTGCATTGTTGACGTTCACGTCCCAGAAGATCGTCACGAGACCGAGCTCGCGGAGGACGGGGAGGAGGTCCTGGATCATCCTCGCACCTCCGAAGATCCCCGCCGACACTCCGACCACGCCGGCGGCCTTGTGGATGTACTCGGGCAGGTTCGTGTCGAGGACGTGCTTCAGGAGCCCCGGGTAGCCGTGGTTGTATTCCGGAGCGACGATCACGATCGCGTCAGCGCGGTTCATGACCTCGGCGAACGCGGGATCCTTCGCTGCGTCACCGGCCTCGTCGGTGGGGATCGGGAGCGCGGCGGCGTCGATCAGCTCCGTGAGGACCCCCGAACGATGCTGGAGCTCGGCCAGCACGACGTGCGCCGCATGCTCGCTCAGCCGACCCGTGCGCTGCGTGCCCAGGACGACGGGGATGAAGAGCGGCCTGTCTGCGGCGGCGGCGGCGATGGCGTGACGTTACAAGAGCCGAGTCCGGCGTACGTTGCGAGCGTCCGGAACCGGGCGTAGGCTCCGACGCCGTGGCCGAGATCCTCGCGCTGGTCGCCGCGTTCTTCTTCGCGCTCGCCGCAACGCTGCAGCAGAAGGGCGCACTGGGCATGGGGGAGGTGTCGCTCGGGTCGCCGACGTCGCTCCTGAGGCTGGCGAACCAACCCTGGTGGCTCGCCGGGACCGCAGCACTCCTCTGCGGCTACGCGTTCCAGGCGGTCGCGCTCGCGAACGGCCGGCTCGCCGTGATCCAGCCCTTGCTCGTGACGACGATCGTGTTCGCGCTGCCGCTCGGATACTTCTTCACGAGCCAGGCGATCAACCGCCGGGAGATCCTCGGCGCCGTCGTCGTCGTTCTCGGACTCGCCATCTTCATGGCCGTCGGGGACGCCGCCGAGGGTAACGACAACGCGCCCGCGAGCGAATGGGCCGTGGCGGTGATCGTTTTCGGCGCCGTCGCCGCCATCCTCATCGTCATGGGCAACAAGGGCTCGCTCGTCCGCAAAGCTGGGCTGTACGGGGCGTGTGCCGGAGTCCTGTACGGGCTCTCGGCGTCGCTCTGCAAGCCGACGGTCGAGATTCTCGGCGACGACGGCATTGGCGCGGTGCTCACGAGCTGGGAGGCATATGCGTTCGCGATCGCCGGGATTCTCGCGTTCGTCGTGCAGCAGGTCTCGCTCGCGACCGGGAAGCTCGCGGCGTCGGTCGCGACCGTCTCCGTCTGCAACCCGCTCGTCAGCATCGTCATCGGGACGCTCCTGCTCGACGAGCGGCTCGCGGCGCCGACCTGGCACAAGGTCGTCGCCTACTGCGCGCTCGGCGCAGCGTTGCTCGGCGCGGTTGTCATCTCCCTCGCGACGGAGGGCGAGAAGGAAGAGCAGGCAAGCGGCCCGGTGCCCGCGCCCGCGACCTGACGGTCACGGCGAAGCGGCTACCGCTCGAGTGGAGGTCGCGCTGGACTCGGTCGTCGACCGCTATGCCTACGCCGGGGGCCGCGGCCTGAACGGCTGCAGCTCGTCCTGGCCCTCCTGCACGACGCCGTAGTGCGACTCCGGCACCTCGTTCCACGCCCCTGCGAGGTCGCGGAGCGGCTCGGAGACGACCAGCCGTGACTCGTCGGAGAGTCGGTGGAGGATCTCCACCTCGGGATGCAGCTCGCGCAGCGCGTCCGTGCGCGTCGAGTAGAAGAGCGTCCGCGAGTCGCCCTCGCTCGAGTACCGGAACGCCCACACCGTCGCCCCGTCCGTCGTTGCGACCGTCATCTGGATCGGATGCTCGACGCCGTGCGCGTGTCCGACCTGCTCAATGAGCCCGACGGCCTGCTCGACGGCCGAGGGCGGGTCGTTCTCGAGCCCCAGCGTGAGCGCGAGATAGAAGAACGCCTCCGAGTCCGTCGACCCCTCGATCGACGGGTACAGCTCCGGGTCGATCGCCAACACCAGGTCGCGCTTCACCTCGTGGAAGTCGCGGATGACACCGTTGTGCATCCACAGCCAGCGGCCGTAGCGGAACGGGTGGCAGTTCGTCTGCTGGACCGGCGAGCCCGACGACGCGCGGATGTGGGCGAAGAGGAGCGGCGTCTCGATGTGCCTCGCGAGATCGCGGAGGTTGCGATCGTTCCAGGCGGGCTCGACCGAGTGGAACGTGCCCGGCGTCTCGCCGACGCCGTACCAGCCGATCCCGAAGCCGTCGCCGTTCGTCGTCTCCGCTCCCATGGTCGAGTGGAGGCTCTGGTCGATGAGCGAGTGCTCCGGCTTGTAGAGGACGTCCTCGATGCGGAGCGGGGAGCCCGAATACGCGACCCATCTACACATCAGTGCTTGAAGGCGCCCCCGGACGCCTCGTCGTGCACCGGAGTGGGCTGCTTCTGCAACCGCGGGAGCTGGCGCTCGAGGTCGTGCACGAGCATGTCCGCCATGTCGTGCGTGAACCCGCGACGGACGACGACTCGTAGCGCAGCGAGGTCGGTGCGGTTCTCGGGGAACGTGTACGCCGGCACCTGCCAGCCACGCTCTCGCATGGCGTTCGAGACGTCGAAGACAGTGTAGTTGTCGATGTCCGACTTCACGGTGAATGCGAACACCGGCAGCTCGTCACCGCGCGTCAAGAGCTCGAAAGGACCGAGCTCGGCGATCGTTCCCGAGAGTCGTGTCGCGACGTCGCGTGCATAGCCCTGGACGCGCCGGTATCCGTCATAGCCGAGCCGGAGGAAGTTGTAGTACTGGGCGACCACCTGCGCTCCGGGGCGCGAGAAGTTGAGCGCGAAGGTCGGCATGTCGTCGCCGAGGTAGTTGACCCAGAAGATGAGATCCTCCGGCAGCGCGTCGGCGTCACGCCACACGACCCAGCCGACGCCCGGGTACACGAGGCCGTACTTGTGCCCGGATGTGTTGATGGACGCGACGCGGGGCAGGCGGAAGTCCCACTCGAGGTCGGGATCGAGGAACGGTGCGATCATCGCCCCCGACGCGCCGTCGACGTGCACGTGAACGTCGAGTCCGGTCTCGCTCTGAAGCGCGTCGAGTGCGTCGCAGATCTCCTTCACCGGCTCGTAGGCGCCGTCGAACGTCGAGCCGAGAATGGCGACGACGCCGATCGTGTTCTCGTCGCAGCGAGCGACCGCTTCCTCGGCAGAGAGCGTGAAGCGGTCACCCTCCATCGGGACGAGCCGCATCTCGACGTCCCAGTAGTTCGCGAACTTCTCCCAGCACACCTGGACGTTGATGCCCATCACGAGGTTCGGCTTGTCCGTCGCTTTGCCGTCCGCGGCGCGCTGCTGCTGCCATCTTCGCTTGAGCGCGAGCCCGCCGAGCATTGCCGCCTCGCTCGAGCCCGTCGTCGAGCAGCCGGTTGCCTCGTCCGCGTCGGGTGCGTTCCAGAGGTTCGCGAGGATGTTCACGCAGCGCGTCTCGATCTCGGCCGTCTGTGGGTACTCGTCCTTGTCGATCATGTTCTTGTCGAAGCACTCGGTCATGAGCTTCTCTGCCTGCGGCTCCATCCACGTCGAGACGAAGGTGGCGACGTTGAGCCGTGCGTTGCCGTCGAGCATGAGCTCGTCGTGGACGATCTGGTAGGCGACGTCCGGCGGGAGCTCGCCGTCCGGAAGCTCGTGGCGCGGGATCGTCTCCGTCTCGAGGCTGAACTGCGGTGCGAGAGCGAGGTCGGGCTTGCGCGACGTGCGCGCCTTCGGATGCTTGAGCGTCACTGTTCCTCCGTCGGTGGCTGCGGCGAGTATCCCGGGTCCAGCCGCCCCCCGGCGTAGCCTTTCGCGGCATGGATTCGCCCGACGCGAGGCGCATCGAGCTTCTCCTGCCCGTACGAACGTTGCTCGCCGTCCTGGCACTCGTCGGTCTCGCGGCCGCCTTCAAGGCCATCGGCGACACGTTCCTCATCGTGTTCGTCGGCATCTTCCTCGCGCTCGTCTTCGAGTACCCAGTGCGCTTCGTCATGGCGAAGACGCGGATGTCACGTGGGCTCGCGGCGACGGTCACGGTTCTCGGGACCGCCGTCGCGGTCGTCCTCCTCATGCTGCTGCTGCTCGTGCCGCTCGTCGGATCGGTGAGGGACTTCCTCCAGGACCTGCCCGAGACGGTCCAGAGTCTGCGCGAGTCGGACGAGCTGTCCTGGCTCGGCGACTCGGGCGCGGCCGGGAACGTCCAGGAGGGCGCAGAGCAGGTCTCGGTGTCCGTCCCCGATGCGATCTCCGCGGTACTCGGAATCGCCGGCACCTTCTTCTCCGTCTTCCTCGCCGGCTTCACGATCCTCTTCATCTGCCTCTTCCTGCTCAGCGACATCGTGAACCTGAAGCGGGCGCTGGCGAGCGTCCTGATGCCGGCGGAGGACGACCGCTGGCTCGACGTGTGGGAGCGCGTGACGACCTCGATCTCGCGCTGGGCGATCGGCCTCGTCGTCATCGCCACGATCGCGGGCACGACCCAGGGCATGACCGCGTGGCTGCTCGGCTCGAGCTACGCGGTTGCGCTGGGCGTCATCGCCGGGCTGCTCGACATGATCCCCAACATCGGCGCCACGATCGCGGGCTTCATACTCGTGCCGACGCTGTGGGCGGAGGAGGGGCTGACGGCGGCGATCATCATGCTGATCGTCGTACTCGTCTACCAGCAAGTCGAGAACAACATCCTCACGCCGAAGATCCAGGGCAAGGCGGTCCACCTCTCGGGCTTCTTCATCATCGTCGCGGTCACGCTCTTCGGAGCCCTTCTGGGAGTCCTCGGCGCGCTGACCGCGGTTCCGCTGGCGGCGACGATCCAGATCTTCGTCCAGGAGCTGACCAAGGCTCGCCGCGAGCAGGTCGCCGAGGCGAGAGCCGCCACGGCAACCGCCAGCTCGCCCTAGGCGCTGATCTCGATCGGCTGCGTCGCCAGCCAGACGGCCGTGCCGACGAAGATCACCCAGCCGAACGCGAGGAGACCGATCCGCAGGTCTCGGGACCGAAGGCGGATGCTGAGCGCGGCGAAGAACAGCGCGATGGCGAACAGGACGACCGCGAGCATGTACCGGTCTGCCCGCTCGACGTTTCGGGCGACGGCCAGGCTGAACGCGGCCGCCTGCTGCTCGAGCTCGTCCGCCTGCTTCTGCGCGGCCAGCTGGTACTGCGGCATGGCGAACGGAGAGAGGGGCGCGTCGGGATTCTCGCGCGGCCTCGTCGCCACCCACGCGTTGAAGGCAGGCTCGAACTCGTCGCGGAACCGCCTGCGATAGAAGGACGCGAGCTCGCCCTCGTCGTTCGCATACGCATCGACCCACTGGGTGAACAGTGCGACATCCACCTGCGCCTGGCGATTGGCGACCGCCGCCGCGCGCGTCGACTCGACACGCGCGGCGATCGAGGCGCTCTGCGCTTCCGCCTGCTTGCCGCGCCACACCGACGACTGGTACGTCGACCACGCCGTCGCGATCGCGGCCGCGGCAAGCAGGACCGTTGCAGCCAGCTCGAGTGTGTTCACGCCCGTGCTCTCGTCCGTCACGAAGTAGGAACGCCTTCCTCGTCGCATGGGATCGGAGCGTCGACGTTCAGCGCGGTTCGTGCCTCGTCCAGGACCTCGAGCGAGCGCTCCATCGCGGTGGGCTGGATGCTCCCAGGCCCGGGCCGATACGGGTTGTCGAGCGCGTAGATCGCAAGCACGGTGATGACGACGACCGTCGTCGCGGACCCGACCAGCATCGCCTGGGAGCGCTTCATCTCGGCGCTGTCGGCAAAGAACAGCATGTAGCCGAAGATGATTACGGCAGTCAACAGGAGGACGATCCAGACCGTGGCCGGCGTGATGCCGGTGGCGCCGTGCACGCGGTCGCGGCGGGCCTCCTCGCGGTCGGACGTCTGATCGAGCCACTTCGCGAACGCCGTCTGCTCGTCGGACGACTCCGTCTCGGCGGCGCGGATCGACCGGAAGAGCGCGACGCTCCAGGGATTGATGGCGTTGCCGAGGTCCCCGTCGCGCATCCGCGGCCACTCCTGTGAGACGACGGAGCGCGCGTAGCAGACGAGCTCCCCGGTGAGGCGATCCCGGCTCACGGGCGCGAGGAACTGCGCGGTCTCGAACTGCTGGACGACCGTCAGCGCCTCGGACTCGGCGCCCGCGCGCGACTGGTCGTAGCTCGTGAAGGCCAGGAAGATCACGAAGCCGGCGAAGATGGCAAACCCCGTCGCCAGAACGCCGAAGACGCCCGATGCGCGGTCGCCGTCCGTGAAGAAGCTGCCCTCGGGTGCACGTCGGCGAACGAGCAGGATCGCGGCGATCGCGATCGCATCCGCGACGACGACGATGACGACGCCGAGCGCGAGGTTCACGGAGCCGCTTGCAGCTGCTGACGCCAGCCTCGGAGGAGACCGTGAACGGCTGCGGCTCCGACGATCGGCTCGTCCGGAGGCGCCAACGACGACGGATAGAGGATGAACGGCCGCGTCTGCGGACCGCCCAGGCCGCCGTGGAAGCAGATGAGCTCCTCGAACGCGCAGCCCTCGTCGAGCTGCGGGTCGTAGAAGCTCCCGACCATGATGTCCGCGACGTCGGGGAAGCCGTCCGTGCGCCGAAGGTGCTGAGCGGCCGTCGCCGAGAAGTTCGCGAGCGGATCGTCGCCCTCGACGCGGTCGTCGGCGAGGTAGCGCACGCCGCCGCCGCCCAGCGCGACCGGTCCGTCCTTCTCGGAGCGCACGAGGAGCCAGCCGACGTGCGGATGCTCTCGGAGCGCAGGAATGAGGGCGGGATGGCGCGTCTCGATCTCCTCGAGCGTCATCCGCCGCCGTTCGTCCATGAGGTAGATGAGGCCGAGATTGCCCGAGCCCATGACGACCACCTCACGGCCGGACACGTCGTTCTTGGGCTTCTTCTTGCCCGGGTCCGTGCCCGTCGCCTCGCTCACCGCGAGCCCCACCATCGCGTTCTGCTCGTCGCCGCCCGAGATCCCCGTCACGTCGCCCGACGCGAGCGAGCGCTCGACGAGGTCCTCGAGCCCGTAGCCGTTGCGCTGCTTGAAGGTCGCTCCCTGCGTCTGCCCGTGGTCCGAGAGGACGACGATCTCGTACGGCCGCGGCGAGTACGTGCGAGCGCGGTCGATGCGGCCGAACTGCTGGTCGAGCTTGCGCAGCGCCTCGAGCGTGTCCGCCCGTTCGAGCCCCGAGTGATGCGCGACCTCGTCGTAGCTCGAGAAGGTCGCGTAGATGGCAGGCCTGCCCTTGAGCATGTCCGACAGCACGCCGTAGACGATCAGGTCGCGGACGACGACGCACATGGCAGCTCGCATGAACGGGTAGAGCCCGCTGCGGTGACCTCGCGGACGGACGTCCCGGCGGATGGCGCGGAACGCCGCCGTCCATTCGAGGAACACCTCCCAGAAGAAGAGCACGAGCACGCGCGTGACGTTGAAGCCGTTCGAGAAGAACGCGCGGTAGCCCGGGTTCGCGCCCTTCTCCGCCTCCATCCGGCTGACGGTGAGGATGACGTGCTCGGCCTCGCCCGAGAGCAGATTCCCGCGGCTCGCGCCCCCGTCCGTGAGCAGTCCGACGCCGCTCGAGTGGCGTCGCTCGAGCTCGGCGCAGTCGGCAGGAGCCGAGCAGGCCATCGTCGTCGCGGTCGCCTTCTCGACCCAGCGAAAGGCCGGGATGTTCTCGTTCGAGCCGAGGAGGATGCCGGCCTGGCTGGCACCGGTCTGGGACGAGAGGTCGGGCTCCCACTCGGCGAAGCGATGGTCGCCGTCGGCGACCCAGCGGGCCATGTTCGGCGCGTTGCCGTCGCGCAGCGCACGCTGAAGCACGGGTAGCGCCAGCCCGTCGATCTCGAGATACACGATCCCGGGGACGTCGGTCTCGACGCGTTCGCCGGACTTCCGGGCGATGCGCTCGATCACGCGGAGTGTGTACGTGTCGTCGTCGTTCGTCCCGAACAGGACGTCGAGGACGACCGTCACGGCGGAGGCGATGAGCGCAGTCAGGAGAGCCCACCAGAAGCTGTCCACCTCGATCGCGTCGTCGGTGAGCGCGGACGCCGCGAGGAGCATCAGGGCATCGAGGACGAGGACGATCAGGAAGCCGAGGACGAGGGTCAGCGGCAGCCGGATTGCCGCGACGAGCGGCAGGATGAGCGCGTTCAGGACGGCGATGACGAGCGAGACGACGACGGCTCCCACGAACGTCTTGATCTCGACGTGGGGCACGATCCACGCCGCGACGAAGAGCGCCAGCGCTGCGACGAGCCAGGACACGAGGAGCCTGACCGGCTTGATCTTCGGTCGCACCATTCGTTGCTCGACGGTCACGGGGCCATACTGACGCCTCGAGCCTGCGGATGGCGCGTCATGCGCTCCGTTCGAGCTCTTCGAGCTTGGCGCGAAGCCTGGCCGTCGTCTCCTCCTGCTGGTCGAGCAGCGCGCGCAGTTCAGCCATGCCCGGCGGCACCTCTGGAGGTGTCCGTCTCTTCGGGGACAGGAACGTGCTCGCGAGGAAGGCCGAGAACGTCGCGAAGAGCCCGACACCGACGGTCAGCATGATGACCCCGGAGATGCGACCTCCGGTCGTCACCGGGTAGTAGTCGCCGTAGCCGACGGTCGTGGCGGTCACGTATCCCCACCAGAGCGCATCACCTGCGGTGGTGATGTTCGCGCCCGGCGCATCTTCCTCGAAGCGAAGCTCGAGCAGGCCGACGAGCTCGAGCACCGTGATGCCCACGAAGATGATGAAGTAGAGCGCGCCCGACGCCAGCTCCTGGCGCATCTCGCGAAGGACCCGCGGGCCGCCGAGCCGCCTCACGATGCGGACGGCACGGACGATTCGGAAGATGCGAAAGATGCGCAGAGCCGGCACGCAGCTCAACAGGTCGAGGAATCCCTTCTGGCCGATGAAATAGCCGGTCCTCGAGGACGCCGTCCTCAGGCGGTACGCGAAGTCGGTCACGAAGACGAGCGTCAGGATCCCCTCGATCATCATGACCAGGTACCACGACTGCGACTCGTACGGGAAGATGAGCAGCAGCGGCAGGTTGGCGATCGAGAGAATCGCCATCGCGAGCACGAAGAACTCGTAGGTCGTGCTCTTGAGGTCGCCGCGATCGTCGGCGCTCGCGGTGGCGGCCACGCACGCGACGTTCGCGGGCGCTCGCCGAAAGCCTGCAGCTACCGGGCCTGCGCCCGCGCGTTGATCTCGGCGACGACCGCCGACTTCGCGTCCGCGTAGTTCTGGACGTGGCGCCACTCGCGGGCGGCGAGCTCGCGCTTGGCGCTCTCGTAGAGCTGGCGGTCGGCGTCGTGCGTGCGGAGCCAGTCGCGGAAGGCCACCATGCGGTCGACCTCCTCGCACCCTTCGGAGAACGTGTGGAGGTTGATGTTCGTGTCCGGCCCTTTGAACAGCCGGTGCTCGAACCAGTCTGGCTCGCGGATCCGAAGGATGTAGCCGACAGCCTCGAGCGCGGGGACGTACGAGTCCTCGTCCGCAGAGTCCGAGACCACGAGGACCATGTCGACGATCGGCTTCGCCGCCAGTCCCGGGACGGACGTGGAGCCGACGTGCTCGAGTCGGAGAGCCGCGGCGCCGAGCGCCCCTCGGACACGGGCCGCTTCGCGCTCGTACAGCGCGGGCCACAGCGGGTCGTAGTCGGCGAGATGGATCGTGGCGTGGTGCGGACGAAGCTCGCCGACCGTCGCGGCTTCGATCTCCTCCTCGGTGAGCGGAACGTGCTCGGCGGCCAACGCCGCCAGGCTACCCGGCGCTCTGACTACTTCCGCTTGCGACCGGGTCGCGCGGTCACCGACCTCGAGCTCAGTGCACTCGACCGCGATGTCTTCGTCGGCACGCTCAGCCGCCATCCCGCGAGCGCGGAGGCCGTGGGCAGCATCGTCGCAGCACGCCTTCCGAAGACCAGTCATCGCGTGAGTTTGCCGGTCGTGATTCCCGGGTAGCTCGTTCGAGCCCCGGCTGATCGCCTCGGACCGGGGTCGCGCCGGGGGAAGGCGCCGCTGAAGGGCCATGCGCCGGTCCGGACCTTGCCCCCGGCAACTCGAGCCCAAATCGATCGTGGAGAATGCAGCCGTGGCTCGGTTCGTCATCGACAGCGGCGCGACGCTCGAGCTCGCGAGCGCGGAGGTGGAGCTCTCACCGCGGAAGGAACTGTACGCGCCGACGCTGTGGCGCTCCGAGACCCTCGCCGCTGTGTACGACGCCGTTCGTCGCGGTCAGCTCGGCGAGGACGAGGCCAGGGCGCGTCTCGTGTACGTCAATGCACTGAAGATCCGGCTGCTGGGCGATGCCTTGCTCCGGCGACGGGCGTGGGAGGTCGCGGTCGAGCTCGGCCTGCCCACGACGTATCCGGCGGAGTACGTGGCACTCGCGCAACTCCAGAACTGCGTCCTCGTGAGCACGGACGTAGCGCTCCTGAAGCGCGCCGCCGACGTGGTGACGACGGCGTCCGTGGACGCTCTCACGTAGCGCATGCCGGGACTGAGGGGGAAGCGGCGCGCTGCGGCTCGCGCACTTCCCCCTCGCCCCTGAATCCCCGTTTCGTGGGCGCAGAAACCGACTCCTCCCTCAGATCCCCCGATCGAGGGAGGGCCGGTGCGCGCCGTCTGTGCGGTGCCTAGTGGTCGCGGGCGGCGAGGAGTGGCCTCCACTCCTCCTCGTCCGACCCCCGCACCCGAAGCGGACTCGGCGTGGGCGCGGGCGTGGAGGCATCGCCCGAGATCGCCAGGGCGTCTGTCCCGGAGTGGAACCGACCGCCCAGGTCCGCTGCGGCTCCTTGCATCGACCAGTGTCGAATCAGCTCTGTCGTGTTCGAACCCAATGTGCCTCCCCAGTTCCCGCATCGCACGGTATGCCCCCGAAGGGTCATCGGCTATCCCTCGAACGAGCGGTTTATGCGGTCACGCGGAGGACGAGCGCTCTTCGCGCCGTCACCCCGAGCGCGTCGCGGGCCTCGAGGACCATGCGGTGCGCTCCGGCGCGACGGGGAATGCCGCTGAGTCTTCCCAGCGCCGGCGAGAGCCGTACCCCGGCGGGGAGCTTCCCGCCGACAAGTCTCCACGTGAGCGGCTTCACTCCACCGTTCGTGGCCAGCTTCGTGCGGTACGCGTCACCGACCGCCGCCGGTGCCAGCCTGCGAGTTCTGATCTGGAGCCTTGGCGCAACGGTGAACGTCGAGCTGGCCGTCGCCGCGCGACCCTCGGAGTCCGTCGCGGTCAGCCCGATCGCGAAGTTGCCGGCCGCCTGCGGAACTCCGGCGATCGCACCCTTGGCCGGGTCGAGCACCAGCCCCGGGGGCAGAGCGCCCGAGGTCAGCGACCACGTGTACGTGCCGCTGCCTCCTGTCGCCGTAGCCGTCTTCGCGAGGCGCAAGCCGACCTCAGCCGTCGGCCGCCGTGCCGGCGTGAACGGCGACTGCACGAGGAGGGGCTGCCGCACGGTGAGTGTGAATGCCTTCGTCGTCTGAGGTGCTTCGTGCTGAGCGCGCACGACGAATCCGTAGCTTCCCTCCGCCGTGGGTGTCCCGGTGAGCATGCCGCTGCTGGACAGCGTGACACCGGCCGGGAGCGTCCCCGACTCCAGAGTCCACGCCGCCCCCACATCCGGGCCGGCGAGAGGCTCGAGCGTCTCGACTCGCTTCGCCAACAGCGTGTCCGTGTACGGCTGGCCGAGCGTTGCGGGCTTCACCGACTCGTTCAGGATCCTCAGTCCGGGGTCGACGGGAATGCTGAATTCGCGCTCCGATCGATCCTCTCGCTGGCACCAACTCGGTCCGCCTTGTGCCGCGGTCAGGTCGTGATTCCAGAGCCAGAACCGCGTCAGGCCAGGGCCACCGGCGGGGACTCCGGAGATGACGCCGTCGCGGGTCATGGTGAGCCCTGCGGGAAGCGAGCTGTTGACGACCTCGAACCAGTCGTACGGCTCGCAGCCCGAGCCCTCCTCCGACTCGATCTGAATCTCGTAGTGCACACCGACATACGCCGTCGGGCAGCGGAGCAGCGCCCCTTCGCCCGGCGTCTCGCGACAGGCGCCGTTGTCGCCCTCGAAGTCGGCGGCGGACGCGCCGCTCACGGCGAGCGCCGCGAGCACGGTCATCACTGAGAGGGCGAGCTTGAGTCGCATCGGGGCGCGACCATAGTCGAGGACCTGAGTTAGCAATGTGTGAGGATGGTGGTCAGAGCGGACGACGGGGCTCGAACCCGCGACCTACGGCTTGGGAAGCCGACGCTCTACCAGCTGAGCTACGTCCGCGCGCCCGGGAGTCTAGCCGCGCGTCCGTCCCGATCGGTCGCCCGGTCGGGCGGAGACAGCACCGTTCGGCGATCGCCGAGCGCGGTCCCGATCCGCGCCCGGAGATCGTTCGTCAGCGAGTCGAGGATCTCGGCCGCGGGAAGCTCGGACGCGCGCTGGCGGCTGGCTTCGAGCTCGGCCTGCGCCTCGCGCAGCGTCGCTCGGAGTCGCTCGATCTCGGCGTCCAGCGCCTCGTACGTGTTGATGCGGTGAAGTATCAGCGGGGCGTCCTGCGGGTTCGGCGCGTAGGGGTCGACGACGACGGTGGAACGCGGCAGCGGGCCGACGAGCCGGAATTGGGCCCCTGGCCCGTCTTGATGCCACGGTCGCGGGGTCGCGTGCACGCGAAGCTCCCGATCGCGGCCCAGAGCCTTGTCTACGCTCACGATGCCTCCCGACGTTCGAACGGCTTCGACGAGCTTGCCACATGCGTCAGGTCATGGCCACGTCTTGACATCCTCCTCACGAGATCGGCCTACAGTGCCGCCGTGATCCGGCTCGCGGTGCTCGCAGCTCTCGCCGTGGCAATCGCCTCGGTCGGCGCCGCCGCAACACCTGCGGCAAGGAGCGCAGACGCAGCGGTGTTCGGGGGTCTCGGAACGTGGGTCGACATCTACGACGGCCCCGTCTATGCAGCTCCCGAGCGCGCGGCGCAGCGCATCGCGTCACGGGGTGTGCAGACGGTCTGGGTCGAGACGGCGAACTACGGAGCGAAGACGGACGTGGTCAACCCGGTCCAGCTCGGCCGCTTCGTCGATGCCCTGCACGCGCGCGGAGTCCGGGCCGTCGCCTGGTACCTCCCCGGACACGTGAAGCCTGGGGTCGATCTCCGCCGCTCGCTCGCGATGCTCTCCTTCCGTACCGCGACCGGTGGCGCGTTCGACGGGGTCGCGCTCGACATCGAGTCGACGAAGCTGCGGAACGTGGCGCTGCGCTCGCAACGGGCAGTCGCACTGACGCGACAGGTCAGGCAGGCAGCGGGCGGCACGCCGCTGGCGGTCATCCCGTTCAACCCGCGTGGCCTCGAGCGGCGGCCGGGAACGTGGCCCCGGTTCCCGTGGACCGACCTTGCCGCCAGCGCGGACGCGTTCGCGCCGATGGTGTACACCGGCGGTGCGATGAAGGGGTTCGACGCGACGTATGGCTACGTGACGCGCGCGGTGCGCCTGCTCCGGCTGAACACGGGCGATCCCGAGGTGCAGATCCACGTCGCGGGCGGCGTCGCAGATCGCCTCGGCACGGAGGAGCTGTCCGGCTTCGTCGCCGCGGTGGAGGACGACGGCGGGACGATCGGCGTCAGCCTGTACGACTGGATGACCACGCCGTCGCGCGCATGGAAGGCGCTCGCGCCGGTCAGCGGCGGCTAGGCCACGCCTCGCGGAGCCGGTCGCGCGTCTCGAGCAGGTGCTCGGGGATCACCTTCACGTCGGCGAGAACAGGCATGAAGTTCGTGTCTCCCGACCAGCGCGGGACGACGTGCTGGTGGACGTGATCGGCGATTCCGGCGCCGGCCGTATGGCCGAGGTTCCAGCCGAGGTTGAACCCGCCCGGGCCGTAGACGCGGTTCAAGGTGTCGATCGCCTCGCTGGCGAGACGGTGGATGCCGAGGACCTCGTCCTCTGCGAGCTCGCCGAGCTCGCCCGCATGCCGCCGCGGTGCGACCATCAGGTGCCCCGACGAGTACGGGTACTTGTTCAGGAGCGCCAGCGCGCTGTCCCCGAGGAACACGAGCAGCGACTCCTCGGCGGGGATCACGCCCCCCGCCTCGTCGCAGAACACGCAGCCTTCCTGCTCACCCGCCTGCTGGATGTACTCGAGGCGCCACGGCGCCCAGAGGGGCTTTGCCATGGGCCGTTTCTACCACCGCTTGCGCGCTGCGAGAGTCGAGGGCGCTTACCTTTGCCGAGAGTCCGTCTCGCGGGCGTTGCGGCCGCACTCCTCGTTTTGCTCGCGGCCTTCGGCTGCGCGAGCTCGGAGCCCGGGGCGCCGACGAGCTCAGTCGTAGCGCGCGTCGGGGACGGCGACACGCTGGATGTGCGCAGCGGAGAGCGCATCCGGCTCGTCCAGATCGACGCGCCCGAGCTCGGCCAGGGCGAGTGCCATGCCCGCGCGTCGCTCGCGGTGCTCGAGCGGCTGGCGCCTCCCGGGACTGCGGTCGAGCTCGAGCGCGACGCGCGTCTCGACGAGTCCGACGGCTACGGACGCCTGCTGCGCTACGTCGTCGCGGACGACGTGAACGTCAACGTCGAGCTCGTCCGTCGCGGGGCGGCGGCGCCGTACTTCTTCCGCGGTGAGCGCGGACGTCTCGCGGAGGAACTGCTCGATGCGGCGGCGGAGGCACGTCGAGCGGGGCGAGGCATGTGGCGTGCATGCCGGGTCTCCTGGCGCCCGGACGCTCCACTCACCACTCACCCGCGCTAGGTGTCACTCGGACGAGGGACGTTCGGCGCCCGAACCCAGACCTTCGGCGGATGGACTCTGGACCTCAAGCGGGCGCTGTACGAAGCCGATGACGCTGAACTGTGACCCTGTAGTCGTAGACGAAGAGGGAGGCGGCGGTGACTGCGGCCCAGTTCGAATTGATCGACGAGACGGAGGCAGAAGCGATCTTGCGGTGGCGCTTCGAAGAGCTCGTCCGCTCCGGGTACGACATCGGATCGGCGCTCGTTCTCGCCTCTCACGTCGAGGTTGACCTGCACGACGCGTCGGCGCTCACGCGCCGCGGCTGCCCTCCCGAGACGGCCCTCAGAATTCTCCTCTAGCGAGTGGCGGCGGACGAGGCCGGGCCCCGATGCGGCGGGGGACCGGCCTTCGTGCTCGGTTAGAGCCAGCGCTTCCAGCGGAAGAAGCCGATCATCCCCCCGACGACGGCCACGCTTGCACCGATGATGATCCAGAACGAGAGGTGGCTCGACGTGGGTGGCTCGCCGCCTCCAGGTAAGCCGACGTTCATGCCCCAGATGCTCGCGATGAGCGTTGCGGGCAGGAAGACGATGCTGAAGACGGTGAGGATGCGCAGCACGTCGTTGAAGCGATGTGCAAGAACCGACTCGTTCGTCGACTCGAGTGCTTCGACGACCTCCTTGTAGTTGTCGAGCAGGTCCCAGATGCGTTCCGCGGAGTCGACGATGTCGTCGAAGTACTCCTCAAGCTCCTCCGGGAGGAAGCTCTCGACGCGGCGCTCGAGCACGCGCAGAGTCGAGCGCTCAGGCTTGATGATCTTCCGGTAGGAGATGATCTCCTGCTTCACGTTCGAGATGTCGCGGACGACCTCTTGAGCCTTGCCCTCGAACATCTCGTCTTCGATCCCGTCGAGCTTGTGCGCGATCTTGTCGAGGATCGGGAAGCAGTAGTCGAAGAGGTCGTCGAGGATCTCGTACAGCAAACGGCCGGAGCCACGAGCGAAGAGCTGCTCGCGGAAGACGTCGTCCTCCTCGCAGCGCGAGAAGAGGCGGGTGACCGGCCGGAGCTCCCGGTTCGGAATGGTGACGACGTAGTCGTGCCCGACGAAGATGTCGAGCTCCGCAGCGTTCAGCCGCTGCACCTGGTTGTCGTAGATCGGAAAGTGGAGGACGGTGAAGAGGTAGCCGTCGTCCTCGTAGTCGTCGACCTTCGGCCGCTGACGCTTCGAGACGATGTCCTCGACGTCGAGGGGGTGCCAGCCGAAGCGCTCGGCGAGCTCCTGCGCCGTCTCGACATCGGGCGAGACGACGTTGACCCAGGTCAGTCCGCTAGCGGTGAGCTCGTGGACGACCGGCGCCGGAGCGACGGCGGGCAGGCCGCCACGGGCGCGTGAACGACGGATGCGAGGAAGGCTCGGCATGGGTACTCAGCGGGTCGTCCTTCGTCAGCGCCATGTTCGGATTGTAGCCCTGTAGCCCTCCCCGACCAGCCAGACACCCGTTCCCGTCGCGCCGTGTGACACTGCCGCGATGCGCGAGGGGTTCCTGCTCGACCCTCAGGTCGCCTACTTCAACCACGGCGGCTACGGCGCCTGTTCCGTGGAGGTCTTCGAGGAGTACCAGCGGCTCCAGCGCGAGCTCGAGAGCGACCCGACGTACTTCTTCGTGCGCGGGTTCGAGAAGGCGATGTGGAATGCGCGAACGGCACTCGCGGCGTTCGTCGGCGCCGCCGCAGGCGACCTCGTCTTCTCCCCGAACGCGACCTCGGCGCTCAATGCGGTCATCCGTTCGCTGCGGATCCGTCCGGAGGAGGAGATTCTCACGACGAAGCACGAGTACGGCGCGATCCTCCGAACGCTCGGCTTCATCCGCGCGAACGTCGTCCTTGTCGAGCCCGACGAGGTGATCGACCACATCTCGATCCGGACGCGGGCGATCGTGATCTCCCACATCACGTCACCGACGGCGCTCGTGCTCCCCATCGAGGAGGTCTGCGCCGCCGCCCGGAAGGCGGGGGTCCTTTCGATCGTCGACGGCGCACACGTGCCGGGCCACGTCCCGCTCGACATCGAGTCGATCGGCGCCGACGTGTACGCGGGGAACTGCCACAAGTGGCTGTGCGCGCCGAAGGGGTCGGGCTTCCTCTGGGCGCGCCCGGAGCACCAGGAGTGGATCGAGCCCCTCGTCGTGAGCTGGGGCTACCACGAGGATGCGGGATTCGGCGAGCGTCACGGATGGCAGGGGACTCGCGATCCTGCGGCATACCTCGCTGTTCCGGCCGCGATCGCCGCCCACGGCGCATTCGATCGGGAGGCGGCAGTCGCGCTCGCCGACGAGGCCGAGCGCCGTCTCGGTCAGCTCGGCCTGCGACCCCTCCGCGGAGACCGAGCACCGCTCATGCGGGCGTTCACCGTGAAGAAACAGCATCCGGTCGCGCTGCAGAGCCGGCTCTACGATGTCCACAGGGTCGAGCTGCCGGTGTACGACTGGGAGGACACGACCCTCGCGCGTGTCTCGATCGGCCCGTACAACGACGAAGCGGATCTCGAACGGCTCGTCGACGCCTTCCGGGATACCCTCGCGCGGTGATCCAGGCCGCCATCCACACGCTCCTCGACGGGCATGATCTGGGGCGAGACGACGCGCGCGAGGTGATGGGCGAGATCATGGGCGGGGAGGCGACGCCCGCGCAGATCGGCGGGTTTCTCGTCGCGCTGCGGGCGAAGGGGGAGACGGCCGACGAGATCGCCGGCTGTGCGGAGGCGATGCGCGCGCACGTGCTGCCGGTGCATCCCACGCGAACCGACGTCGTGGACGTCGTCGGCACGGGTGGTGACGGAGCGCGCACGTTCAACATCTCCACCACGGCCGCGATCGTGGCGGCGTCCGCGGGCGCGGCGGTCGCGAAGCACGGCAACCGCGCGGTCAGCTCGGTCTCGGGATCCGCGGATGTGCTCGAGGCGCTCGGCTTCCGCCTCGAGCTGTCACCGGATCGCATCGCCGAGTCGATCGACACGCTCGGGTTCGGCTTCATGTTCGCGCCGCTGCACCACCCCGCGATGAAGCACGCTGCGCCGGTGCGTCGCGAGCTCGGGACACGAACCATCTTCAACGTGCTCGGGCCGCTGACGAACCCGGCCGGCGCGCGGGCCGGCGTGTTCGGCGTCTATTCCGCGGACGTCGCGCGCACCGTTGCCGAGGCGCTGGCCGTGCTCGATTCGCGTCGTGCGTTCGTCGTCCACGGTGCGTTCGGCGTCGACGAGCTCTCGCCGGCCGGGCCGACTCTCGTGTTCGAGGTCGTCGACGGCGACGTGCACGAGCGGGTCGTCGATCCCGTCGAGCTCGGGCTCGAGCGCTGCGATCCCGCTGCGCTCGCGGGAGGCACCCCGGCCGACAACGCCCAGGCTGCCCGGGACGTGCTCGGTGGCGCGCCTGGCGCGAAACGAGACGCAGTCGTGTTGAACGCGGCCGGCGCGATCGCTGCCGCCGGCCACGCGCACGACCTCGCCGAGGGGCTGGCGCTCGCGCGAGCGGCCATCGACGGAGGCGCCGCGTCAGAACGTCTCGCTGCGCTGGTGGAGTTCTCGCGACAATCCCCTTGATGGGACGCTTTGCAGAGGCGCTGGCTCGACCCGGGCTGACGGCGATCGCCGAGGTCAAGCGCCGCTCGCCGTCGGCCGGCGATCTGCGGCCCGACGCCGATCCGGCGACGATTGCCGCGGCGTACGAGCGGGCCGGGGCGGCCGCCGTGTCGATCCTCGTCGACGAGCGGTTCGGTGGGACGTGGGACGACCTCCGCGCGGCCCGCTCCGCCGCGTCGGTGCCGCTGCTTGCAAAGGGCTTCTTCACGCGCGAGGACGACCTGCGCACGGCGCGTGAGTTCGGTGCGGATGCCGCTCTGCTGCTCCTCCGGGACCTCGGCGACGCCGACGTGGCCGCGCTCATGCGGGCGGCGTCCGACCTCGGGCTCGAGACGCTCGTCGAAGCGCACGACGCTGCCGAGCTCGAGCGCGCGGTTGCGCTGGATGCGCCCGTCGTCGGGGTCAATGCGCGCGACCTCGTGACGTTCGAGATCGACCGCCCGGAACAGCTGCGGCTCGTCGCGACGGCGCCGCGCGATCGCCTCGTCATCGCCGAGAGTGGGATCGAGTCACGTGCGCAGGGCGCGGCGGCAGAGCTCGCGGGCGCCGATGCGATCCTCGTCGGCTCGACGCTGATGCGTGCGGCCGACCCCGCGGCCAAGCTCGCCGAGGTGCTTTCGCGTCCGCTCGTGAAGGTCTGCGGGCTCACGCGCGAGGAGGACGTCGCTGCGGCGGTC
This sequence comes from Gaiellaceae bacterium, assembly GCA_035764775.1. Classification (GTDB taxonomy): domain Bacteria; phylum Actinomycetota; class Thermoleophilia; order Gaiellales; family Gaiellaceae; genus GMQP-bins7. The sequence goes on from DASTYQ010000126.1 coordinate 28,402, forward strand.
GACGCCGGAGCGGACATGGCCGGATTCGTGCTGGCGGACGCGAGCCCACGGCGCGCTCCTGGGGTGCTGTCGGTACCCGACTCGGTCCTCTCGGTCGCGGTCGTCGTCGGGGCGCCGGAGGGCGACGGCGCCGACCTCGTGCAGCTGTACGCGCAGGAGCAGGGAAAGGTGCGGGGGCGCGACGCCGTCCTCCTGCGCGAGGGCGAGGAGGTCGCGCGCGTCGTCGATCTCCCTTGGCAGGAGGCGGATCCGACGCATCTCGAGCGCGCACGCGCGACCGAGGGACGCGTGATGCTCGCGGGCGGGCTCGGTCCCGACAACGTTCGCGACGCGATCGACGCCGTCCGGCCCTGGGCCGTCGACGCGAGCTCGAGCCTCGAGGTGTCGCCCGGAGTCAAGGATCACGAGCTCGTGCGAGCCTACGTCGAGGCGGCACGATGACGTCGACGACGTACGGCGCCTACGGCGGACGCTACGTCCCGGAGACCCTCATTCCGGCGCTCGACGAGCTCGAGCGCGGCTGGGAGGCCGCGTGCTCCGATCCGTCCTTTCGCACGGAGCTCGACGCGCTGGGCGCGCGGTACGTCGGCCGGCCATCGCCGCTGTACGAGACGACACGGTTCGCACCGCCGGGCCGGCGCGTCGTCCTCAAGCGCGAGGACCTGAACCACACCGGCGCACACAAGATCAACAACGCGCTCGGCCAGATCCTGCTCGCCTCGCGTCTCGGCAAGCACCGGATCGTCGCCGAGACCGGCGCGGGGCAGCACGGCGTTGCGACGGCCACGGTGTGCGCCCGCTTCGGGCTCGAATGCGTCGTGTACATGGGCGCCGAGGACATGCGGCGTCAGCATCCGAACGTCGAGCGCATGCGCTTGCTCGGTGCCGAGGTCCGCGCAGTCGAGTTCGGCACGAAGACGCTGAAGGAGGCGACGAGTGAGGCGATCCGCGACTGGATCGCGAACGTCGAGACCACGTACTACCTCATCGGCTCCTGTGTCGGCCCTGCCCCGTACCCGAGCATAGTGAGAGAGTTGCAAGCCGTGATAGGCCGGGAGGCCCGCGCGCAGATGCTCGAGGAGTACGACCGTCTGCCGGACGCAGTCGTCGCCTGCGTCGGAGGCGGCTCGAACGCGATCGGCCTCTTCGCCGGCTTCCTCGACGACCCCGAGGTGAGGCTCGTCGGCGTCGAGGCGGCGGGAGCGGCGAGCCTCGGGTCCGGGCGGGCGGCGGTGCTGCACGGCGCCCGTTCATCCGTGCTCGCCGACGAGGACGGCCAAGTCCTCGACGCGCACTCGATCTCCGCGGGCCTCGACTACCCCGGCGTCGGCCCCGAGCACGCGGCGCTCCGCGACTCCGGTCGCGCCGAGTACGTCACTGCGACTGACGAGGAGGCGCTCACTGCATTCCACCGCCTCGCCGAGACCGAGGGGATCCTCCCGGCGCTCGAGCCTGCGCACGCGCTCGCGCGAGCGCTCGACCTCGATGCGGAGCTCGTCCTCGTCGGCCTCTCGGGACGGGGCGACAAGGACCTGGCCGAGGTGCTCGAGCACTGAAGACCCTGGTCGTCTACCTCATGGCCGGTCACTCGACGCCGGAACTCGCGGAAGCGGCCGAAGCCGGGGGCGCCGATCTCGTCGAGATCGGCTTCCCCTTTTCGGATCCGCTTGCGGACGGTCCGGTCATCCGCCGCGCGGCCGAGCAGGCGCTCGCCGAGGGGATGCGGACGGCCGAGTGCCTGCGCTGCCTGAGCGACGCTCGAGAGCGCGTCTCGGTTCCGCTGGTCCCGATGACGTACTCGTCGCTGCTGGAGGCGTTCGGATGGGAGCGCTTCGCGACAGAGGCGCGAGCGCACGGCGCCGCCTCGCTCATCGTCGCCGACCTCCCGATCGACGGTCACCCCGAGCTCCGGCGGATCCAGCTGGTTGCCCCGACGTCGACCGAGGAGCGCATCGCGCTCGCCGCCGAGGCGACGGACGGCTGGCTCTACCTCGTGACCGTCGCGGGGACGACCGGAGCTCGTGCGGAGCTCTCACCGGCGCTCGCGCCGCTCGTCGAGCGGACGCGAGCGGTGACCGACACGCCGCTGTACGCCGGGTTCGGGATCTCTACGCCTGAGCAGGCGGCCGCGGCCGCGGAACTCGCCGACGGCGTCGTCGTCGGCTCGGCAGCGGTGCTCGCCGCGGAGGAGGGCCCTGCCGCGCTCGGGCGCTTCGTCGCTCAGCTCCGCGCTGCGCTCGACTGAGCGAGCAGCCACTCCCGCGCGACGTGCCACGCCTCCGTCCCGGGGTCGATGTGCTCGAAGTGGCCCGTGTGCGTGAGAACGAGGAGCTCGCACGGATCGCCGGCGGAGCGCGCGGCCGCGGCGTAGCTCGTGGGGATGCGCATCGACACCGTGTCGTCGCGGTCGCCGTGGAGCACGAGTTGGGGGATACCGAGCGGAAGGCGTTCGCGAGGAGACGCGAGGACGTAGCGCTCGTAGTTCTTCACGGGATCGCCCAGGAGCGCGCGGGTCGGCGTCGACGAGGGCGTGAGGGTCGCGGCGAGAGCGAGGTCGAGGACGCCTGCCTGCGAGACCGCGGCAGTGATCCGCACGCGCGGGGCGGAACCCGGGGCTTCGGGGGGCAAGGTCGAACGTGCCGCCGCCCAGAGCGCGAGCTGGCCGCCGGCCGAGTGCCCCACGGAGACAACGTTCGACAGATCGAGCGGCGCCTCGATCTCTGCGAGGAGGTCGACGCAGGCCGCGAGGTCGTGGAACGTGTCCGGCCAGCCGCCCCCGCCTCCGACGCGCCGGTACTCGACGTTCCAGGCGGCGAGGCCGTATGCCGCGAGGTCGATGCAGAGATCGGTCATCAGCGACCGGTCGTACTGCGCCTTCCAGTACCCGCCGTGGACGACGACCGCTACCGGGAACGGGCCTGCTCCGGACGGGACGAAGAGCTCCCCGAGCTGGCTCGGGTGAGAGCCGTACGGAATGACGGAGCGCGATGCCAGGCTGGCTACGATTGTCGCCGATGCCCAGCCCGAGCGACCGCCGCGTCACGACGATCTTCGCGTTCGTGCTCGCGTCGGGCCTCTGCGGCGCGTTGCTCCTCGCCCGCGCGGTCGAGACGGAGTCGAGCAGCTATCGCTTCCTCGTCTGGAACCTCGTCCTCGCGTGGATCCCGTTCCTGCTCGCGCTGGCTCTTTACGACGCCCAGCGTCGCGGCGTTCCGCGCGGGTGGCAGTTCCTGCTCGCGGCCGGCTGGCTCCTGTTCCTGCCGAACGCGCCGTACATCGTCACCGACTTCCTGCACGTCGGCGTCATCGGCGGCGCTCCGATCTGGTTCGACGCCTCGCTCGTCGCAGCGTTCGCCGCGACGGGCGTGATGCTCGGGTTGGCTTCGCTGCTGCTCGTTCAGGCCGTTGTCGCGCGTTCGTGGGGCGCCGTCTGGAGCTGGCTCGTGCTGATACCGGTCTTCGGACTCTGCGGCCTCGGGATCGCTCTGGGGCGGATCGCCCGCTTCAACAGCTGGGACGCGGTCGCGCAGCCCGACGCGATCCTGCGGGTACTGGGCGACAACCTGCTCGACCCGGCAAGCGCGATGCGCGGGATCGCGCTCGTCGCGGCACTCACCGTCTCGCTCGCGGTCGGCTATCTGCTCCTCTACGCGGTCGCCGGCCTCGTGCCGCGTCGCACCGCGTCGGGCGACCGCGACTAGCTGTCCCCGCGGCAGCGGACCTCGTATGACTGTGGCGCGAAGAGAACGACGCCGCGACTACCGCGACGCGTCTTCGCGAACCAGTTCGTAGACGTAGTCGCCCATGCGACCACGGAAGTGTTCGACGTGGAATCTCCGTATCGCCCTGGCCGTCTCCTCATGCTCCTTCAGGTGCAGCCTGAAGTCAGGCGCTGACTGATACTCGCGCGCGACGACGTAGTCCTCGCCGGGTTCGACCGCCTTGCCGCAGCCGGGACAGTCGTAGGCGATGGCGGAGGCCTCTGGCATCGTCACCACTCTTTTACCTACCGCAAAGCAGGGTGGGCCAGAATGCGCCCGGCAGGATTCGAACCTGCGCATGAATACAGGGTTTGCGGGAACCCGTGCACACCCGGGTGCCCACCGCTTCGGCGTCGTTCAGGAGGGCGACCGCGACGGAACCCGGGGTTCTCTTCCGGCGGCGTGGGCAGGTCAAGGCTCGGCCGGATCGAACACATAGGCCGTGTCTCACCTCCCGAACGTCTGTCTCGTGTTGATCACCTCAGACTCGTCGGAGATCCGCTGGGTACCAGAAGTACCCGAACCTGGCGTGAGGTTGCCCGGTCGCTTTCCAGGCGAGTGGCTTGTCGTCGATGAGGTCTTACAGAGTGGAGCAATGACGTACACCGTGTTCGGCTCGACAGCGCCCGACGGAGTGATCGACCAAGCGAGAGATTTCGCCGCAGACGCCGTCGAACGCGTGCAGGAGTCGGTCTCACCGAGCAGTGCGAGAACTGCTCTAACGCGTTAGTACAACGGATCGAGGAGCGGGAGCTTGGGGCCGGCGGGCTGAACTGGCCGCTCGTCGCGCCCGTGTGACCGTTGACTCCCGCGATGGTGCTCGGTCGGCTAGGTCAAGACCGGCGGTGAGGCTGCCAGGAGGCATCCACTCGTCTGCTAAGTAGTCCGAATGAGCGTACGCTCGTAAGCCGTCGCAAGTGCTCGCCGCTTGCGTTCATCACGTAGACGCCCGATCCGCTGAAGACCGGGTTCCCTCGGTGCCCGGCGATCGCGATCCGTCGACC
>DASTYQ010000127.1:0-4827 GCA_035764775.1 Gaiellaceae bacterium
CGTCCGCGGAACGCACGGCGGTCACTACGTCCGTGACCGCGAGGGAACCGACATCCGCCCGCCCGGCGTATCCGTCCGCTGAGAGTCCCCGCACGGGCGTCGCCGAGGTCGTGGCGGCGCCGCTGCACGCCGAGTTTCGGGAGGGGTGGTAGCCTCGCTCGGACACAGCTCCCTCCTTCCGCCGCTGCACTCACTCCGAGTAGTGGCAGGTTAAAGAACCGAAGGGGCAGCACATGTTTGCCACCATCCGCCGCTACGAAGGTGTTGACCAAGAGCGCACGACGGAGCTCACGAGCAAGGTCAACGAGACGCTCGTCCCCAAGCTCCGCACGCTCACCGGCTACTACCTGATCGTGGCCGAGAACGGCGTCTTCAGCTCGCTCAGGCTCTTCGAGACGGCCGAGCAAGGCAGCGAGTCCTCGAAGGTCGTCGAGGCCTGGATCCGTGACGAGAAGCTCGAGACGATGATCCCGAACCCGCCCAAGATCACGAGCGGCGAGGTCGTCGCTCACACTAACGGCGGCACGGTCGCGTAGCGCGGCCGAGTCGCATTCGGCGGGACGGGCTCACAGCATCCGCTCGGCCGTCACTCGGACTGCCTTGCGGATGTCGTGTCGTCGAATAGCCGGGACGGCCAGCCACGCGAACATGGCTTGAGCCGAGCGACCAGGCGGAGTACGCCTGGTGCCGATCCGGTGAACGCGCTCCGAAGCGGAAGGCGTCCGCTACCCTGGCCGTGCCGGTCGGAGGAACTGCGCCCGGCACGGCTTCGAGGCCGCGGGCGAGTCGCCCGTGGCCTTTTCGTTCGTCGCACCCGATACCGAAGGAGGAGAACCAGTGCAGGCTGCAGCTCCATCCGTGCTCACGCTGGAGAACGACCCGATCGTTCGGGCGGACCTCCGGTTCGCGCTCGAAGAGGCGGGCTTCGACGTGGTCGCGCAGACCGGCGACGATGCAGAGGCCGTCGAGCTCGCCCGTGAGCACCGGCCGGACCTCGTCGTCGTACGCGCGCGCGGCGAGACGTCCGAACGCATCCTCGAGGAACGACACATCCCGATCATCGAGGTGCCGAGACCGTTCTCGTCGTCCCAGGTGGTCGAGGCCGTGACCGGCGCGCTGGTCGCGCACCATGAGCGGGAGATCCGCGAGACGCGGGCAACGTCGCTCAGCTCGATCGAGAGCCTGGTCGAGAACCTCAGCTTCGCGACGCCCACCCCGAGCGAGCTCGAGCAGTCCTCGTGGGAGCGCGGTCACGTGTGGCGCCGCGTCGACACCGACTGAACGATCGCGTTACGACTCGTCCACGAGCGTCAGGACTGCCGTCACCGTCGCCCAGTTCCGCGACGTCGCGGTGACGCCGATGCCCTTGTCGGAGAGGAGCCGACCGAGCTTCGAGCGGCCCATGCCGTCCGGGTGCCACGAGTAGAGCTCTCGCCCGACGTGCACGACGGTCTCCCCTCCCGCGGCGGCCGCCTCGAGCCTGTCGACGGCGGCCGGATCAGGAGCGCCGTCGAGGAAGGTCACCTGGTAGCGCTTCGGGTCCTTCGCAACTTCGGCAAGCGGGTTGCGCTCGAGGACCTTCGCGAGCTCCGTACGGGTTCGGACGACCACACCGATGTCGATGCCGAAGCGTTCCTTCACGACCGCCGCCACCGCGCCGGGTAGCGCCTTCGCCGGCCTCGTCGTCGTCAGCACGACGTTGCCGCTCTGGACGTAGGTCGTCACGTCCTCGAACCCGGCCTCCTCGAGCGCCTCGCGGAGCACCGGCATCGAGACGCGGTTGCGCGAGACGAGATTCACTCCTCGAAGGAAGACCGCGACGCGAGCCACGCGGTTCCGCTCAGCTCGAGGTGATGTAGTTCGTCAGGAACTGGATCTCGAAGGTCTGCTCCTCCGACTTGAACTTGACGAGATCGCCGATCGAGACGAGCCCGACGACCCTCTCGTCCTCGACGATCGGGACGTGCCGGATCCGTCGGTCCGTCATCAGCGCCATGCACTCGTCGACGGTCGTGTCCCCTGTCGCCACGACGATCGGCGTCGACATGATCTCGCGGACCGGCTCGTCCTCGGTGCGACCCTCGAGCGTCACGCGACGAAGGTAGTCGCGCTCGGTGACGATCCCGGTGATCTCGCCCCCTTCGGTCACGAGCAGCGACCCGACGTTCATCTCGACCATCATCCGCACGGCGTCGAGCACCGACGCGTCGGCGTCGATCTCGAGCACCTCGCCGCCCTTCGCCTCGAGGATCTCCGCAAGCCTCTTCATGCCTGTCACCCCCGCTCGCTCGCGCTAGTCGATACCCCCTGGCACGACGAGCATAACGCGCCGATCCAGCCTTTTACCGCCCGCGGAGGCCGGGGAGTCAGCGGTCACACCTGTCAGCCAGTCGCGAGGAGCGGCCATGCGCGTACTCGTCGCAGGGGCGACCGGGGCGATCGGGAGGCGTCTCGTGCCCGAGCTCATCTCCCGCAGCCATCACGTCGTCGGGCCGCGGTGCTGGACCTCCTCGATCCTCGACGGCGGCCGCACGCGCCGCGTAGGAACTAGGGTGTCTGCGTGCCCGAGCTGAATGCGATCGGCATCGTCTCGTCCGACCTCGGGCGCTCGGTCGCTTTCTATCGCCTCCTGGGCGTCGACTTCCCCGAGGACGGCGAGGGGCACGTCGAGGCGACACTCCCGAGCGGGACACGGCTGATGCTCGACGAGGAGTCGGTCATCGAGAGCTTCCGCCCCGACTGGACTCGTGCGACCGGAAACCAGCTCGCGCTCGCGTTCGAATGCTCGAGCCCGGACGAGGTCGACGAGCTGTACGAGCGCGTGCGCGAAGCAGGTTTCGAGGCGGAGAAGGAGCCGTGGGATGCCTTTTGGGGCCAGCGCTACGCGCAACTCCGCGATCCCGACGGGGTCCCGGTCGACCTCTTCGCCCCGCTGCCCGGCGCGCGCTCCTAGATGTAGCCCAGCCGCGTCGCCTGCGCGGCCGCCGCGGCGCGCGAGGACTGCGTGAGCTTGCGCAGGATGTTCGCGACGTGCCGGTGCACCGTGTGCTCGGAGAGAACGAGCGTCGAGGCGATCTCGCGGTTGGACAGGCCGGCGGCGACGAGACGCAGCACCTCGGCCTCGCGTCCGCTGAGCGGCGACGCGCCGTTCGTTTCCGGGACCGGAGCGTCGTCGAGGAAGCCGGCGAGCGCGCGCTGGAGGTCGCGCTGGTCGTCGGCCCACGGCAGGTGCGCGTCGCCGTTGAGCGCGACGAAGCGTGCGTTGGGGAGCATCGACGCGAGCTCCCGCCCGTGGCCGATCGGCACTGTGCGGTCGCCACGCCGGTGGAGCACGAGCGACGGCATCGAGACACTCGGGAGGTAGGGCCGGGCATCGGCGGTGAGCTCGAGCTCGAGGAACGCCGCCGCCGCGTCGGCGCCTGCCGCGCGCCTGAGGTGGCGCCCCACGGCCGCGATCTCCTCACCGCTCGCGTGCGGGACGAGAAGGCCGGAGAACATCTGTGCCGCCAAGGCCCAGTTCAGGCGCGTGAACTCGACGAGCGAGCCGCGGGTCACGTCGGGGACGTCGCGTCGCGAGACGTAGCCGCCGAAGAACACGAGCTTGTCGACGCGGTCCGGCGCGGCGCTCGCAAAGCGCACCGTGGCGAGCCCCGCACACGAGCACGAGAAGATCGTCGCCGAGTGCTCGCCGCAGGCGTCGAGCACGGTGCCCAGTGCCCGCATCTCGGACTCGGTCGTCGGAGGCGCGGGGAGATCGCGATCCGAGAGTCCGGCTCCGAGACGGTCGTAGCGGACGACGCGGTATGACCTTGCGAGCTCCTCGAAGAAGAGACGCGCCTGCGGGTCGTCCCACTCCTCCTCGAGGTGTGAGACCCAGCGGGCGGCGAAGAGCAGGAGCGGCCCCTCTCCGGCAGTCGCATACGCGATGCGACGGCCGTCGAGCGCGCAGAACCGGATGTTCTGCTCCATGGCCCGTCAGTGTAATGGCCTGCTCGGGCCATCTCTGCAAGATGGCCCGCAGCGGGGAAGTCCCAGGCCATGCCCGACGTTCACCATCGTCATATGCACACCCGCTTCGTCAACGGCCTGACCATCCGCCCACTCCGGAACGGCGACACGGCGACCGTGTCGGCGCTCTTCGAGCGACTCGGAGACCGCTCCCGCGAGCGCCGCTTCTGCGGCGCGAAGCCGCGACTCTCCGAGCTCGAGCTCGCGAATCTCGCTCGCGTCGACCACACGCACCACGTCCTCGTCGGCTATCTCGACGGCGACCCGGAGCCGGTCGGGATCGCCCGGCTCGTGCGAAGCGGCACGTCGGCCGAGATCGCCTTCGCGATCTCGGACACGCATCAGAGCCGTGGCATCGGCTCGATCCTCGCAGGTGAGCTCGCCGCGGACGCGCGGGCGGCCGGGATCACCGAGCTCGTCGCGACCGTCTGTGGCGACAACCCGAGGGTGCTGGCCCTCCTCAAGCGCCTCGGCTCCCTGTCGCTGACGTGGCGCGGCGGCGAGCGCGAGCTCGTCGTCGGCCTCGAGCACTGAGGCTCGCCGGCCCCGTCGCACCGCTCGTGCGCGGTAGGCTGGCAGGGTGGACTTGAAGGTCGGTACCGTCGTCGCGTACCCGCCGCACGGCGTGGGCCGTGTCATTGCGCGCGAGAAGCGCGTCATCCTCGGTCAGGAGGAGGAAGTCGTGGTCCTCCAGCTCGGCAACGAGCTCTCCGTCACGCTCCCGATCTCGCGTGCCGAGGAGCAGCTGCGCCCGCCCGCGACCGAGGCGGATCTCAAGAAGGTGCAGAAGGCACTCCGCGAGCAAGGGGTCGTCAGCGA
>DASTYQ010000128.1:0-9924 GCA_035764775.1 Gaiellaceae bacterium
GCAACGCGGGCGCGAACGGGGCCGTGACCGCTGTAGGACTGTGTCCGCGAGTTGGACCGCACAACGAGCGTCTTTGACTCTCGCGATCGGAAACGCCGCTAGGCGTTTCCGATCTGCGCAAAGACCGAGGGCCGACTGCTCCTCGGGCGCCGCGCCTTCGCGCCCGACGCCGGGATGTGGGACACGATCGGCGGGTTCCTCGAGGAGGACGAGGATGCACTGGACGGCCTTCGGCGCGAGGTGCTCGAGGAGACAGGGCTCGAGGTGGAGGCCGGCGACTTCCTCGGCGCGTTCAGCGACACCTACGGTGACGGCGACGAGGCGCCGGTCGCGCTGAACCTCGTGTTCGAGGCACGGATCGTGGGCGGCGAGCCCGAGCCGGCGGACGACGTCACCGAGCTCGCGTGGTTCGCGCCCGACGCGTTGCCCGCGGACGACGAGCTCGCGTTCCGCTGGATGCGGTCGGCGCTTCGCCAGTGGGCAGCGCGAGCGCGGAAGGAGCCATGACCGGCTCATCGGACTGTGGCGCCAAGTGAACTGCGAAGCGAGCGTCTTTGACTCTCGCGATCGGATACGCGCTAGGCGTTTCCGATCTGCACAAAGGTGACCGGCTCCTAGCACTGTGGCGGCGACGTGAACTGCGAAGCGAGCGTCTTTGACTCTCGCGATCGGATACGCCGCTAGGCGTTTCCGATCTGCGCAAAGACCGAGGGCCGACGCGAACGCCGGCCCTTCGGTTAGGGGAGGGGGAGGGGGAAGCTAAGCCTCGAACAAGACCTGCTGCAAATCGCTTCCTATCAGGTTACTCCCCGAAGTGAAGTGACGTCGGAACCTCAGGCGGCAAACCCGAGCGACTTCTCGAGCATCGACTTCGGCTGGGCGCCGATTGCGGCTGCGGCCGGCTCGCCGTCCCGGAAGAGGATCATCGTCGGGATCGACATGACCCCGTACTTCATGGACAGGCCCTGCTCCTCGTCGATGTTCACCTTCACGAGCTTGACCTCGTCCTTCCGCTCTTCCGCGATCTTCTCGAGCACCGGCGCAACGGCGTGGCACGGACCGCACCATTCGGCCCAGAAGTCGACGATGACGGGGGTCTCGGACTTCAGGACTTCCTGCTCGAAGGTGGCTTCCGTGACGTTAAGTGCCATGAGACTCATTCGATCCTTTCATACGTGTCATTTGCATGTTTGCCAGGCCTTTCAACGCCGAAACCGCCGAAACCCTTCCCTAGACTGACAGCGCGTGCCGCAGATCTTCACACCGCTTCCGGACAAGCCCGATCACAACGCGCTCGAGCTCGCGATTCTCGAGACCTGGGAGCGCGAGGCGACGTTCGAGCGGCTCCGCGAGCGGAATCGCGGCGGCCCGACGTTCAGCTTCGTGGACGGCCCCGTCACCGCGAACAAGACCCTGGCCGTCCACACCGCCTGGGGGCGAACGCTCAAGGACGTCTTCCAGCGCTACAAGGCACTGCGCGGCTACGACCAGCGCTACCAGAACGGCTTCGACTGCCAGGGTCTCTGGATCGAGGTGGGCGTCGAGCGCGAGCTCGGGCTCAACTCGAAGCGCGACATCGAGGCGTTCGGGCTCGCCGAGTTCGCACGGCGCTGTCGGGAGAAGGTGATCTGGTCGGCGACCGAGTTAACACGCGGGTCGAAGCGGCTCGGCCAGTGGATGGACTGGGGGAACGACTACTTCACGTTCTCTGACACGAACATCGAGTACATCTGGGGTTTCCTCAAGCAGATGTGGGAGCGAGGGATGCTCTACAAGGGCCACCGCTCGACGGAGTGGTGTCCGCGCTGCGGCACGTCGATCTCCCAGCACGAGCTGACCCAAAGCGGCGTCTATCAGGAGCGGAGCGACCCTTCGCTCTTCATCCGCTTCCCGCTGCTCGACGCCCCGGGCGAGTCCCTCGTGATCTGGACGACGACGCCGTGGACGCTGCCCGCGAACGTCGCCGCCGCGGTCAAGGCCGACGCCGAGTACGGAAGGCGCGACAACGGCGAGTGGGTCGCGGTCGCCCGCTACCCGGACGAGTCGTTCGACCTGAAAGTACCCGGATCGGAGCTCGTCGGCCGGCCCTACCGTGGGCCGTTCGACGACCTCGGTCCGGCGGCGGACGTCGAGCACCGCGTGATCCCGTGGGACGAGGTCTCGCTCGAGGAGGGCACGGGCATCGTCCACATCGCTCCCGGGGCCGGACAGGAGGACTTCGAGCTCGGCCGTGTCCACGAGCTTCCCGTGCTGTCGCCCGTCGACGAGGCCGGCCGCTTCTACGACACCTACGGCTGGCTGCACGGGCTCTCGACGACCGAGGCGGCTGACCAGATCGTCGGTCGGCTCGCGGAGACGGGGTTCCTGCTCCAGGCCGGCACGTACGAGCATCGCTATCCCCACTGCTGGCGCTGCGACACGCCGCTCATCTGGCGCGTCACCGACGACTGGTTGATCGCGGTCGACGACTTGCGCCAGCAGCTGCTCGACGCGAACGCGACCGTCGAGTGGACGCCGGCGTACATGGGGAAGCGCATGGACGACTGGCTGCGCAACATGGGCGACTGGAACATCTCGCGCCGTCGCTACTACGGTCTCCCGCTGCCGATCTACGAGTGCGAGTCGGGCCATGTGACCGTCGTCGGCTCGAAGGCCGAGCTCGCGGAACGCGCGGTCTCGGGGCTCGACCAGCTCGAGGAGCTCCGGCGCCCCTGGGTCGACGAGGTGCCGATCAGGTGCGAGGAGTGCGGCGACACCGTCCGTCGGATCCCAGAGGTCGGCGACGTCTGGCTCGACGCGGGCATCGTCCCGTTCTCGACGCTCGGCTGGCAGAACCCCGAGTACGTCGTCGAGGGCTATGCGACCGGAGCGGCGAAGGGTCTCACGATGGCGGATCTTCCCGACCACTCCTACTGGGAGACCTGGTTCCCGGCGGACTGGGTCTCCGAGATGCGCGAGCAGATCCGGCTCTGGTTCTATTCGCAGCACTTCATGTCGGTCGCGCTGACCGGCCGCGCGCCGTATCGGAAGGTCCTCGGCTACGAGAAGATGCTCGACGAGCAGGGCCGCGAGATGCACGGCTCGTGGGGGAACATGATCGACGCGGAGGACGCGTTCGAGCGCATGGGTGCCGACGTTATGCGCTGGCAGTACTGCGCACAGCCGCCGAGCCAGAATCTCCTCTTCGGGTTCGGCCCGGCGCACGAGATCAAGCGGAAGCTCCTCACGCTCTGGAACTCCTGCAAGTTCCTCATCGACTACGCGAACATCGAAGCGGATAGGCAAGGGTGGGAGCCGACGTGGTCTGACCTCGCCGAGGGTCCGGACGGCGAGCTGGAGCCGCTCGACCGCTGGCTCGTCGAGCGAACGCGTGGCCTCGTGGCCGAGGCGACGGCCGGGTACGAGAGCTGGCTTTCGGTCGACGTCGTCCGCGCATACGAAGCGTTCATCGACGACGTGTCCAACTGGTACATCCGCCGCTCGCGCAGACGCTTCTGGGACGGCGATCCCGTCGCGCTGCGCACGCTCTGGTTCGCACTCGTCGAAGGGCTCCGCATGGTCGCGCCGCTCATGCCATTCCTCTCCGATCATCTGTGGCGCGCGCTGACCGCGCCGTGCGAGGAGGCGCCCGACTCGGTTCATCTCGCGGGCTGGCCCGACGTGGTGGAGCCGGATGCGGCGCTCCTCGCCGAGATCGGCGAGCTCCGGCGGGTGGTCGAGCTCGGCCGCCAGGCGCGCGCGACGTCGGGCGTGAAGCTTCGGCAGCCGCTGCGTGCGCTCGTCGTGGAAGGCGCGCAGCTCGCCGAGAGCCATGCCGACGAGGTCGCGGACGAGCTTCGCGTGCTCGAAGTCGCCTTCGGCCAGGTGGATGCGAGTGAGCTGCGCGTCAAGCCCAACCTGCCCGTGCTCGGGCCGAAGCTCGGCGAGGAGCTGGGCGCCGTTCGGTCGGCGCTGCAGTCCGGGGACTTCGAGGAGCTGCCCGAGGGCGGCATCCGCGTCGCCGGCCACGACCTCACGAGCGAGGAAGTCCTCATCGAGCGTGGAGGGAAGGCCGGCTGGGCGGTCGCCGCTGCCGACGGGCTCACCGTCGCACTCGATCTCCACCTCGACGACGACCTGCTCCTGCGAGGGCGTGTGTACGACCTCATCCATGCCGTGAACACGCTGCGCAAGGAGTCGGGCCTCGAGCTGACGGATCGGATCACGCTCTCGATCGGAGAGGGCGAAGTCGACCTCCTCGAGCACCGCGACTGGATCATGCGCGAGACGCTCGCCGTCTCGATCGAGGCGACCGGGACGGAACTCGCGCTCGCCAAGGCTTGACGCAAGCGTCGTGTGCTGACTTCCTGGCGCCGCGGACGTCGCGGCCGAGCCTGCTCGAGGAGCTCCGCGCGCTCGTCCGTCGCCAGCGACGCGAAGGCACGTTCCGACTGACACGAGGTTCACACTGCCCCGCGTGGGTCGTTCGTGGGTGTTCTGGCTCGACGCCGCGTTCAAGGTTGCGCTCGTCGGCCTCCTCGCCTTCGGGGCCTTCTCCGGGCTCGACCAGTTCGAGGGCAAGGCGTTCGGCTGGCGGCTCGTCTTCTATCCGCTCGCCGCGGTCATCGTCCCGTTCGGCTGGTGGCTCGCCGGACGCCCGAAGCCGTACCCGTACGCGCTCGACATCCTTCTCGTCTCACCCTTCCTCGTCGATGTCGTGGGGAACACGCTCGACCTCTACGACTCGATCACCTGGTGGGACGACCTCAACCACTTCGTCAACTGGGGGCTGCTGTGCCTCGCGATCGGTCAGCTCGTCCTCCGGTTCGTGCTTCCGCGCGTCGCGATGTTCCTCATCGTCGTGGGGGTCGGCGCCATCGCCGCGATCCTGTGGGAGCTCGGCGAGTACATCGCCTTCATCCGCAACTCCGAGGAGTACGACACCGCGTACACCGACACGCTGGGCGACATGATGCTCGGGCTCGCCGGCGCGGCGGTCGCTGCGCTGCTGACGGTGACCGTGTTCTTCAGACGCGGTCAGTCGCCCGCGACGTAGAACACCCACCTGCCGTCGGGCCCGATGCCGGCCCGCCAGCCGAGGTAGCCGAGGCCCTCCGGGAAGAGCGTGCTCAGAGGACCCAGCGGGGCGAGCAGCTCCCGCTCCTGAGGCGTCAGGTCGCTCGCGCTCTCGACCGTGTAGGCGAACGGCCAGACGTAATAGCCGCGTGAGAGGACGTACGGCATCTTCAGAATCGCTGCGAGCGCCTCGAGGGGGCTCTCTCCGGTCGTTCGTTCCAGCTCCCGCCAGTATTCGACGGCGCCATCCGGCTTTCCGACACCGAACGTGTAACGGAAGCCGTCGGAGATGTAAGGCGTGAGCGCATCGTAGTCGCCTGCCTCGGCCGCCTCGAGGAGCGCTGCCCGCGTCTCTTCGACATCGGGCGGGGGCGCAGGAGTCCCTTCGGGGATCACCGTCTTCGTCACGAGTACCGGAGTCGGCGCTCCGCCGTCGGAGTCAGGACTCAGCGCGTAGCCCAAGCCGAGCCCGATGGCGGTCCCGACGCCGAGCAAGATCGCCCAGCGGCTAACCCTGCCCAGCGAGTTCCAGCTCACGTCTCAGCTCGACAGGCAGCCGGAAGGTGACGTCCTCCTCGACGATGCGGTAAGGCTCGATCTCCGCCACGCCACGCGCCCGGAACCAGTCGCACACGCGGTTCACGAGCTTCTCCGGCGCCGAAGCGCCCGACGTGATCCCAACGGTTTTGGCGCCCTCGAGCCACGCTTCCTCGATCTCGGACTCGTCGTCGATCAGGTGCGCGGGAGTGCCCGCCGCCCGCGACGTCTCCACGAGGCGGTTCGAGTTCGACGAGTTCGCGGAGCCGATGACGAGGAGGAGGTCGATCTCGGGCAGCATGTCCTTCACCGCCCACTGCCGGTTGGAGGTCGCGTAGCAGATGTCCTCCTTGCGGGGGGCGCGGATCTCGGGAAAGCGGCGGCGCAGCGTGGCGATGATCTCACCCGTCTCGTCGACCGAGAGCGTCGTCTGGGTGACGTAGGCGAGCTTCGCGTCGCGCGGCAGGTCGAGCGCCTCGGCTTCCTCGATCGTCTGGACGAGCACCGTCGCCTCCGGCGCCTCGCCCATCGTGCCGACGACTTCCTCGTGGCCCTCGTGGCCGATGAGGACGACGGTGTAGCCCTCCTCCGCGTAGCGGCGTGCCTGCACGTGGACTTTCGTCACGAGCGGGCAGACGGCGTCGATGACGTTGTGGCCGAGCTTCGCCGAGTTCGCGAACACCGAAGGCGCGACCCCGTGCGCCGAGTAGACCACCGTGGCGCCCTCGGGCACCTCGGTCTCCTCCTCGACGAAGATCGCGCCGCGTGCCTCGAGGTCGCGCACGACGTGGATGTTGTGGACGATCTGCTTCCGCACGTAGACGGGAGCGCCGTAGTGCTCGAGCGCGAGCTCGACCGTCTCGACGGCGCGTTCCACGCCCGCGCAGTAGCCGCGCGGCGAGGCGAGGAGAAGGCGTTCGACCATCGTTACAGGGTAATGCGCACTAGCGAGCTGACTGCGCGACGAGGATCCCGGCGATGACCACGGCGCCGCCGACGAGCTGTGTCGCGCCGAACGTCTCGCCGAGCCACGCCCAGGCGACGATGGTCGCGACGACGGGCTCGAGGGTCGCAACGATCGACGCGCGCGTCGCGGAGATGTGTCGGAGCGATCCCGTGAGGAGCGAGAACGTGATCATCGTCCCGACGAGGACGATGAACGCGACGAGCACCCAGACCGGCGTCGAGTACTCGGAGAGGTTCCCCTGCAGCGAGACGCTGTCGTCGAGGACGTCCCACGGGAAGTCCCACAGCGGGTGTATCACCGCCCAGAGGAGCGCCGCGAAGAGGAAGCCGTAGAAGGTCAGAGACGCGGCGTCGCGCTGCTTTCGCTCGTGCTCGGCCATCAGGTAGTACGCGGTCAGAACGAGCGCGCTTCCGAACGCTGCCGTGACGCCGACGGTGCTGAACGCGACGCCGGCCCAGATCTCCACGACGAGCGCGAGCCCGGTGAGGCAGAGCGCAACCGAGACCCAGATGCGGCGCCGGACGTGCTCCTTGTAGACGAAGCGGGCGAAGAGGGCGACGAAGAGCGGCGCCGTGAAGACGATGAGGAGCGCGACCCCGATGGGCACGTTCTCGATCGCGACGAGGTACAGCCACTGCTGGAAGGCGATGCACACCAGACCGAAGGCGACGAGAAAGAGAAGCTCCCGCCGTCCGACCCGCAGCCGCCCCGGAGCGAGTACGACAAGGAACGCGAGGAAGAGAAGTGCTGCGCACGTGTGCCGGATCTGCGCGAGCTCGACCGGAGTGAGCCCCGAGCCGAGCGTGACCTTCATCACGCTGCCGTTGATCGCGAACAGCGCCGCGGCAGCGGCCACCATCGCATAGCCGAGGCGAGTCCGGTCGTCGGTGCGCCCCTCGGGGAGCAGGGTGGGGGCCTCGACCATGGGCTCAGCAGGCTATCCGCCTACACTGCGGTTCCTCGGGGTGTAGCTCAGCCTGGTAGAGCGCCCGCTTTGGGAGCGGGAGGCCGGCAGTTCAAGTCTGCCCACCCCGACTGGTGAAGCTCGCCGCTCTCGCCGTCGCAGTGCTCCTCGCCGCCCTCGTTGCGAGCGCCGTGCTCGCCAGCGGCACGGCGTTTCGCTCGACGATCGCGCGCATCGATCCGGCGCTCGCGAGGCAGATGAACGGCGTCTCGTGGCGTGCGGGCTGCCCGGTTGCCCTGCGCGATCTGCGGTTGCTCACGCTCCGGCACTGGAGCTTCGACGGGCGTGCGCACACAGGACGGCTGATCGTCCACCGCGACGTGGCTCGCGAGGTCGTCGCGGCGTTCCGCGAGCTCTACGCCGCCCGGTTCCCGGTTCGGCGCGTGCAGCTGGTCGATGCCTATGGCGGCTCGGACTTCCGGTCGATCGAAGCCGACAACACGTCGGCCTTCAACTGCCGCTACGTGGACGGGACGACGCGCTGGTCGAACCACGCGTACGGACGGGCGATCGACGTGAACCCGATCGAGAACCCGTACGTGTCGGGCGGCAGCACGTCGCATCCGGCGAGCCGCGCGTACCTCGACCGCTCACGCCGGCGCGCCGGCATGGCCTTCGAGGGCGGCCCGCTCGTTCGCGCCTTCGACCGGATCGGGTGGGGTTGGGGAGGGCGCTGGTCGGGCGTCAAGGACTACCAGCACTTCTCCGAGAGCGGGCGCTGACGCAAGGAGGGCGCCGTGAGGCGCCCTCCTTGCGCGCAGGATGCGGGAGCTACGCGACCGAGGGCTTGCGGCCGGCGACGAGGTAGGTCCAGATCGCGCCACCGAGCACGGCGCCGGCAAGTGGGCCGACGATGTAGATCCAGACGTCGCCCCATTCCTGGTTGTAGAGAACGGGGTCGAGCGACCGTGCCGGATTGAACGACCCTCCGGACGCCGGGCCGACCGTCACCGCTGCCGTGAAGATGAAGAGCCCGATGAGGAACGGAGCCATCACGCCCTTCCAGGCGGCACGCTCGTCGGTCGCCGCCGTGAGGATGACCATGACGAAGAGTCCGGTGGCGACGATCTCGAGCACGAGCGCCGCCCAGTCGTCGATGCCGCTGCCCGGCTGCGTCTGGAGCGAGTCCGTGACTTCGCTCGAGTAGACGATCGCCATCACGAGCACCGCGCCGAAGCCGCCCACGAGCTGGGCGATCCAGTACGGGATCACGTCGCGGCTCGGGAACCTGCCGGCGATCGCGAGCCCCGCGCTCACGGCGGGGTTGAAGTGTCCGCCCGAGATGTGGCCGAACGCGGTGATCGCGAGCGCGAGGCCGAACCCGAAGCCCGCCGCGACGCCGAGCGGCGTGATCGCGTCGGCTCCGATGTCGACGACGACGGCGATGCCGCTGAAGCCGAGGAAGAAGAAGAGGAATGTCCCGACCGCCTCGGCCCCGAGGCGGGTGGCGAGTGCCTGCTCCATGATCCAGAACCTCCCGATTGCGCTGTCGAGAGGCCGTTCGGCGTGCTCGGCGCGGTTCCTGCGAGCGCTAGTCGAGCCACTCAGGGCGCTCGAACCCGCCGTACTCCTGGATCGCGCCGTAGATCTGCTGGACGACCTCCGTCGAGTGCACGACGACCCGCACGGTGCCGTACGGGAGACGGCCTTTGCGCTTCTTCTGGCTGTACTTCGAATAGACGTTCACCGTCGACTTCCGGAGGCACGACACGGGAAGCTCGAGTGTGTCGAGCCAGAACTGCTCGATCTCGCGCTGGCGTTCGACGTGATCCGCAAAGAGGTTGCACGAGACTCTGACCGCTTCGTCCCGCACGCCGTAGTAATCGCGAAGGAAGGTCACGAAGAACCTCGCCATGGCCGGATCCGAGTTGACGAACTGCAGGCAGTTCCGTTCCTTCGATCCTTCGGCCCAGTACAGCATGCAACCAGCGACGTGCATCGGGTGCCGCCGCCTCGCGCACCGTCGGCCTCGCTGCTGATACGACCTGCGGATCT
This sequence comes from Gaiellaceae bacterium, assembly GCA_035764775.1. Classification (GTDB taxonomy): domain Bacteria; phylum Actinomycetota; class Thermoleophilia; order Gaiellales; family Gaiellaceae; genus GMQP-bins7. The sequence continues at coordinate 9,519 of DASTYQ010000128.1, forward strand.
CCCGTGCCGCGCGACTTCGTCCGGCGGCAGCTGCCGCGCGCTGATTCTCGGACATCCGCCTCAGCAGCCCAGCGCGTTGCTCCGCGGTCAGCGGAACGTCCCGCACCCAATAGCTGACAGACGACAGTGAGACTCCGACCAGGCGCGCGATCTCCTTCATCGAGCGACCTTCTGCACGAAGCTGCCGGGCCTGGGTGCGTTTGGCCGTTTTCGTCACGGACAACAGCCTAGCTCTCGCGCAGGATGGAAGCGGGCGGCGGGACTCGAACCCGCGCGACGACCTTGGAAGGGTCGGATGCTACCGCTACATCACGCCCGCGCGGGGTTAGCGTAGCGTCGTGGATCCGTACGCGTGGTCGTGGAACGCGGAGGCGATCGTCGTCCTCGGAATGACCGTCGTCTACCT
>DASTYQ010000129.1:0-8043 GCA_035764775.1 Gaiellaceae bacterium
ACGAGGACGAGGAACTCGCCACAGGCCTCGAGGTCGAGCTCCTCCCTCTCGGCCATGCGCTCGACGAACGCGAGCACGATCGCCGCGATGTCGATCTCGCACGGCTCGAGCTCCTCCGTGAGGAGGAGCGTGAGGAGGAGGTCGAAGGGTCCTTCGAACGCGTCGAGCTCGAGCTCGAGGTCCCGCACGGGCATCTGCAGCACGCGCGGGAGGCTAGCCGCGCAGCCGGACGCCCGATCAGCGCAGGGACTCGGCGAGCTCGACTGCCTCGTCGCGCGAGAAGTCGCCCTCGAGCCGGAGCGTGCGTCCGTCCTCCTCCCACAGGAGCGTGTTCCGGGCCAGCCGCAGCGTCTCCAGAACGGGGAGGTCGTACTCGTCGACGAGAAACACCTCGTGCGGCTCCCCGCTCAGGAAGTAGGCCGGCTTCCCCCGGACCGAGACCTGCTCGACGGTCGTTCCGGCCGCGGCGAGCTTCTTGAAGATGAAGTCCTCGTCGACGGACAGCCTGGGCGTCTGCGCGACGAGAAGACGTACCGCATCCGGCTGCCCGTAGAGGAACCACACCGAGTTGCGAGGCCCGAGGTAGACACGATCCGGCTCCTCCTCGAGCTCGAGCAGGTCGTACCCGGCACGTTGGCGCGCCTCGGCGAGCGACACACGATCCCCGAGCGCCAGCTCGAGGTCGAGCTCCGGAGGCTGCGGCTCGACGGCGGGCAGCTCGTCGACGACCTCGATGCGCGCGGCTCCGATGTGAAAGAACCGCGCGAGTGCCGAGCGAGCGTCCGGGATCGCGAGCGCCGCCAGCAGGACCGCGACGAGGACGGCTGCGAACACGACCACGAGACGGATCCTCGACGGCCGTGCCGGACGCTCGAGGGCTGCGAGCACGCGCGGTGCCAGGTCCGGCGTCTCGGGCACCACGAGCTCGCGGCCGAGCGCGACGAGAGCCTGCTCGAGCTCGCTCACCGTTCCAGCTCCCCGCGGAGTCGGTCGAGCGCCCGCGCCGTCCGCGACTTCACGGTCCCGCGGCGAACCCCGAGCACCTGAGCGGTCTCCTCCTCGCCGAGCTCCAGGAAGTAGCGGCACGCGAGGACGTCGCGGTCGCGCTCATCGAGCCGGTTCACGGCGGCCAGCAGCTCATGGCGCTGCTCCTCCCGGAGTGCCTGAGCCTCCGGAGACGGGACCGCGTCTCCGGAGGCCACCTCGGCGGCCGCGCGGAGCCCGAGCGCCTCGCGGCGCTTCGCCGACCGCCGCCTGTTGTGCGCCTCGTTGGCGACGATGCGCAGGAGCCATGGCCGGAACTCCGCGCCGGCGCGGAAGCGGGGCAGTGCTTTCCAGGCCTTGACGAAGCCGGTCTGCGTCGCCTCCTCGGCATCTGCGGCCGAGCCCGTGAGGAGGTATGCCGTCCGATACGCGATTCCCTGGTATGCGCGCACGAGCTCTCCATACGCGTGCTCGTCGCCACGCCTCGCGCGCTCTGCGAGCACGGAATCGCTCGGCGGCCGGTCCTCCACCGGCCATTTCTACACCGCCTCCGCCGCCGTGGTTCCCGTCCGGCTCAGCCGCTCGCCGGGGTCAGGCGACGCGATCGCCGCAGCGCGACGACGCCGAACACGCCGAGAACGGCGAGCACCAGCGCGCCGAGACCGATCACCGGCAGCGGCTCGCTGCCGCCGCCCCCCGCTGCGGGTGCGCCGATCGCGACAGGTCCATACGTCACCTGGGATTCGCCGAACCCGCTCAGGATCGTGACCTTCCAGTCGCCCGCCGACGGGAACACGACGTCAGCGTGGTAGACGCCCGCCTCGGATCCGGCCGTCGCGAGCACCTGGGTCGAGTCGCCCGAGCCCGTCTCCTCGATCATCACGACGGGTTGCAGACCGGCGAGCGGCGTGACCCCGTGCTGCTTGACGAAGATCGTCGGCGACCACGTTCCGCCGGCATCGGTTCCGTCGGGCAGCGGCTCGAAGCCCACGCTCGCCCAGCCCCCGGCCGAGGACACCGTCGGCACGGCGAGCGCGCACACGAGCGCACCCACAACTGCGATGACACGCATCGAGATCCTCCTTCGGTCGCTTGCGGCTCTTACACCGCTCGCGCCGTGAGAGGTCCCGCTAGCGGCTCTTCGGCACCGCCATCGTCTCGACCTTCGTAGGGGTCGCGGTCCCGCCGCGCTTCCAGCGCCTCTGCCAGAAGACGAAGAAGGCCGCCGCGAGGACGATCGCAGCTGCCGCCACGAACACGTTGAGGCGGATGCCGCCGAGCTCGTGCGACGGGTCGATTCGCAGTGTCTCGACCCACAGACGACCGACGCTGTAGACGAGCACGTAGAGCGCGAACAGATTGCCCGGACGGATGCGGCCCTTGAAGCGCCGCTCGATGAGCAGGAGCAGGCCGGCGGCGGCAAAGCACCAGAGCGCCTCGTACAGGAACGTCGGGTGGAAGGTCTCCCGGTCGACGTAGTCGATCGGGCGGTTCTCGGGGTCGATCTCGAGCCCCCACGGGAGGTCGGTCGGCTTACCGAACAGCTCCTGGTTCCACCAGTTGCCGAAGCGGCCGATGCCCTGTGCGACGAGCAACGCGGGCGCAACGCAGTCGGCGAGCCTCGCGACCGACGCGCCCGAGCGGTGCGCCACGATCGCCCCCACGATGCAGCCGATGCCGATTCCGCCCCAGACACCGAGGCCGCCCTTCCAGATCGCGAACGCGCCCCACCACTCGTCCGGAAGCTCGTCCCAGCTCGTGATCACGTGATACAGGCGCGCACCGACGATCCCCGACGCGACGCCCCACACGGCGACGCGGAAGATGAGATCCCAGTCGCCGCCACGCCTCGTCCAGCGAATCCCGGTGATCGCGACCGCCGCGGCGATAGCCACGAGGAGCGTCAGGCCGTAGAAGTGGATGGAGAGCGGCCCGATCTCGATCGTGCTCGAGCTCGGAGACGGGATGGACAGAAGCGGCAACACCGGCGCGCATTGTGCCCACACGCGGCGCGGCGTGTGAAGTGAAGCTGCGCCGGTGCTACAGCAGGATCTGGAGAGCGAGCTCGACGGAGCAGCCGCGATCGAGCAAGCTCACCGCGTCGTGCAGGTCGATGTCGTGGCTCGCCGCGAGAACGATCGCCGCCTCGGGGTCGTACCCGGCCCGTTCGAGCGCCTCGTGGCGCCACTGCTCGATTCGATCGCGCTCGGAAACGTGGACTAGTTCGAGTTCTGCCGCAGACATGCCGCCGCCCTTCGCCTTGGGGATCGGTGTCACTCGCCTATTCGTCCACTACGACGTATCGGACGTCCCCTTTCTGGGGGGATTGCGTTGAGGAGCCGTAAACGTTCCGTGAGGGCGCCGCCGACCGGCAGCCCCGACGCTGTCGCAGCGACGGGATGCTTGACCAGTCCAGCGAGAGACGGAGAATGACGCGATGACCGTTGGCTCCACGTCGTCCGCCGAGCTCGTCTCCTTCGTCCCGCGCCTGACCATCGACTGGTTGCGCGACCGTCCGGACGACCTCTGGCGCGAGGTCGACGGCACCGTGGCGTTCATCGACATCTCCGGGTTCACGGCGATGTCGGAGAAGCTCTCGAGCCAAGGCAAGGCGGGCGCCGAAGAGGTCACCGAGGTGATGAACGCCACCTTTGCGGCGCTGCTGGCAGTCGCCTACGCCCAGGGCGGCGGCCTCCTCAAGTTCGGCGGGGACGCGCTGCTGCTGCTGTACGAGGGAGACGGCCATGCACCCCGGGCCGCGCGCGCCGCGTTCGAGATGCGCCGAACGCTGCGCGCAATCGGGCGGCCGCGAACGTCCGCCGGCGCCGTGCAGCTGAAGATGCACGCGGGTCTGAACTCTGGACGATTCCAGTTCTTCCTCGTCGGCGAGGCCCATCGAGAGCTCCTGATCGCCGGGCCTGCGGCCACGGAGACGGTCGAGATGGAGGCCACGTCCGAGGCCGGCGAGATCCTGGTCAGCGCCGAGACGGCAGGCGCTCTCGGCGAAGCTGCGCTCGGCGACGAGAAGGGCGAGGGGCGACTCCTTCGCGCTGCCCCTGAAGCCCAGGGCACCGTCGAGCCGCTGCCGAGCATAGACGGCATTCCGCTCGAGATCGCCGTGCCGGCACCCCTGCGCGCCCAGCTTCTCGAGATCGGCCCTCTCGAGGGCGAGCACCGACACGCGTCGATCGCGTTCATTCGCTTCTCGGGGACGGACGAGATCATCGAGACCGAGGGCCCAGACGCCGCGGCCGAGGCGCTCGACGCCCTCGTGCGCGCCGTGCAGGCGGCCGCCGACGAGCACAAGGTGACGTTCCTCGAGAGCGACATCGATCGCGACGGCGGTCGGATCATCCTCGTCTCGGGGGCTCCTCAGACATTCGGCGACGACGAGGAGCGGATGCTGCGAACGGTTCGTGCGATCGTCGACTCCGGCCTCCCGCTCCCGGTTCACGTCGGCGTGAGCGAGGGTCGCGTGTTCACGGGCCAGGTCGGTGCGAGCTTCAGACGGACGTACACCGTCCTCGGCGACACGGCAGCACTCGCGGCGCGGCTCATGGCGCGCGCGGGGGAGGACGAGATCTGGGTCTCGGCAGGAGCGCTCTCGCGCGGCGGGGCGGCGTTCGCGTCGACGGAGCTCGAGCCGCTCTCGCTCAAGGGCAAGGCGGAGCCCGTTCAGGCGTACGTCCTCGGCGAGCTCCTCGCGTCGCCCGAGAGACCGGAGCCCGTTGCTGCACACGACGACCTGCCGTTCGTCGATCGCGAGCGCGAGCGGGCGGTCCTCGGCGCGTCGGTCGCGCCCGTGCGGATGGGCTTCGGCACGCTTGTCGAGCTCGTGGGCGAGCCCGGGATCGGCAAGTCTCGCCTCGCCCAGGAGCTTCGCGAGAACTGCGCCGACATGCGCCAGGTCTCACTTCGCTGCGAGCAGTACGAGACGTCGACCCCCTACTACGCGTTCCGGCCGTTCCTGCGCTCGCTGCTCGACGTGGAGCTCAACGGCGGAGGCAGTCACAACCGTGCGGTACTAGCAGAGCGTCTCGCGGCTGTGGACGAGGAGCTCGTCCCGTGGACGCCGCTCCTCGCCGCCCCCCTCGACGTCGAGGTCGAGTCGACCCCGGAGGTGAACGATCTCGACCCCGCCTTCTGGCGAGCGCGCCTGCACGGAGTGATGGGGACGCTCCTAGGACATCTTCTGGACACCCCGACGCTGCTTGTCTTCGACGACGTCCACTGGATGGACGATGCATCGGCCGAGCTCCTGCGCTACCTCGGGACGCAGCTTCCGACCCGCCCGTGGCTCGCGTGCACGACGCGGCGACCGGTGGACGGCGGCTTCGCCGCCGCCGAAGGGACACCCCCGCTTCCCGCTTTGACGCTGAGGCTGGAACCGCTTCCCGCGGACGATGCGAAGACGCTCGCCCTCGCCGCGGCGGGTGGCCGGAGTCTCACCGACGAGGAGCTCGCCGCGCTCATGGAGCGCGGCGCGGGCAATCCGCTCTTCCTCCAGCGCCTCGCGAGCGTCGGCGAGGCGGCGGCCGACGCGGACGAGCTTCCGGAGACCGTCGAGGCCCTCGTCGCGACCCGAATCGATCAGCTCGCCCCCGGCGACCGAGCGCTGCTCCGCTGGGCGTCGGTGCTCGGCGCGTCGTTCTCGGCGTCGCTCGTCGCAGAGGTTCTCGAAGGCGACACGGAGGTCGGCGCGGGAGCCGAGGCCTGGGACCGACTCGGCGAATTCGTCGAGCGCGACCCGAACGTGCCGGGCGCCTTTCGATTCCGACATGCGCTCATCCGCGATGCCGCCTACGAGGGGCTCTCGTACAGGCGGCGCCGCGAGCTGCACGGTCGCGTCGCCGACGTCATCGAGAAGCGCCACATCGGCCGACCGAAGGACGTGGTGGAGCTCCTGTCGCTGCACTACTTCAACGCGGAGCGCTGGGAGGAGACATGGACGTACTCGCGCCTGGCGGGTGACCTCGCGCGGGAGGTCTACGCCAACCTCGATGCAACGCGGTTCTACGAGCGCGCCATCCAGGTGGGCTCCAAGATGGCGTCGCTCCCGGAGCGCGAGCTCGCGCTGACCTGGCGCGCCCTTGGCGAGGCGCGCGACGCGGCGGGCGACTACCGAGGAGCCATCGAGGCGATGCGACGAGCGACACCCCTGCTCAAGGACGACCCCGTGCAGCAGGCCGAGTTGTACGAAGAACGCGCTCTCGCCTTGCTTCGGCTCGGCGAGTACAGCTCTGCGCTCCGCGAGATCACGGCTGGACTGAAGCCCATCGAGTCAGTGACGAGTCTCGACGCCAAGCAAGCTGCCAATAGTCTCCTTGCCCGGCGCGCATCCATTCAACTGCAGCAAGGACGCGCGCGCGACGCGATCGCAGTCGCGAGCAAGGTCGTCGAGAATGCGGAACCGCTGGGACCGAGCCTCGCCCTCGCTCGCGCGTACTCGACTCTCGAGGGTGCCTACCTCTTCATCGGCCAACCCGACAAGGCCGTGTACGAGGAGAAGGCGTTGGAGATCTTCCGGATCCTCGGCGACGCCAGGTCGGCGGCGGTGATGGAGATGAATCTCGGCGTGAAGGCCTATGCACAGGGACGTTGGAGCGAGGCCGCGCGGCTCTACGAGAGCGCGCGCACCGGACTCGAGCGTGTGGGGAACGTCACCCAGGCGGCACTCGCCGCCGCGAACCTCGGCGAGGTGCTGATCAGCCGAGGCGCGCATGCGGAGGCCGAGGCGGTCTTGACAGAGGCACGCGACACGCTTCGCGCCTCCGAATACGTCTACGCGGCGATCACGTGCGACATTCAGCTGGCACGGCTGGCAATTGCGACCGACGATCTGCCAACCGGTCTGGAGGGCCTCACACATGCTCTGGAAGAGGCACGCTCGGTCGGCGATGTCGCGCTGGCCGTGGAGGCCTGGATCCATCTCGCAGACGCGATCACGCGGAGCGGCGAATCGGAACGCGCCCTGGCCGAGCTCGCGGATGCGAAGAGACTCCTGGCGGACGACTCGTCCCCGCTCGGAGCGCCTCTCGCCCGCGGCACGGCCAATGCGCTCATCGAGCAGGGCGACCTCGAGAGCGCCGGCCAACAGCTCTCGAGCGCGGTCGACGTCGCGCGCGAGCAGCAGCTGGTCTACGAAGAGGCGCAGGCGCTCTTCGGTCTCGCACGGCTCGCACGACTGAACGGCCGTGACGCCGAGGCGGACGCCGCGCAGCATGAGGCAGAACGCCTCATGCAGCGCGTCGATTCGAGTGTCTAGTGGCCTCGGGTGCCGTCGACTTTGGAGTAGAGCCAAGCGTCGTAGTGCCGATCGCTCGGACCTGACCCAGCCGAGAACGTGCTCGTGAGCATGCAGGACGTATGCGGACCATCGGCATCGGCCGGAGGCATCGCAGGCGTTGCGCCGCCGAGGTCGAACGACTCCGGGTCGGGCCGCGGATCGCTGCCACACATCTGCAGGATCCGGAATCCGTCGTTCCCCGCGATGCCCGCGGTGTCCACACCGTCGTAGGGGGCGACGTCGTCGTACTTGAGCGTGATCGGGTTTTGCGTCGAGCCGCTGAGGCCCGTCTCGTGGATGTGCTCCACAACCTCGTACTGCGTACCGCCAGGAGTCAGCGGGTAGAGCGTGGCGAACAGCCGATTCGTTCCCGGCGTGTACGAGTACATGATGACGTCGTCTTCCTTGCAGCCGTTATTGGCGACGAGCTGCGCGGAGTACGTCGCGATGCCACCGGTCCCGGCGAACGCGACTCCTGAGAACGGCGAAGTACACGACGGTGACACGGTCGGCAGGTTGAAGCAGAAGGTCGTATAGCTCACGCTGTACGGCGATCCGCTCGAGTCGACGGGCGCGTGCAGTCCAATCTTGCCGTTGCTCCCGTCCGTGTCGACCGTGAGCGGACTGGTCGTCCCGGAGCCGTACCCGTCCGCGAGCGCCGGGCTCGAGTAGCTGTACAACGCAATCTTCGTGCCGCCCTTGATCGCGACGAAGCTGACAGCGGCAACGTTGCTCCGGAAGCTCAGGTACTTGTCCTTTGTTTGTGGGCCGCC
>DASTYQ010000130.1:0-13650 GCA_035764775.1 Gaiellaceae bacterium
ACCGACCGCCGCTTCCGCTCGGTCGTCGAGACGATGCCGTCGATCGCGCTGAAGGTGCTCGCGTCCGTCGGCGAGCGCCTCGGGCAGGACGCGCGCAGCTAACGAGCACCGGATCGTTGGCTGCGACCCGGCCGCGATGCGGCCGGCTTCAGGGATTTACGCGCGACCGGAAGTCCGCGCGAGCGGCTTGCGGTCTTGCGCAAGGGGCGTCCGGCCGACGCCCATCCCAGCCAGCACGATCACGAAGGCGCCGACGGCGATGACGACGTCGCCCACCGAGTAGACGTTCGCCAGCGGAACCCAGTCGGGCGCGGCCCAGCGGTCGATCAGCCACGGGAGGGACGGATCGGGCAGCGCGGTCGAGTTCGCCTGCGTCACGGCCGTCCGGCCGGCGTCGTGCATCGCCGCGTCGCTCACCGGCATCGTCCCGCGGTTGGCGAGGATCGCCACGAGGTTGAGGAGCATCCCCGCAGCGACGACGGGCACGCCGGTGATCCGTCTGTTGAGGACCGCAGCCGCGACGAGGAGACCGTAGGACGTGACCCAGAGGATCGACGCGACCGTCTCGTGCGTGCGCCACGGCAGTCCCGCGACCGGGAAGGCGACGATCTGGAGCCCGATCGCCGCGAGGAAGAGCCAGGGCGCCCGCAGTCGCAGCTCCGCGAGTCGACCGAGGCTCCCGCCCAGAGCGACCCCGAGGGCCAGCCCCATCAGAACGGGGAACCCGAGAACCACTACGCGACGCGGAGCTCGACGACGGCGGCGAGTGGGCGTGGAGAGACGAGCCCGACGCTCTCGAGGTGCGCCTGCAGAGCGGCGACGACGGCGGGGTCGAACTGCGTGCCGGCGTTCTTGTTCAGCTCCGTGAGCGCTTCTTTGGGCGTTGCCGCGTCGCGGTAGCTCCGGTCGGTCGTGATCGCGTCGTAGGCATCGGCCACGAGGATGAGCCGGGAGCCGAACGGAATCTCCTCCGCGGCGAGGCCGTGCGGATACCCGGAGCCGTCCCAGTGCTCGTGGTGATGCTTGATCCAGACGTCCACGGGCCGGATGTCCATCCCGTCGAGCAGCGATGCACCGAGCTCGGGGTGGTGCGCGAGCTGCCGCTCCTCGTGCGGCGTGAGCGCACCGGGCTTCTGGAGGACGCGGTCGGGGACGGCGATCTTCCCGAGGTCGTGCAGACGGCCGGCGAGCTTCAACTGCTCGACCTGCTCGTCGTCGAGCTCGAGCTGGCGCGCGATGCCCTCGACGAGGAGAGCGACCCGCTCGGAGTGCGCGCCCGTGTACTCGTCCTTGGCGTCGACGACGCGAATGATGTTCTCGGCGGCACGGAGGCGCGCCTGTCGCTCGATCCGGCGCTCGAGCTCGGCGGGCGAGTACGCCTCGGCGACGAGAGGGCTGTACGTGCAGAACCGGTTCTTCCCGTTGTGCTTCGCCCAGTAGAGAGCGCCGTCAGCCGCGCGCTCGAGGCTCTCCACATCGGCAGCCTGCTCGGGGAAGGTCGCAACCCCGACGCTCACCGTGACACTCGCTCCGTGCGAGAACTCCGCGCGCGAGAGCCGCCGGTAGAGCGCCTCGACGTGCAAGCGCGCCTGCCGCTCGCCGCAGCTGAGGACCATCGCGAACTCGTCCCCGCCGAAGCGGAACGTGCCGAGGCAGTCGCTCTCGGCCCGGAGCAATCCAGCGAGCTCGACGAGCACCTGGTCGCCGAGGGGATGACCGTACGTGTCGTTGATGTGCTTGAAATCGTCGACGTCCACGAGGCAGAGACTCAGCGCGTCATTCCGCTCGAGCGCGGAGTCGAGGGCGGTCGAGAGCCCGAGCTCGTACGCGCGGTTGTTGCCGATCCGCGTGAGGCTGTCGGTGTGCGCGTCCCGGGTGGCGCGCCGAGAGGCGAGCGACGAGCGCTGATAGAGCGTGACCGTGAACAGCGGGCCCGCCATGAGCACGAGGAGCCGCGGATCGGTCGCCCACAGCGCGGCGGCCAGCGCAGCGAGGAACGCCTGGATGGTGAACGCCGGACCGACGAGCCGGACCTCCTCCTTGAGGAGCGGGAGCACCGGCACTTCCTGGTGGAACGAGATCGCGAGCGAGATGAACGCGAAGTTGACGCCGACGAACGCCGCCCCGCCGAGGAGAGCGGCGACGGTGATGGCGGCCGGATCCTCGGACGTCGGCCCGACGACGAACAGAGGGAGCGCGGCCGCGAAGGCAGACAACGCGTACACCGCGGTGTTGAACGCGGTACGTTCGAGCGGCTTGTGCTCCACGACTTGCGCGAGGAACGCGCTGACCGCGGCTACGAGGACTGCCTCTTGCCAGCCGAAGAGGATGACGGAGGCGAGGATGAAGACGAACGCGAGGGAGACGGTGCTGAGATCGTCCTCCTCGAGCGGGACCGGCTTGAGCTCGGCGAGCAGCGCGAGGGCGAGGAAGAGGAGCACCGCGAGCCCCTCCGTACTGCCCAGCGGATGAAGAGCCAGACTCACCGTTGCCCCGGCTACGACCGGGATCGCGAGCGCGAGTGCGCCCGCGATCAGTGCTCGTAGCCGGGGCGGATAGCCCGTATGTTCCTGCTCGGACATGCTGTCCCCTCAGCGCCGGGGCTGGGCTAGCTCCACCGCCAGCCGGCGCCTGAGGCGATGACGAAGGCGGCGATGCTCGAGAGGGCGATCACGAGCCTCGTCCAGCGGGCTTGCCACTTGAACATGCGCATTCACTCCTTTCAAGTTCGAGTGGTCGCAGAGATGCGCCGACTCAGTAGTGCGCAGGCACGGCCCGTGCAGCACCCCTCCGTCGGGGGAGCCGGGTCCCTCGAACGAGGGATCGAAAACCGATCAGCAGATGACCAGTTCGCGCGGCGACGAGGCTACGAGATCGCCGCTTCGCCGAGCAGCGCGCGCACTTCGGCGAAGAAGTCCGCCTCGGGCGTGACCCTGTACTCCGAGCCGAGCGCGAGCGTCCGCTCCCCGAGAGAGGTCTCGAGCGCGAGATAGACGGGCGCGTCCCCCGGATAGTCGGAGACCAGCGCCGCGAGCTCCCGGATGAGCCCCGCCGGTGCCTGCCGCGCATCGATCCGCAGCCGCACCTCGCGTCGGACGAGCGCCGACTCGAAAGCGCTCACCTCGCTCGCGACGAGCTTCGTCTCGCCCGCTTGCTTGTGGTCGACGCGGCCCTTCACGACGAGGATCCTGTCCGCCTCGAGGAGCTCGCGCGCGGCAGCGTAGGTCGAGTTGAAGACGACGATCTCGGCGCTTCCCGTCGGATCGTCGAGCGTCACGAAGACCATCGGCTCGCCCCGCTTCGTCGTCACCTGCTTGAGGCTCGAGACGATGCCGCCGACGGTCACGAACTCGCCGTCCCGCCGTCGCTCGAGGTCGGTGAGAGCGCAGTCCGTCTTCCGGCGCAGCTCCGACCGGACGCGCTCGAGTGGATGCTCCGAGACGTACAGGCCGAGCACCTCCTTCTCGAGACGGAGCAGCTCGCGCTCGTCGAACTCGGTCGCTGCGATCGGGGGATGCTGGACCTCCATCGCCTCCTCCGCCTCGCCGAAGGCGCCGTCGAAGATCGACGCCTGTCCGGCCAGCCGGTCGGCGGAGATGCGCTGGCCGTGCCCGAGCGCGGCGTCGAGCGCGGCGAGCATGCCCATCCGGCTCGCTCCCGTCGAGTCGAGCGCTCCGCACTTGACGAGGGACTCGAGGGCCCGCTTGTTCAGGACCTGCGGGTCGACGCGCTCGGTGAGCTCCCAGATCGACTCGAACGGACCGCCTTCGGCGCGGACGCGGACGATCGCATCGGCGGCTGCCTCACCCACGTTCTTGACCGCGTTCAGCCCGAAGTGGATGACGCCCTGAACGACGGCGAAGTCCTGCTGCGACGAGTTCACGTCCGGCGGGAGGACCTCGATCCCCATGTCGCGGCACCCGTTCACGTAGATGGGCACGCGGTCCTTCGTGTTCATGACCGAGGAGATGAGCGCCGCCATGTACTCCTTCGGATGGTTCGCCTTGAGCCAGGCCGTTCGGTAGGCGATGAGCGCGTAGCAGGCGGCGTGCGCCTTGTTGAAGGAGTAGTCCTGCGAGGACTCCATGTCCTTCCAGAGCTGCTGCGCAACGGCCGGCGCGACGGAGTTCTCGGCGCAGCCCTCGAGGAACTTGTCCTTCAGCGAGGCCATGAGCGAGTGGATCTTCTTGCCGATCGCCTTGCGCAGCGTCTCCGCCTCGGCGGGTGAGAAGCCCGCGAGCTCCTTCGCGATCTGCATGTACTGCTCCTGGTAGATGCAGATCGCATACGTGCCGCCGGTGATCGCCTCGAGCCGCGGATCGGCGAAGGAGACCTGCTCGCGGCCGTTCTTGCGGGCGGCGTACGTCGGGATGTAGCCCATCGGCCCGGGTCGGTAGAGGGCGACGAGGGCGATCAGGTCCTCGAACTCGGTCGGCTTCACCTGCCGCAGCGCGTCGCGCATGCCCGACGACTCGAACTGGAAGACGCCGGTCGAGTCGCCGCGCGCCAGCATCGCGTACGTCTTCGCATCGTCGAGCGGGAGCGTTCCGATGTCGACGCCTCCGACGAGCTCGACCGCCTTGTCGATGACGTCGAGGTTCCGCAGGCCGAGGAAGTCCATCTTCAGGAGCCCGAGATCGACGACGTCCCACATCCCCAGCTGGGTCACGATCTCCGAGTCGGCGCCCTTCTGCTGGAGGGGGACTACTTCGATGAGCGGCTGCGCACCGATCACGACGCCGGCCGCATGGATCGAGTCGGCGCGCGTCAACCCCTCGAGCGGGCGGGCGAGATCGACGATCTCCTTCGCTATCGGATCCGAGTCGACGGCCTGGCGCAGCTCGGCTCCGGGCTTGAGCGCCGCCTCGAGCGTCTGCCCCGGCCCCTCGGGGACGAGCTTCGCGATGCGGTCGACGACGCCGTACGGGATGTCGAGGACGCGCCCGGCGTCGCGGATCGCGGCGCGGGCCGCCATCGTCGAGAACGTGATGATCTGCGCGACCCGGTCGCGGCCGTACTTCTCCGCGACGTAGTTGATGACGCGGTCCCGTCCGGCGACGGAGAAGTCGATGTCCATGTCCGGCAGGTCCTTGCGCGCCGGGTTGAGGAAGCGCTCGAAGAGGAGCCCGTAGCGCATCGGGTCGACGTCGGTGATCTCGAGGCAGTAGGCGGCGATGGATCCGGCAGCGGAGCCCCGCCCCGGCCCCACGCTCACGCCGTTCTGCTTCGCAAAGTGGATGAAGTCCCAGACGATGAGGAAGTAGTCCGCGAAGCCCATCTCCTTGATCGTCTTGAGCTCGAAGCGGAGACGGTCGGTGAGCTCGGGGGTGGCTTTCCCGTAGCGCTTCACGAGCCCCTGCTCGCAGAGCTGCACGAGGTAGTCGAACGAGTCGCGGCCCTCGGGAACGGGGAAGGTCGGGAGCAGGATCCGCCCGAGCTCGAGCTCGACGGCGCAGCGCCCGGCGACCTCGAGCGTGCGCGCCATCGCGTGCTCGAGGCCGGGGAAGTCGCCCGCCATCTCCTCAGGCGTCTTGAAGAAGAACTCGTTCGTGTCGAACTTCCAGTGGGCCGGGTTCTTCAGCGTGTCGCCGGACTGGATGCACAGGAGCGCCTCGTGCGCGAACGCGTCGTCGGCATCGAGGTAGTGGACGTCACCGGTAGCGACGAGCGGGAGGCCGGTCTCGTCCGCGAGCGCGACGAGCCCGGGGTTGACCTGCTGCTGCTCGGCGAGACCTGCATTCTGGATCTCCACGTACGTCGAGTCGCGGCCGAAGATCTGAACGAGCCGGTCGAGGTCCTCGCGGGCATCGTTCCCGCGCCCCTCGGAGAGAGCGCGTGAGACGCGGCCCGACAGGCAGCCCGACAGCGCGACGATCCCCTTCGCGTGGTGCTCGAGGAGCTCCCAGTCGACGCGCGGCTTGTAGTAGTAGCCCTCGAGGTAGCCGAGCGACGAAAGCTTGATGAGGTTCGCATAGCCCTCGTTCGACTCGGCGAGAAGGGTCAGGTGCGCATACCCCTTCGTCTGCGCGCGGCGGTCGTCGGCGACGTAGACCTCGCAGCCGATGATGGGCTTGACGCCCGCCTTCCCGGCCTCGCGGAAGAGCTGCACGGCGCCAGCGAGGGAGCCGTGGTCCGTGAGGGAGACGGCCGGCATCTCCAGACGAGCGGCCTTCTCCACGAGCGACGGGATGCGGCACGCTCCGTCCAGAATCGAGTACTCGGAGTGGACGTGGAGGTGGACGAAAGGCGGCGCGGCCACGGGACGGCCACCTTACTAAGCAGGGGAGACGTATCCGGACAGCCTGTCGTGCAGGCGCTTCAGGCGGCTTCGCCCGACCAGAGCTGGTCGGCGAGGGACCTCCACGTGTCGCGCAGATCGGCGCGGCCGGTGACGCGCTGGAGCTCCCAGTAGGCGCGCACGAGCGCGCCGAGGTCGGGCTCGAGGCCTTCACGACGACCCTCTTCGAGCACGCGGACGTACCACGTCCCCGGGTCGACCCCGAGCTCCGACGCGAGCGTGAGCGCGCGGTCGCGAAGCTCGGTCGACGAGACGTCGGGCTGGGCCATGCCCCGGCTATCGGCACGGGCGCTCACGGCGTTGAGACGCTCCCCTCGGACGGGGTAGCGCGACTCGGCACACTTCGCCCTCGTGCGCCCGCCCACCGTCATCGAGCACGGACGCGTCATCGCGGGCCGCCATCCATGCGCCTGGGGCGCGGAGAACGCCTGGCTCGAGGTCGAGGACCTCGTCCAGGCGGGCGTCACGCTGTTCGTCGACCTCACGCAGAGCGGGGAGCTCGACCCGTACGCGTCGCTGGTCGTGGAGCCGGCGCGCTACGTGAACCGACCGATCCGCGACTTCTCGATCCCGACCCGCGACGACCTCGTGGGCATCCTCGACGAGATCGACGCCGAGCTCGACGCAGGCGGAGTGGTGTACGTGCATTGCTGGGCCGGCTGCGGGCGGACCGGCGTCGTCGTCGGGAGCTGGCTCGTCCGCCACGGCGTCGCCCCTGAAGAGGCGCTGCGGCGAATCGCCGAGGCGCGCGGCCTGGGCTGCCCGCAGACGCTCGAGCAGCGGGCCTTCGTCCTCGGGTGGGAAGCCGGGCACTAGCCAGTCCCTGAGCTGAGTGACCGAGCGTGACGCTCGCCGTGCCGATACGCCTGAAGAGCATGGCCGCTTGCTCGTCGCATCAACTGGTGCCCGCGTCGAGGGAACGCAGGGCGGGTCGTGCTCTCGTCTAAGGGCGACGCCAAAGCGGAAGGTCGGTTCGCGACGCGCCTCGACGTGCTCGCGGAACGCGTCGACACCCTCGCCTCGACCGTCGCGACGACCGCGTCGGCAATCGCCAAGAAGGACGGCGAGATCGCCGCACTGCAACGCGCGCTCGAAGCGCGAGACCAGACGCTGCAGGCGCTCGTCCGGCATGCGAACGACGCGGCCCAAGCTGCTCCAGCCGACGTTCCGGTCGACGAAACCGAGCTTCGCTCGCTGAGGAATGCCGTCGCGGCTCTCACGAAGGAACGGGCCGGAGGCGTGAATGCCGCACAGATCGAGCGACTCGTCGCGACCGTGCGAGCGCTGGCCGAGCGCGTGGACGCCCTGGCGGCCGTGGCCGCCTCGCCCCCGGCGCCCGTCCCGGACGCCGCGCTGACCGCGCGGGTCGACTCGCTCGCAGCAGAGCTGGCGGCGGTCAACACGGCGCTGGCCGACCTCGAGCCCGGCGTGAGCGAGGAGCATCTGGAGGAACGTCTGACGGAGACGAAAGCCGCACTCGAGCTCCTCCCGCGACGGATCGACGAGCTCGCTGCTCGGGTCCAATCAGGGACGGCGAGCCTCGCCGACAAGGAGCAGCGGCTGCAGACACTTCAGCGACAGGTTGCGGAGACGAGCGCTCGGATCGAGTCTGTCGCCGGTGAGCTCCGCGAAGCGGAGGGAGGCGTGGAGGCGCAGTTGGACGCACGAGCTGCCGAGACGGCGGCTACGCTCGAGAGCCTGGCGCAGAGGATCGACCGCCTCGATGCCAGGGTCGATTCCGGGACGTCGAACCTCGCAGACAAGGAGCAGCGGCTCCGGACGCTCGAGCGGCAGCTCGCCGACTCGAGCTCGCGCATCGAGTCGATCGTCGACGAGCTCGGCAGTGCGCGCGCCGCGGTGACCGACGAACAGCTCGAGGAGCGTCTCGCGGAGACGCGAGAGGCGCTCGAAGCCTTCGCGAAGCGGATGGACGACCTCGCCTCGGGCCTCGACTCGGCGACGACGAGCCATGCCGACGAGGAGCAGAGGCTCGAGGAGCTCCATCGGCAGGTCTCGGAGTCGAGCGCGCGGATCGAGTCCATCGCCGACGACCTGCGTGAGGCGCTCGGCGCGTTCCCCGAGGTGACTCCCGATCAGCTAGGTGAGCTGGGCGCCCGCATCGAGATCGTCGAGAAGCGAGTCGCGACGGTCGCCGTCGAGGTCGCCCGCGCCAAGACGCTCTGGCCGGTTGCGCTCAGGTCACTCGAGGCCCGTCTCGACGACGTCGCGACGAGGGGCGCGCACGACGAGCCTCGTCCCGACACCGAGGTCGCGCCCGCCGACGACACGCGTGAGCGTGGCCAGCCCGAGGAGCCGACCGACGACCTGCTCGCCGGTCTCCGCGACAGCCTGCAGGCGATGGAGACGGTTGCGGCGGAGCTCGAGCGCACGGCCGAGCACTGGAACGAGGATTCCCAGCCAGACACGCCGACGGCAGCGCAGCCAGAGGCGGTCGCAGGCGGCGCGCGCGTCGTGCCACTTCGCACGACGGACCCCTAGAACCATCGTGCTGCGGCCCCTCGACACCATCCTCTTCGCGCTCAGCCGCTACCGGCCGTGGGCCCGCGAGCGAATGGTGTACCGCGCGCTGGTGGTACTGGCGCTCGGCGACCGTCAGGCACGCCTGCGCTCGTAGGGGCGGGACCTGTCCCGCCCTCATGCCTGGTCTCGCGACGCAGACCGGAAGGACGCGGGCCCGGACGGGTCCGGCCCCTACATTTCGACGGAGTACGCCATGAGGATGGCGTCGACGAGCTCGCCACCCCGCTCGTAGTGCCGCTTGCGGTATCCCTCGCGCTCGAAGCCGAAGTTCTCGTACAGGCCGAGAGCAGGCTCGTTCCACGGGAAGACGTGCAGCTCGAGCTTGCGCACGCGCGCCTCGCGCGCCCAGGTCACGGCGGCTTCCAGCAAGGACGTGCCGACGCCGCGGCGGCGGTGGCTCACCGCGACCATGAGCCCGAGATCGGCGACGTGCCGGCTCGCCGGATGTGGGTCGCGTGACAGCGAGAGTCGCCCGACGATGCGGCCGTCGTCTTCGGCGACGAACACTGCCGCGTCGGGGTACCCCTGGATCGTCCGCAGGTAGCGCCGCTCGTCGGCCACGGGCCGCCACGGGCCGGTGCCGAGAATCCAGCGCCCCTCTTCGCGCCCGACGTTCTCCGCCAGCTCGACGAGCGCGGGAGCGTCGTTCGGCGTCGCTCGCCGGACGATCGTCATGCGACGACGACCCCGCAGCCTCCCCGGCGCGGGTCGCCGGCCGCCTCGAACGCCCCGTCGCGTCTGTGCTCGACAGCCTGGACGCCGCCGAAGAAGAGGTTCAGGCCGTCCCAGCGGTTGACGTCCCACGAGGACGGAAGCGCAGCGACGTCGGCGTCGGGCCAACCACCCTCCACGTGCACGGTCGTGCCCTCGACGTGCAGCCGCGGCGCGCGAATGGCGTCCGCGACGTGCATGCCGCGCAGGAACCGCCACGTCACGAGCGCGATCGCCCCGGCGAGCCGGACCGACCCGGCGCTGCCGATGACGAGCTGCGGCCGTCCCGACTCGAGGACGAGCGTCGGGGTCATCATGCTCGGGAGCCGCTCGCCCGGAGCCTTCGGACCGGTGCCGATGACGTCGAGCTCTCCGAGCATGTTGTTGAGCTGCGTGCCACCGCGGAAGACGCCCGACCCGGATCCGAGCGTGGACGAGAGACCGGCGGCGAGCCCGTCGCCGTCGACGACGGAGACGTGGGTCGTGCCGGGAAGCGGCCCCGAGCCGAGTGGCCCGTACGCATCGGCGACGGCGCGGGCCTCCGCCTCCAGCAGGGGATCCCCCACGTGGGCGGCGAGGAGCTCCAGGATCCGGCACACGACGCCACCTCCCTGCGACGGCGTCGAGCGGATCTCCCGGCCGAGGATGTCGAGCTCGAGCGCCTCGGTCTCCCGTACGCGGTAGTTGCGGACGTCCTCGGCGAACTCCGGAAGCAGCTCGACGAGCATCGCTGCGCCGCGGTCGCGGACGCGCTCGAGCGTCGCGCACGCATCCTCCGTGCGAACGCGGGTGGGATCGCCGTAGATCCGACGTCCTCCCTCGTCGCGCTGGAGGATCCCCCCGAGGATCCCGTGCAGGAAGACACGCGGCTGGTCACGCTCGAAGCCGGTGTGCGCGAGCGCGATCGCCGGTTCGACGAGTGCTCCCCACTCCCGGGTCGCGAAGCGCTCGTGCACCTGCTCGAGCCCGGCGAGCAGCCCCGGCACCGCCACCGAGCCCTCGCCGACGTGGAACACCTGCGTCCCCGAGTCGCCGAAGTCGATGAGGAGCTCCTCCATCTCGCCGAGCGTCGCGCCGGGCACTCCGAAGAAGGAGTCGAGCATGTGTGTCGAGCCGCCCGGCTCGTGCACGAGCGCGAACCCGCCGCCGGCGGGGCCGGTCAGCGGTCCCTCGGTCACGAAGGCCG
Source organism: Gaiellaceae bacterium (assembly GCA_035764775.1). Classification (GTDB taxonomy): domain Bacteria; phylum Actinomycetota; class Thermoleophilia; order Gaiellales; family Gaiellaceae; genus GMQP-bins7. Next base: position 10,737 of record DASTYQ010000130.1, read on the forward strand.
CGAATGCGGCCGCGAGCAGTGCGTCGACGGCGTTGCCGCCCTCACGCAGCACGCGCGCGCCGGCCTCGGCCGTCAGGGGATGACCGGCTGCGATCGCGCCGCGCACCCGGGGAGGCTACTCCGGTCGAGGCGTCGCAGCGAGAGCGGCCGCGAAGCGGACGCCTTCGGGGATCTGACGCGACCCGAATCCGCACTCGCAGATTCGGTTCTTGCTACTGAGCCAGGAACGAGGGAAGCTCGGGCTCGTCCGAGCGACGGCTCGGCTCGGGCGTGAGCTCGAACTCGGGCCGCGCGGCGCGGCGTTTCATGCCGCCGAGCCCGGTCGCTACGACCGTCACCCACACCTGCCCGGTGAGCCGAGGATCGACCGTCGCGCCGAAGATGATGTTCGTCTCGTCCGTCGCCGTCTGGCGTACGACCTCCGCGGCCTCGTTGACCTCGACGAGTGAGAGGTCGTCGCCGCCCGAGATCGAGAGCAGAATCCCGCGTGCGCGGACGATCTCGGCGTCGATGAGCGGTGACCCGAGCGCGCGCTCCGCCGCCTCCTTGGCCCGGTTCTGTCCGGTCGCGTAGCCGATGCCCATGAGTGCAGACCCCGCGTCCTGCATGACCGTGCGCACGTCCGCGAAGTCGAGGTTGATGAGACCCGGCGTCGTGATCAGGTCGCAGATGCCCTGCACGCCCTGCCGGAGGACGTCGTCGGCGATCTTGAACGCATCGACCATCGAGGTCGAGCGGTCGAGCACCTCCAGCAGCCGGTCGTTGGGAATGACGATGACTGTGTCGCAGGCCGTGCGCAGCTCGTCGACTCCGCTCTCGGCGGCCGACCGGCGCCTCGTGCCTTCGAAGCGGAACGGTGTCGTGACGATCCCGACCGTCAGCGCTCCGAGCTCGCGGGCGATACGGGCGACGACCGGAGCGGCGCCCGTGCCGGTGCCGCCTCCCTCGCCCGCGGTGACGAAGACCATGTCCGAACCGCGGAGCGCGGCCTTCAGCTGGTCGATCGCCTCCTCGGCCGCGGCCCGGCCCACGCCCGGGTCGGCACCCGACCCGAGGCCATGCGTGAGCCCCTCCCCGATCGCGATCTTGATCGGCGCATCCGAGATGGCGAGCGCCTGGCGGTCCGTGTTGACCGCGACGAAGTCGACCTGCGCGATGCCCGCGTCCATCATGCGGTGGATCGCGTTCAGGCCCGCTCCACCGACACCGACGACGCGAATCGCGGCGATGTAGGCCGCGCCCTTGGGGGGCGGCACGCGGTGGAGCCTCGGCGCAGGCTCGAGCATCGTCTGGAAGTAGCGGGCGGCGGCGCGCGATGCTGCGGCCTCGGCGGTGACGACTTCGTCCTGCGCCTCCTCGACGGAGACCGCGACCGCAGGCGGCTCGGGCGCCGGTTCCGGCTCGGGCTCCGGCTCGCGTGCGAAGTCGGGGACGTGCTCGACTGTCTCGTCGAGCGCGGCCTCGGCGCGCGGGTCCGGCGCGAGCTCGGGCTCGGCGGCACCGGTTTCCTGCGCGCGCTGCGCGGCTTCGGTCTTGCGGAAGAGCTCGGCGAGCGGGCCTTCACGCATCGTCGCGCGCTTGCGCGCCATCGAGCACCTCCTTCGCGAGATCGCGGTATGCCTGAGCCGCGGGGCCGGACGGGTCGTACTTGAGCACGGAGTTCCCCTTCACCGGGGCTTCCGCGTAGCGCACGGTTTTCCGGATCCGCGTGTCGTAGACGAGGTCTCCGAAGTGCTCCTCGAGGATCTCGATCGCCTCGCGGGCGTGCAGCGTGCGGCCGTCGTACATGGTCGGAACGATGCCTTGCACGTGCACCCGTGGGTTGAGGTTCTCGCGCACCATCGCGAGCGTGTTCTCGAGCTGGACGAGACCGCGCAGCGAGAGGTACTCGCACTGCACCGGCACGATCACTCCGTCGGCGGCGACGAATGCGTTGATGGTCAGGAGGCCGAGGGACGGCGGGGTGTCGATGAGGACGTAGTCGTAGCGGTCGCGCACCTCGACGAGGGCCTTGTCGAGGGCGCGCTCACGGCCGATGAGCGCCGACAGAGCGAGCTCGGCGCCCGCGAGGTCGATCGACGCGACGGCGATGTCGACCTCGACGGATGCGATCACGTCCGAGATCGGGATCCGGTGGACGAGCACGTCGAACATCGAGCGCTCGATGGCATCCGGGTTCATGCCCTGGCTCATCGTCAGGTTGCCCTGGGGATCGAGGTCGATCACGAGGACGCGATGGCCGAGCTCGTGGAGCGCGACGCCGAGGTTGAGCGTCGTCGTCGTCTTCGCGACGCCGCCCTTCTGGTTCGCGAGCGCGATGACGTTCGCCATCAGCGCGCCCTCGGGCTCGGGCGCAGGCGCGGGTGCAGGCGCGGGGACGGCCTGCAGGCGCGGCTGCTCGTCGGCCGACTCGGCGGGCTCGTCGGCGACGGGCTCGGAGACGGGCTCGGGACGCGGCTGAAGCCGCGGCAGGAGGCGGGACAGGGCCATGACCGCTCCCCCTTCCCGGCGGGTGCCGCAATTCCTTCCGCTCTCAGTCCTCACCCTCCCAGTAGTCGAGCTGCTCGCCGACTCGGGTGATCAGCTCGAGCCCGATGAAGTAGACCTTCCCCGAGCGCGGGTAGTAACAGACCTCGCCCGGCTCGCGGGGCCCGTACATGAGGAGCGACATCCCGTCGGCCCCGCCGCGGAATGCATGCGCGATCCCCGTGCCCGCGGGGCGAACGACGACCGAGCCCGTGCGCACCGGATGCTCCGCGACGCCATCCTCCTCCCAGAGGAGCAGCTCGCCGTCCCCTCCCAGCACGACGAAGATCTCCTCCTCGAGAGCGTGGTAGTGCGGGGCCGTGTTCAGCTTGCCCGGGAAGACCTCCGCATGGCGGATCCCGGTCTTGACCGAGCCCATCTCGCGCGC
>DASTYQ010000131.1:0-11519 GCA_035764775.1 Gaiellaceae bacterium
GTGCTCATCGCGATCCTTTCAGTGGCTGACGGCCGCGGCGGCCAGCTCGGAGACGAGTGTGTCGGTATGGAAGCGCGCCAGCGCGAACGGCGCGATGAGATCGGGGGTCTTGCCGCTCGCCACGAGCTCCGCGAGCGTCACTCCGACGATGGGCGCGGCCTTGAAGCCGTACGTCCCCCAGCCGGTCGAGACGTGGAAGTTGTCGACCTCCGTCTTGCCGAGGATGGGGCTGTAGTCGGGCGAGAGGTCGCAGAGGCCCGTCCACGTTCGCAGCACCCTGGTGCGCTCGAGCTGCGGGAGGAGCTCGATCGCGTGGGCGGCCGAGTACTCGAGGAACGAGAGAGTCCCCGTCGACTTGTACGTCGTGTACGGCTCGATCTCGGCCCCGATCAGGAACTCGCCGCGATCCGTCTGCGAGACGTAGACATGGAGCTGAGACGAGACGAGGATGACGTCGAGGAACGGCTTCACCGGCTCGGTCACGAACGCCTGGAGGATGTGAGTCGTGATCGGAAGCCGCACGCCGACGTGCCTGCCGACGAGGGACGACCAGCCTGCGGTCGCGCTCACGACCTGGCCGCACTCGACGCGGCCGCGGCTCGTCTCCACCGCGGTGATGCGGTCGCCGGCGCGCTCGAAGCCCGTGACCTCCGTCGCGGGATGGATCTCGACGCCGAGCCGGTCGGCCGCGCGCGCGAAGCCCCAGACGACGGCGTCGTGGCGGATGATCCCGCCCGGCGGGTGGTAGAGCGCGCCCACGATCGGGTATGCCGGACGCTGGGAGAGGTCGAGCTCCGGGCACAGCTCGGCGATCCGAGGCGGGTGGATCACGCTCGAGTTGATCCCGAGGAGCTTGTTCACCTCGGCGCGCTCCTGCATCGTGATCATCGCCCGGTCCGAATGCGCGAGCGTCAGGTGCCCGTGCTGCGAGAACATGAGGTTGAAGTCGAGCTCCCCCGACAGGCGCTCGTACAGGCGGACGCTCTCGCCGTAGAAGGCCGCGCCCTCGGGCGTGCGGTAGTTCGAGCGGATGATCGTCGTGTTCCGCCCCGAGGCTCCTGCGCCGATGTACGACTTCTCGAGGATCGCGACGTCGCGGATGCCGTGCCGCTTCGCGAGGTAGTACGCGGTCGCGAGACCGTGCGACCCGCCGCCGACGATGACGACTTCGTAGCGGCGCTTGAGCTCGGGCCGCGCGCGCCACATCCGCTTCGGGAAGAAGATTTCTCTCACTTGTGACCTTTCAGTGCCAGGCACTCGGCCACGCCCAGAAGCGCCGTCACGCGTTCGTCTCCAGCCCCGCGAGGGCGTCGAGTACCGCCTCGGCGACGTAGTGGCCGAGCTCCTGGTGCACGTAGACGCGGAACCATCCGTCGGCGCCGCGGCGGAAGAGCGCGGTCACGTGGGCGAACGGCCCGGCGGTCGGGATCTGCTCGAGGTCGAGGTCGGTCAGCCGGCGCAGAACCTGCTCGCTCGCGATCGCGATCCCCGCGTACGCGCCGGTTGCGTCGTAGGCGAGCGCCCCGGAAGCGCGCACACGCTCGACGACCCCGGCGGGGTCGTCGGCGGTGAAGAGGAACCCACGCCGCGGCGAGAGGCGCAGGAGCTCCTCGCCGGCCGCCGGCACCACGACGCCGAGCGTGCCGCGGATCTCCACCACGCCCTCGAGCGAGAGGTCCCGCACGGCCTCGGGATCGGCGCCTTCGAGCGCGCGGCGGAGCGGCGACGTGACTGCCTCCTCGGCGCAGCGTGACGGCGACAGGAAGGTGAGGCTCACGAGCGCATCCGCTCCCCGGACGGGTCGTAGAACGCACCGTGCGTGATCTTGGCCCCGCGCCGCATCCGGTCGATCACGATCTCGACCCGCGTCCCCGGCTGCGACCTGTCGGTAGGCACCCAGGCGAGCCCGATGATCGACCCGGCCGCCTCGCTCGGGCGCGCGCTCGTCACCCGTCCCGCGGGCATGCCCTCGATGACGATCTGCGCGCCCTCGGCCGGGACGACGTTCTCCTCCATCGTGAAGCCCACGAGCTTCTCCTTCTCGTCGCGCTGCGCGAAGTGCTCGAGCGCGAACTTCCCGACGAAGTCGTCCTTGTCCAGCTTCGGCAGCCAGGACATGCCCGACGAGTAGAGGTTCGACTCGGAGTCGGTGTCCTGCCCGACGATGATGTGCCCCTTCTCGAGCCGAAGCACGCGCTGCGGCTCGAGGCCGAACGGCCGCGCGCCCTCGGCGACGAGCGCGTCCCAGAGGTGCTCGCCGGCCGGACTCGGGAAGTGGAGCTCGTAACCGAGCTCACCGACGAAGCCGATCCGCAGGGCGAGGGTCGGGACCCCGGCGACCTCGAGGTGCTTCGCGTCAAGGTACTTGAAGGCGTCGGCGGCGACGTCGTCCGGGTCCTCGACGAGACGTCCGAGCGCCTCGCGCGCCTTCGGCCCGGCGAGATTCACCGCGGCGAGCGCGCCGGTGACGTTCACGATCTCGGCCTCGTAGCCCCACACGGCGTTCCACCACTCGAACCAGGCGGTGACGGCGTCGGCGCCGGTCGAGGTCGTCGTGACGTAGTAGAGGTCGTCCGCGAGCCGGGCGATCGTGCCGTCGTCCATGATCCGGCCGCCGTCCGAGGTGAGGACGCCGTAGCGAATGCGGCCGGGCTTCATGTCGCCGAAGCGGTTCGGGTAGAGGCGCTCGAGCAGCGATACCGTGTCAGGCCCTTCGACGAGGAGCTTGCCCAGCGTCGACACGTCGATGACCCCGAGCGACTCGTGGACCGCGCGCACCTCGTCCTCCGGCTTCTCGCCGTAGGCGTAGGGCCGCTTCCAAGGACCTGCCCACTGGATGGTCGCCCCCGCCTCTTCGTGGCGCCAGTGGATCGAGCCTCGGCGCGCCGGCGTCAGCTCGCGGCCCGCGAGCAGGCCGAGCTCGACCGGGGCCCAGGGCGGACGCGCCGTCGTCGTCCCGATCGCCGACTCGTACATCCGAGTCTCCTGTGCGTACACGCGGACGCTCGGGAGCTGGCAGAGCTTGCCCTGGCAGGGCCCCATCGTCGCCGTCGTGTACCGCTTTGCAAGCTCGATCGAGTCGAAACCCTCCCCGATCGCGCGCCTCATGTCCTTCGTCGTGACGTCCTCGCAGATGCAGACGAAGCACTTGCCCTTGCCGGGATAGGCCGGCTCCGGCGCGATCTTCGAGAGGCCTTCCCCCGTCACGCTGCCGACGGCCTCGACGCCGTCCGGGAGCTCGGTCGGGACGAACACCCCGAGTGCGTCGTCGTATTCGACGCGCGCACCCGCCTGGGCCAGCAGCGAGTATGCCGGCTGCCGCCCGCCGGACGCGACGACCAGATCGCAGCCGAAGCTCTCGCCGTCCAGGACGAGACGGCGCACGCGGCCCTTCCCACCCTGCGCCACGAGCTCGCGCGGCCGTGCCTCGCGCAGGTCGACGACCTTCACGACCTCGGTGCCGATGTCCTCGAGCTCGGTCGCGATCGACAGCGTCTCGTCGTCCGCGCCGACGACGATCGCACGCTCGCCCGGCCGGATCGAGTAGTCGCGAACGAGCCGGCGAACGCCGTCGGGGAGCATCACGCCGACGAGATCGTTTCCCGGGAACACGACAGGTTGCTCGGTCGCGCCCGTCGCCACGACGATCTTCTCCGCGCGGAAGCGGTAGAGGGTCGTGCCGGCGTCCACCGGGACGAGGCCGCCTTCCCAGATCCCGAGCGCGCGGCCCGGCGCGAGCACCTCGACGCCCGCGAGCGCGAGATCCGCGTTCCGCGCGTCCTCGTCGACGAGGACGACGCCGTGCCCGGCCTTCGCCGCGGCGAGCGCTGCGGTCCGGCCTGCCTCGCCGCCGCCAACGACGAGGACACGCGCCCGCCGGTGCTCCGAGTCGTAGCGACGCGAGTGCCCGGCGTGCGGATCGAGCGTGCCGAGACCGGCGGCGCCGCGAAGGAACTTCTCGTACAGCGGCCATAACGCGCGCGGGCGGATGAACGTGCGGTAGTAGAAGCCGACCGGCGTGAACGGCCCGCCGATCTTGTCCGTGACGGACATGAAGTCGAAGTCGAGCGACCAGCGCACGTTCTGCCCCTCGACGACGGCGCCCTCGCGGATCGGCTCGGTGCAGACGCGGACGTTCGGCACGCCGTCGACCGTCATCTGGCAGTTGGGGCAGTGGCCCGAGCAGCAGAGGAGCCCGCGCGGCCGGTGGTACTTGAACGAGCGCGAGAAGACGCGCTTGCCGGCCGCGAACGCGGCCGACGCGATCGTGTCGCCCTCGAAGCCGGTGATCTTCCAGCCGGCGAACGTGAACGAGACGGCGTTCCCGCGGTCGATCCGCTCGCCCGGTCTCGGGTCGAGCCTCACGCCGCCGGCTTCCTCGGGTCGGGGAGGATCACCTCGAGCACCTCGTTCGTGCGCGTGTCGCGCTCGGCGAGGAACCACTCGCCGCAGCCGGTGCGATGCTGCCACCACTCGCGCTGGACGCCCGCGACGTTGTCGCGGAAGTACACGTAGTCGGTCAGCTCACGCAGGGTCGGAGTCCCGGTCGGCCGCGTCGTCACCTCGCCGAAGTACGCGTACTCGTCCACCGGGCGCGGACCGCAGAAGGGGCAGGCGAGCAGGAACGACATCAGAGATGTAATTGCACTCTCAGCAACGCTGTGCCAAACTCCGCAACGAACCTACACCGATGTCGCGCACTCGTCAACCGTCCACCCGTCGAATTGGCGCTGCCGAGCGTGCGATCACGGTCCTCGACACCCTTGCAGACGGCGGCGAGCTCGGCACGAACGAGATCGCGCGTCGCACCGGGATGACGCCGAGCACCGTCTCGCGCCAGCTCGGGACGCTCGCGGCGTCGGGGCTCGTCGAGCGCGTCGACGCGACCGGGCGCTACCGGCTCGGCATCCGGCTCGTCCACCTCGGAAACACGGTGCTCGCGCGGCTCGACGTGCGCGAGGTCGCACGGCCGCATCTCGTCGCGCTGGTCGAGGCGACGGGCGAGACGGCGACGCTCTCCGTCCCCGGCGACGAGGACGCGATCACCGTCGACTTCGTCCCGGGGGCGCATCAGATCCAGCCCGTGTCGCGGCTCGGGCGTCCGTCCATCGCCCATGCGACCTCGGCCGGGAAGGTGATGCTCGCGTTCTCGGGCCGTGAGCTCCCGGACGGCCCGTTCAAGGCATACACGGCGCGGACGATCACGGATACGCAGGCACTCGCGGGCGAGATCGAGCAGGTGCGGATGCGTGGCTACGCGCAGGCGGTCGGCGAGCGCGAGCCCGGCCTCACCGCGATCGCGGCGCCGATCCGCTCCGCGCGCGGCGAGCTCGAGGCCGTCGTCGCGCTCCAGGGGCCGAGCGAGCGCTTCGACGAGGACGCGGTCGACGCAGCCCTGCCGTTGCTGCTCGAGCGCGCGGACGCCATCTCGCGCGAGCTCGGCTGGGCCTAGACAGGGAGGGGACGCATCCCACGATCGGCGCGCTCCTGCGTAAGCTCGTCACGATGAGCGAGCTGCAGCCGCTCGAGGTCCTGTACGAGGCGGGCTCACTGCCACGGGGGCCGCTTCCCGCCGGGTTACGGGAGCTCTTCGGCGGCGATTTCGGGCTGGACGAGCGCTGCGTGTACGCAAACTTCGTCGCGACGCTCGACGGGGTTGTCTCGATCCCGGCGCTGCGCAGCTCGAACACCTTCATCGCGCGGGACAACGACGCTGACCGCTTCGTCATGGGGGTGCTGCGGGCGTATGCCGACGCCGTGCTCATCGGCTCCGGCGTGCTGCGGGCGAGCCCGCGCGGAACGTGGCGCGCCGAGGCGATCTACCCGCCTGCGGCGCCCGACTACGAGGCGCTTCGCGAGGGCCTCGGCCTCCAGGCAGCGCCGGAGATCGCCGTGCTCACGGGCCGCGGGTCGATCGACCCCGGACATCCGCTGCTCGCTTCGGGTGCGCTCGTGCTGACGAGCACGGCAGGAGCGGACCGGCTCGCGGCCGTCGTTCCCGAGGCGACGACCGTCCTTGCGCTGGCCGACGAGGAGACCATCGACCTGCGGCTCGTGGTCGCGGCGCTCCACGAGCGCGGGCACGCGAGGATCCTCTGCGAGGCGGGTCCGCACACATTCGGGGGGCTCCTCGGGGCCGGCGTGGTGGACGAGCTGTTCCTCACGTCGTCTCCGCTGCTCGTCGGCGAGGGGGAAGCCGGCTCGCGCTACTCGCTGGTCGAGGGAGCCGACCTCGTTCCCGGAGAGATGAACGCGCGGCTCCTGAGCGTCCGCCGCCACGGCTCGCACCTCTTCACGCGCTACGCGATCGAGGGCCGGACAGGTCCGGCCCCTACGCCGAGCTCGCCAGCAGCTCGCTGAGCGCCCGAACGCTCGTCCGCAGCTCGTCCGGCTCGCGGATGGTGAAGGCGCACCCCAGACCGGCGAGAACCGAGGCGGCCCAGTCGAGCGAGTCGGCACGCATGCGGAGCACCGTCGCGCCGTCCTCGTCGATCAGCTCGGCGAGCGTCGGAGGAATGCGCCGCAAGGCCTCCTCGACCGGCAGCTCGAGCACTACCTCGACCTCCCAGCCCCACGGCACGCGTGCGAGGGACGTCCGCACGTACGTCACCGCGTCGAAGCCATCCGGCCGGTCGTCTGCCGTCTCGCCGGTCACGCGCAGACGAAGCATGCGGTCGACACGGAACGTCCGGAGGTCGTCGCGGAGGTGGTCGTACGCGACGAGGTACCAGCGGCCGGAGTGGACGACGAGGCCGTGTGGGCTGAGCTCGCGTCGCGTCTCGTCGCCCGAGAATGCTCGATACGTGACCCGGATCCGCCGCCTGCGGCGGATGGCCTCGGCGAGCACGAGCACGGTGTCCCCTGTCACGGGGGCGCTCCGCGTCGGGCGAGTCGTGAAGTCGAGCGTCGACTCGAGCGCCTCGACCCGACGGCGCAGCCCGTCCGGCAGCACGCGATGGATCTTCGCGAGCGCGCCTTCGACGGCGTCCTCGGACCCCGACAATCCGAGCCGACCGGCAGCCTGCACGCCGAGTGCGACCGCGACCGCCTCGTCGTCGGTGAGCATCAGCGGCGGCAGGCGATACCCCGGACGGATGCGATATCCGCCCCCGACGCCTCGCTGCCCCTCGACCGGAATCCCGAGGTTCTGGAGGGCCTCGACGTAGCGGCGGACCGTCCGCGGGTCGATCCCGAGCTGGTCCGCGATCTCGCGGCCCGTGATCAGAGGTTTCGCCTGCAGGAGCTCGAGGAACTCGAGGAGCCTTGCCGTCGGCGTGAGCACGAAACGGAGTAGAGCACAGATAGAGGGCCTAATGCGCCCTATTTGCGCGATAGCGTCGAGACGGTTGGCGACGACTGGGGGTGCGACGTGACAGCAGCAGTGAGAGAACGCGCGACGTCCGCGGACTTCGACTTCTGGATGGGCAAGTGGGACGTCCGCAACCGGCGCCTTGCGAGGCGGCTCGCCGGATCCGACGACTGGGACGAGTTCGAGTCGAAGGTCGCCGCGAGGCCGCTTCCCGGGGGACTGGGAAACGAGGACGTCTTCTGCACCGAGTACGCCGGAGGCTTCGTCGGGATGTCCTTCCGCTTCTTCGACCCGGACACGGGCTCGTGGTCGATCTACTGGGCCGACAGCCGGCGGCCGGGCCTGCTCGACCCTCCCGTGATCGGATCGTTCTCGGACGGCGTCGGCATCTTCGAGCGCGACGACACGTTCGAAGGACGCCCGATCCGCGTTCGCTTCATCTGGTCGGGCGTCGACACACCCACGCCGCGCTGGGAGCAGGCGTTCTCCGACGACGGCGGGGAAACGTGGGAGACGAACTGGATCATGGACTTCACGCGTGCGTTGCAGGTGGCCGAATGAGCGCCCTCGAGCAGACGAGCGTGGCAGCCGACTACCGGCACGCCGAGAAGTTCGCGAACGCGGAGCCGAGCCTCGCCCTCGGCGACACGATCCTCAAGTGGTACGACGTCGCTCCCGACGAGACGCCGGTGCCACTCGCCGTCCGCGCCGTCGCCCGCCGTTGTCTCCGCGACGCCGCCCGCGCGGGTGAGCTCGGGGCGCTCGGCGAGCTCGGCTTCGTCATCCTCCATCGCTGCGGCGAGGACTTCTACTTCCTCCTCGTCTGCTCGTGGCGGAACCAGAACGAGCTGTGGGAGACGGTCTGGGCGAAGAACGGCGACAGCGACGTCCTCTTCCGCCCGTGGCTACTCGAGGGCGCCCATCGCCCGACCTTCTGCGTCTGGGAGCTCGGCGCCGTCGCGCACGAGCGCGAGGCGTGGGCGCGCTACCTGCTGTCACGGCGAGACGAGGCCGCGCGGGACGCGTACTTGCGGGACTGCTACTCCGGAGTCGTCTGATGCCGAGCGTGCCCGAGGGCAAGGAGCTGTTCATCGTGCGCGTCGAGCGCGGCGGCCCGTGGGACTGGTCGAAGGACATGCGCGAGCAGGTCGAGTGGCCCGAGCACGCGCAGTTCATGAACTCGCTCGTGGACGACGGCCTGATCCTGCTCGGCGGGCCGCTCGCCGACGGGCGCGAGGCGTGCCACGTCGTCGACGCGGAGTCGGAGGAGGCCCTGCGCGCTCGGTTCGCCGAGGATCCGTGGTCGAAGAACGGGATGCTCCGGATCACGAAGGCCGAGCGCTGGACGATCCTGCTCGCGCCCGAGGACGACTAGGAGCTCGAGCCGGGAATCCAGTCGGTACCCGCGAGCGGCACCTTCGCCATCGCCGCCGCCTCGACCGTGAGCGCGACGAGGTCCTCGGGCTCGAGGTTGTGGACGTGCGACTTCCCGCACGCGCGCGCGAGTGTCTGGGTCTCGAGCGTGAGGACGCGCAGGTAGTTGGCGACGCGACGCCCACCGAGCACCGGGTCGAAGCGCGCAGCGAGCTCGTCGTCCTGGGTCGAGATGCCGGCCGGATCGAGCCCGGCCTGATAGTCGTCGTAGTAGCCGGCGGCGCTTCCGATTGCGCGATACGCCTCGTCGTGCTCGGGAGCGTTGTCGCCCATCGCGACCAATGCGGCCGTCCCGATCGAGACCGCGTCGGCGCCGAGCGCGAGCGCCTTCGCGACGTCCGCCCCGCTCCGGATCCCACCCGAGACGATGAGCTGCACCTGGCGATGCATGCCGAGCTCCTGCAGCGCATCCGCGGCGATGCGCGTCGCCGGAAGCGTCGGGATGCCGACGTGTTCGATGAAGACGTCCTGCGTGGCCGCCGTCCCGCCCTGCATGCCGTCGACCACGATGACGTCGGCGCCCGCCTTCACGGCGAGCTGGACGTCGTAGTAGGTCCTCGTCGCGCCGACCTTGACGAAGATCGGCTTTTCCCAGTCGGTGATCTCGCGAAGCTCGGTGATCTTGATCTCGAGGTCGTCCGGTCCCGTCCAGTCGGGGTGCCGGGAGGCCGAGCGCTGGTCGATCCCCTTCGGGAGCGAGCGCATCGCGGCGACGCGGTCGGAGATCTTGTGCCCGAGGAGCATCCCGCCGCCTCCGGGCTTCGCCCCTTGCCCGACGACGACCTCGATCGCGTCGGCCTTTCGGAGGTCGTCCGGATTCATGCCGTAGCGCGAGGGGAGAAGCTGGTAGACGAGCGTCCGCGAGTGCTCCCGCTCCTCGGGTGTCATGCCGCCGTCCCCCGTCGTCGTCGACGTGCCGACCTCGGTCGCGCCGCGGCCGAGTGCCTCCTTCGCCGGCGCGGAGAGGGCGCCGAAGCTCATCCCGGCGATCGTGACCGGGATCTTGAGCTCGAGCGGCTTCTTGGCGAAGCGCGTCCCGAGGACGACGTCGGTCGCGCACTTCTCGCGGTAGCCCTCGAGTGGGTAGCGGGAGATGGAGGCGCCGAGGAAGAGGAGGTCGTCGAAGTGCGGCAGGCGCCGCTTCGCGCCGAAGCCACGGATGTCGTAGATGCCCTCGGCTGCCGCGCGCTGGATCTCGGCGATGACCGCGCGGTCGAAGAGGTACGACTCGCGAAGATTCCAGGGCCGCCGGGCGTCCGTTTCGGGCATGTCCAGGGGTCTGACCCCTGAGGTGTCCGTTCCGGACATCAGTAGGCGCCCGCGTTGTCGATCTTGAAGTTGTAGAGCTGCCGCGCCGATCCGTAGCGGCGGAAGTCGGCGGGATCGGCGTCGATGCCCGCGGCGACGAGCAAGTCGCGCACCTGCGCGACGTGCTCGTCGCGCATCTCCTTCTCGACGCAGTCGGCGCCGAGGCTCGCCACTGCGCCGCGGACGTAGAGGCGCGCCTCGTAAATCGAGTCGCCGAGCGCCTCGCCGGCGTCACCGCACACGACGAGGCTGCCCGTCTGCGCCATGAACGCGCTCATGTGCCCGACGGAGCCTCCGACGACGATGTCGATGCCCTTCATCGAGATGCCGCAGCGTGACGACGCGTTCCCGTGGACGACGAGGAGGCCGCCACGACCGGTCGCTCCCGCCGACTGGCTCACGTTGCCGTCGACCTCGACCCGGCCCGACATCAGGTTCTCGGCGATCCCGGTGCTGGCGTTGCCGTGCACGCGCACCGTCGCGAGCTTGTTCATCCCCGCGCAGTAGTAGCCGACGTGACCGTCGATCTCGACGACGACGTCGGCGTCGAGCCCACACGCGACCGCGTGCGCGCCGCTCGGGTTGACGACGCGCCAATGCTGCGGACCGGTACCTGCTGCGAGCACGTGGAGGCGGTGGTTGAGCTCACGAAGGGACGTCGTCGCGAGATCGACGACCTCGACAGCAGCGTGCTCGCGCTCCGCGACAGCCATCAGACGAGTGCCTTCTCCCAGGCGTACACGACGCCCGGCTCCGGCTCCCACGCACGCGCCTCGGCCGCACCCGGGAGCACGGCGATCGACCGCCACTCGGACGCCATTGCGACCCAGTCGTCGGTCTCCGCCAGCACCGCAGGCTTGCACGCGATCGGGTCGCGCAGCACCGCGAACCCGTCTGCGGTCCCGACGGCGAACGTGTAGAAGCCGTCGAGATCGTCCAGACAGCCGTCGAGCGCCTGTTCGAGGCTCGCCCCCTCACGAAGCCGCCACGCGAGGTACCCAGCCGCGACCTCGGTGTCGTTCTCCGTCTGGAACTCGATGCCCTCGCGGCGAAGGCTCTCGCGCAGCCGGTTGTGGTTCGAGAGCGAGCCGTTGTGCACCAGACACAGGTCGAAGCCGGTGGAGAACGGGTGCGACCCCTCGGTGGTGACGCGGCTCTCGGTCGCCATGCGCGTGTGGCCGAGCGCGTGCGTGCCCTGGAAGTCCTCGAGCGCGAATGCCCGCGCGAACTCTTCGGGCAGTCCCGTCTCCTTGTAGATCTCGATCACGCGTCCCGCACTCATCACGCGCAGGTCCGGCCGGTTGGCGCGCACCCACCGCTCGGCCTCAGCGGCATCCGCATCCACGACGAAGACGGCGTGGCTCGCGCGCACGGCCGGCTCGGCGCAGGTCCCGAACGCGTCGCACAGCCCGTCCCGTACGGCTCCCCAGCGCTCGTGCGGGTCCGCCGAGTAGAGCGTCAGCTTGCT
>DASTYQ010000132.1:0-3121 GCA_035764775.1 Gaiellaceae bacterium
GGGGCGCCACATGCATGCACGGGCGAGAACAGCGGACACACCTGCGACAGCCAGGCGGACCTCATGTACCCGTTCATCGGCCAGGGCGGGCTCTCGGCGAAGGTGCTCGATCCGGGGCGTGACGACTACTACGGCCACTCCGGCGCGTGGACCGACACCGAGGACTCGGCGTGGCTCGTCCGGCTCGACGCCCAGACGCCGCTCGCACTCACCGTTTCCGGCACGGGTTCGGTGGCGGCCGACGTGCCCGGCCTCGAGTGTACGACGAGCTGCACAACGACCTGGAACAACGGGCAGCAGGTCGTGCTCACCGCGAATCCAGGTACGGGCTCGAAGCTCGTACGCTGGACGGGCGCGTGCTCCGGAAGCTCGACGTGCTCGCTGACGGTCGCCCCGGGCGTCTCGGTGTCGGCGCTCTTCGCACCGGCTAGCTTCCGGCTGACCGTTCGCGTCGCCGGCGGCGGATCGGTGCGTGGTCCGAGCGGGATCCAGTGCCGGCCGAGGTGCTCCGCGACCCTCCCGTCCTTCCTGCCGGAACGCCTGACCGCGAGCCCGGCGAAGGGCTGGAAGCTCCGCGCGTGGAGCGGCGCGTGCAAGGGCGCGAAGCGGACGTGCACGGTGCCGATGAGCGCCGTGACGAGCGTTCGTGCCACGTTCGTTCGCCGGTAGGGGGCGCAAGACGATCAGGTAGCGTCCGAGCCGTGCACGACGTCGTGGTGGTTGGGGCCGGATGTGCCGGCATGCGCGCGGCGATCGAGGCCTTCGACACCGGCGCGAGCGTCGGAGTCGTCACGAAGCTGCATCCCACGCGGAGCCACTCCGGCGCCGCCGAGGGCGGCATCAACGCGGCGCTCGGCAACGCCGCCGAGGACAGCCCGGAGAAGCACGCGTTCGACACGGTGAAGGGCTCCGACTACCTCGGAGACCAGGACGCGATCGAAATTCTCGCGAACGAGGCGCCGGGCGACATCTATCAGCTCGAGCACTGGGGCTGTGTCTTCTCGCGCGACGACGAGGGCAGGCTCGCCCAGCGGCCGTTCGGGGCGGCCGGCTCGCCGCGCACGGTGTACTCGGCCGACATCACGGGCCACGTGCTCATCCACGTGCTCTACGAGCAGCTGGTGAAGCGGCAGGAGCAAGGCCTGATGCACGTGTACGAGGAGTACTTCGCGTGGCGCCTGGTCGTCGAGGACGGCCGCTGTGTCGGCGTCATCTGCTGGGATCTCGTCAACGGTGGGCTGAAGTTCGTCACCGCGAGGTCGATCGTCCTCGCGACCGGCGGCATGGGGCGGATCTACCGCGCGACTACGAACGCGTACGCCTGCAACGGCGACGGCATGGCGATGGCGCTGCACGCGGGCCTCCCGCTGAAGGACATGGAGTTCATGCAGTTCCATCCGACGACGCTGTACCCGAGCGGCGTGCTCATCACCGAAGGCTGCCGGGGCGAGGGTGGATTCCTCATCAACCGCGACGGCGAGCGGTTCATGGCGCGCTACGCGCCGAACGCGCTGGAGCTCGCGTCGCGCGACGTCGTCTCGCGCTCGGAGACGACCGAGATCGAGGGTGGACGCGGCATCAACGGCTCGGTGCTCCTCGACCTCCGTCACCTCGGGGCCGAGCGCATCAACACGCGGCTTCCCGGCTCGCGCGAGCTCGCGATGACGTTCGCCGGGGTCGACCCGATCTTCGACCCGATCCCCGTCCGGCCGGGCGCGCACTACCACATGGGCGGAGTCGCCACGGACAACTGGGGCGCCAGCGAGGTCGAGGGCCTCTACGCCGCCGGCGAGGTCGCGTGCGTGTCGGTGCACGGCGCCAACCGTCTCGGCGGGAACTCGCTCATGGAGACGATCACGTTCGGCCGCCGCGCCGGCAAGGCTGCGGCGGAGCACGCGCTCGTGTCGCCGAACGGACGGCCACCGTCCGAGGCCGCGCTCGCGGACGCAGAGCGCGACCTGCGCACGCTGCTCGACCGGACGGAAGGCGAGCGACCCTGGAAGATCCGCGACGAGCTCGGCGCCTCGATGCTCGAGAACTTCGGCGTCTTCCGGTATCCGGATCGCATGGCGAGCCAGCTCGACACGATCGAGGCACTGCGCGAGCGCTACGAGCGCGTCGTGGTCGAGGACAAGGGCGACGTCTTCAACACCGATCTCACTCAGGCGATCGAGCTCGGATCCATGCTCGACCTCGCGTGGGTGATGGTGCAGGCGGGGCTCGCCCGAGAGGAGAGCCGGGGCTCGCACTCCCGTCCCTCCGACTTCTCCGAGCGCGACGACGAGCGGTTCCTGAAGCACTCGATCTCGCGCTGGGGCGATGATGGCCCCGAGCTCGGCTACGAGGAGGTCCGGATGACGAAGTGGCAGCCGGAGGTGCGGACGTATTGATGCAGGTCGCTCTCAAGATCTGGCGCTACGACGCGGCCAAGGGCGAGCGCGCCCTCCGCGAGTACGAGATCGACGCACCCGAGGAGGCGACGCTCCTCGACTGCCTGGACATCGTCAAGGACCGCGTCGACGGCTCGCTCGCCTACCGCAAGAGCTGCCGGATGATGATCTGCGGCTCGTGCGGGATGCGGATGGACGGCGCCGCCGTCCTCGCCTGCAAGACGCGGATGTACGAGATCGCGCAGGCCGGGCGCGTGCCGGTCATCTCCGCGATGGGCAACCTGCCGATCGTCAAGGACCTCGTCGTGGACATGGGGCCGTTCTGGGGGAAGATCCGCGCCGTCGAGCCCTGGCTCGAGCCCGGCTATGCCGACCCCGGCGAGAAGGAGAACATCGTCTCGCAGGAGCGGATGGATGCGATCCACAAGGAGTCGCTGTGCATCATGTGCGGCTGCTGCGTCTCCGAGTGCAACTCGATGGAGGCGGATCCCGACTTCCTCGGACCGGCGGCGCTCGCGAAGGGGATGAGGTTCGTCGGCGATCCGCGTGATCACGCGACCGTCGAGCGGCTGCAGGCCTACTCGGACGAGCACGGCATCTGGGACTGCACGCGCTGCTACTTCTGCCAGGAGCGCTGCCCGAAGGGCGTCGACCCGCGAGACGCGATCGCCAAGCTCGGCGCCGAGGCGGTGAAGGCGGGGATCGACTCGGACATGGGCGCGAAGCATGCG
>DASTYQ010000133.1:0-9421 GCA_035764775.1 Gaiellaceae bacterium
GAAGTACACGCGGAACCTCGGCTATCCCGGCCACGCGAACGCAGCCGTCGCGGAGGTCATGGACCGGTTCCTCATCCCGCAGATGTTCGCCCGGGTCTCCCGCGGCGAGATGAGCGCGGAAGACTCGGTCCGCACGACCGCGCAGGAGCAGAAGCAGATCTGGAGCAAGTGGCGCCGGGCCGGCAAGGTCTGACTCGAGGCTTCAGCCGCGCCACCAGTCGAGACAAGCCGACGCCCGGACTCGAACCGGGGACCCCTTCATTACGAGTGAAGTGCTCTACCAGCTGAGCTACGTCGGCGGGGCCTGAATTCTACTGGCGTTCTGATCCTTGGCCCTTGAGGTCGACGCCACTTCAGCACCACTTCGAACGGCGTTGTAGGGTCAGAAGGCTCCGAGCATGGAGGTTCGCGACATGAGCATCGTTGTCCGCCTAAGCCCCACGAACGTGACGCGAGAGAAGTACGACGAAGTTGAGCGTCGTCTTGAGTCGGCAGGAGCATGGCCACAACCACCCGGCCTCGAGTTCCACGTGCTCTTCCCGTCAGAAGGAAACCTACGAGTCAGCGAGATCTGGGACTCTCAAGAGCAGTTCGAGGCGTTCGGTGAACACCTAAGGCCGATCCTGTCCGATGTTGGAATCGGGTCCTCCGCCGAACCAGAGATCTTCGAGGTTCACAACATCGTCAAGCGTTAGAGCTCGCCCGCTCAGCGGGATCGACCCGATAGCCGAGCTCGAGCGAAATCGGCGGCGATGGTGAACGTTGAGCGCGAACGGGCGCGGCGGGTAAAGAACGCTCGCCAGCGAACGATGTACGGCCCGACTCACAGACGCCGTCGTGCTCAGTTCGCTCGTCGCATCGGGTGTGGCGAGGTGGTGATTTGCCCTCGTTGCCTCTTGCCCATCGGCCTGACCAGCTGTGGGACCTCAGCCACGACGATGTCGACCCCAAGGTGAGCCGCCCCGAGCATCGAGCGTGCAACCCGCTGCGCCGAACGAGCTGAAGTTCTCGCGGGAGTAGTGAAGGACTCGGGGAGGCCGGGCCAGATCGTCGGCCGCTTCAGGGAAGAGGAAGGACAGAGAGCCACTCGGCGACCTCGCCGGCCGTGAGGAGGCGGTCGGTCACCCGGTTGGCTCCCCGCCGTCCCGACAGACGCAGGTACCTTGACGAGCTTGGACTGGTCGGTCGTGCATGCGCTCAACGGAGTTCTCGTAAGCCGCGATTGGCTCGAGGATCCGATCACGGTAGGCGCGACTGCGCTCGTTCCCATATTCGCGGCTGCGACCGTAGGGCTTTGGTTGCTCGCGCGATTCGAGAGCGACGCAGTCTGGAAGCGATGCTGCATCTCCTCGCTGCTTGCAGCCGCCCTCGCACTTGGTGTGAACCAGGTCCTCGCCCACCTCGTTTGGGCGCGGCCACGACCGTTCACCGCACATCCCGACGGAGTACATCTCTTCGCCGGCGGCTCGCTCGACCCGTCGTTCCCAAGCGATCATGCTGCGGCGGCCTTCGCCATCGCGGTTGCGGTGCTGATCGTCTCGCGCCGGCTCGGCCTCGCTTTCATCGTCGTCGCCGCGGTGATCGCGACGTCGCGGGTGGTCGAGGGACTCCATTACCCCACCGACGTCCTCGCAGGTGCCCTCGTCGGGACACTCGCCGCGGTGACGGTGTCGTTCGGCGCTCGTCCCGTCGTAACTTGGGTCGCCGAGCGAGTGGCAGTTATCGTCGATCCCGTCGCCGACGTGGCAGTTCGTGCGATCACGAAACCTGCTCGTCGCCGGTAGATCGCTCCAATCGAAACGAACTGCGCCACGCGAGCCCCCCGCAGCGGTTAGGAGTCGCTCGCCAGCGGGGTACCTTCGCATCCGATGTACTTGGCCGGCCTGCGGATCCCGGACGAGGAAGTTCGTGACCTCATCAAGCTCGTGAACGCCGACGCGCTCCTTCCTCGAGAAGGCGCTCGCGCTCGACAGCGAAGTTGTCGCACTCACCATCGAAGACCGCGAGCGCCTCCTCTGGGCGCTCGACGCAGGGTGCTGCTGCAGGAGCACGAGTGGTGGATGCGCGAGGCTCCTGTAGGCGACCCCTCTACGCTCCATGCCGTGCCACGGGTACACGTAGTCGCGGCGACCACAGCTACTCCGGAGCAAGTGCTCGAAGCCGCACGCGACTTCTCGCCGCACCGAGCCGAGTTGTGGCGGGATGTGTACGTCGAGCATCTCGAGGTGCACGACCGCGGTGAGACGTGGGCCGATGTAACTGAGGGAAATCCGTGGCCGTGGCCCTTCGGCATCGTCTGGGAACGCCTGCGATACGACTGGTCTCAGCCAGGCGTCGTGAAAGGCACCGTTATCGAGTCGAACCTGTTCAAGAGTGGAAGCACCTGGGAGATCCACGCATCGCGGGCGTCCGAGGCCGGGAGCCAGGTCGAAATCATCGCTGTGCGGCATCTCAGAGGAAGGGCGTGGCTTCTCTGGCCGACCTTCCCACTCGGCCTTGCTAAACGCGACGTCTCTGCCTACCTCGAGCAGTTTCTCGTCAGGGTCGTGGAGGGCTAGCGCAACTGCTCCTCCGTAGCAGGAGTGGCTCGGCACACATCGCGCGGCGACCCTTCGGTGCCGGCGGAACTCCTGCCGGTCGTGGCGTGGCGTAAGGGCTTCGACTCATCCGCCTTCAACCGCTCGCTTGAAGATCACGACGGCCTCCTGCTCCACCCTAAACGCCAGCGGGAAGTCCGGCCGACGACTATCGGTCTCCCCGTAGAGTGGGTTCGTCAGGGGTCCGGGCCGCGTAGGTATGCGGAGTTCCAGTACCTGGAACACTCCGAGCCCTGCATTCATCGGGGTTAGCGGTCGGTCGTCGTTGAGAGTCGCCGCCGCCGGACTTCATTACGAGTGAAGTGCTCTACCAGCTGAGCTACGTCGGCGAAGCCGACGGAGTGTATCCGCGGTCAGGCGCGGGCAGACTGGGCTCCGGCGAGTGCGCGGTGGAGCCGGACGAAGAGCGCCTCGAGCGCGAGGGACGGGTTGAGGTTGAACTCCTCGAGGGCACGCCACGACTCTCGCACGGCCTCGGCGGCATCGACGGCGCCCTCGGCAGCACCGCTCGCCACATCGTCCCGGAGCGCGTCGAGCCGGTCGGCGTGGACGACCGCGTCCTCCGCCCCCGCGCCAACGACGACCAGGTCGCGATACCACGCCTCGAGCCCTTCGAGCGCCGCCAGCAGCTCGTCGCGCTCCGCCCCCCGCTGGGCGCGCTTCACCCGCTGCTCGGCGTCGCGCGCCGGAAGATCGAGCGTGTCGACGACCGACTGCTCGAACTCGCGCGCCTCCTCGGCCCTGGCGGCGGCGACGTCGAGGATGACCGCCGCAGCGGCTGCGGGCTCGAGCCCGTCGCGGTAGACCGCCCGTGCCGTGGCGATCAGCTCACCGCGCCGGGCGGCCGCGTTCGGGTCGAGGAGGCGGCGCGCGCGGTCGAGCCGTCCACCCGACGCCCGCGCGAGGACGCGCACCTCCTCTTCCGGGCGCTCGGGCGCCTGCGAGGAGATCCATTCGCGCACCGCGGCCTCGGAGAGTCGGCGGAAGGGAACGAGCTGGCAGCGCGAGAGGATCGTCGGTGGCAGCGGCCCCAGCTCGGCGGCGACAAGCACCATCACCGCGTACGGCGGCGGCTCCTCCAGGTCCTTGAGCAGGGCGTCGGCCGCGTCCTCGTTCATGCGATCCGCGTCGAGGACGAGGTAGACGCGTCGGTCCGCCTCGAACGGCCGCATGTGCAGGTCGTGGCGCAGTGCGCGGATGTCGTCGATCCGGATCATCTCGCCGAGCGGTTGCAGGAGGTAGAGGTCGGGGTGTGCACGGGCCTCGACCCGCCGCTCGTCCCCGAGCACTGCACCCGCGAACGCGAAGGCCGCAGACCTCTTGCCGACGCCACGCGGGCCGTGAAGGAGGTACGCGTGGGCGGCGCCGTCCGACAGCGCCGCCGTCAGCAGCCGCTTGGCCTCGGGCTGCTCAGGTACGGACGCGAAGAGCTCCATACACCTCCTCGGCGAGCTCGTCGGGGGACCGCGTCGCGTCGAGGACGACGACCCGCTCGGGGAAGCGCACGGCGATCTCGCGGTACCCCTTGGCCGCACGCGCGTGAAACGTCTCCGACTCGCGCTCGAGCCGGTCGTGCTCGCGCCGCAGCCGGGTGCCGATCTGCGACACGTCGAGCTCGAGGAGAAAGGTCCGATCGGGAAGGAGCCCGCGAACCGCAGCAAGGTTGAGGTCGAGGACGCGGTCGAGACCGAGCTCTCGTCCGACGCCTTGGTACGCGACCGACGAGTCGACGTAGCGGTCGCAGATCACCGACGCGCCTCGGTCGAGCGCCGGCTGGATGACCTCGTCGACGTGCTGTGCTCGAGCCGCCGCGTACAGGAGCGCCTCCGCCCAGGGCGTGACATCGCCGCCGTGCAGGACGAGGTCGCGGATCCTCTCTCCGAGCTCTGTTCCGCCGGGCTCGCGCGTGGACACGACGTCGACCCCGTCCGCTTCGAGGCGCGCGCGCAGGAGCTCGGCCTGAGTCGACTTGCCCGAGCCGTCGAGGCCCTCGAAGGTGACGAACATCGAACGCCATCCTACGGTCGTCCGTAGGATCAGACCGTGCGGGCGATCGTCACCGGAGGCGCCGGATTCATCGGCTCGCACGTCGTCGACGCGCTGGTCGCTCAGGGCGCCGAGGTCGCGGTCGTCGACTCGCTCGTGCACGGCTCCGAGGAGAATGTCGCGGCGAGCGCCGAGCTGCACGTGCGCGACATCCGCGAGCCGCTCGACGACGTGTTCGAGGCCGTGCGGCCCGAGGCGGTCTTCCACCTCGCGGCGCAGGCAGACGTCCGGGTCTCGGTGGAGCGTCCGGTCGAGGACGCGGAGGTGAACGTCCTCGGGACCGTCCGCATCCTCGAGGAGGCACGAAAGCACGGCGCGCAACTCGTGTTCGCGTCGACCGGCGGAGCCATCTACGGAGAGTGCGTCGAGCCGGCACGCGAGGACTCCGAGTGCCAGCCGCTCTCGCCGTACGGCACCGCGAAGCTGGCGGCCGAGGAGTACCTGCGCTCCTACAACCGGCTCTACGGAACGCGTCACATCGCGCTGCGGTACGGGAACGTGTACGGGCCGCGGCAGGACCCGCACGGCGAAGCCGGCGTCGTCGCGATCTTCCTCGGGTCGCTCTCGCGCGGCGAGCAGGCGCGCATCTTCGGCGACGGTGAGCAGACCCGCGACTACGTCTACGTCGGCGACGTCGCGCGCGCGACCGTCTCGACGATCGGTCACGAGGGTGGCGTGTTCAACGTCGGAACCGGGCGCGAGACGTCGGTGACCGAGCTGTACGAGCTGTGCGCACGTGTCGCCGGATCGGACGTGCCGGCCGAACATGCCGAGGCGCGCCTCGGCGAGCTGCAACGGAGCTTCCTCGACCCGACGCGCGCCGCCGAGTCGCTCGGGTTCACGGCCATGGTCGAGCTCGAGGACGGTCTTCGGGCGACCTGGGACTGGGTCTTGAAGGAGTAGCCCGCGGCCGAGCGAATGGTTCGCCCGTGGATCATCCGCTTCCGGCTCCCGACGCGCTCGTTCGCCCCTGGCGCACGGCCGCGTACATCGCCGTCGCGATCGCCGTCGTCGAGCTTCTGCTCCTTCTCGTCATCGGCGGCGGCAAGCTCGCAGGCTGGGCGACCGACCGCATGCAGCTCGCCGCGCAGGAGCGGGTCGCCGCGCCGATCCACAAGACCCAGACGGCTCCCGCAGCCTCGCGCAAGCAGACGCCTGCGCCGGTCGCGAAGCGCCCCCGCTCGAAGACCGTCGTCCTCGTCCTGAACGGGAACGGCCGTACGGGTGCAGCTGCGGCAGCAGCCTCGCGGGTGCAGTCGCGCGGCTACACGATCGGGGCCGTGACGAACGCGCCGGAGCTCGTCCCCCGCAGCATCGTCATGTTCAAGCCCGGGTTCGCGGGCGAAGGCAGGCGGCTCGGCAAGGATCTCGGCGTGAAGCTCGTGACGCCGCTCGACGGGATGCGAGCCGGTGATCTCGGCCACGCGCACGTGGTCTTCATCCTCGGGCCGTAGCTCCTTCTACGAGCCGGGCGCGCAGCCTCCCTTGTTGACCGCGTCGCGGGCGACGTCGAGCGGTCCACCCTTCGTCCACTGGTTGCCCTTCGGGTCGAGGGTCCACGCGTTGTTGAGGAACCGGTAGGCCGCGCACAGGTTCCTCCGCACGTCGAACTCGAAGATGCCGAGCGTGTACCAGGTGAGCGGATTGTCCGGCTGCAGCTCGACCGCCTCGATGTAGTAGCGCTCGGCACGCCAGGCGACGCCTTCGAGCTCCGCGACGCGGGCACGCGCGAAGAGGGGATCGGCGGACACCGGATTGAAGAAGTGCGCCCAGCGCGCCTCGTCGAGCGCCTTCGCGAGATCGTGCGCGGCGAGTGCCTTCGTCGACCGCCGCTCCGCTCGGTCGGCGAGACGCGGGAAGGAGAACGACACGAGGACGACTGCGGCGAGCAGCACCATCCCGATCCCGAGGATCGGCCGCTTGCGTGGCGTGCTCGCTGCTCGCCCCGATGCCGCAAGGGCACCCAGCGCGACCATCGTCGGCGCCGTGACCGCGAGGAAGTCCCAGTTGTAGTCGACGAGGGCATGTGCGAGATACGCGCTCGGCGCAGCGACGAGTGCGACCGCTGCCGTCCGCTCGCCGCCCTTCAGGCGCCGTAGCGCGCAGACGCAGACGGCGGCACCCGCCACGATCACGAGCAGGAAGAGGCCGAACGCGGCGATGCCGCCGTCGGCGAGCTGCTGCAGCGGGACGCTGTGCGGCTGCAGGACGGTGTCGGCATTCGGGCGGACGCGCTTGCGGGCGATCTCGAACGTGCCGGCACCCGCCCCCTCCGGGTCGTGCGCCTTGAAGACGTCCCACGCCTCCTCCCACCAGCACAGGCGGTTCGAGACGTCGAGCGAGCCGAAGCGGCTCGGGTCGTTCACGACCTCGGCGCACTCGCGGCCCGAGGAGACGGCGTCGGCCGCGGCGACACTCGCGCCGACGACCGCAGCGACGACGAGGAGGACGGCAGCCCCGACGAGCAGGCGCCCCACGCGCGTGCGCCGCTCGTCGCCGAGCGAGCGGCCGAGTCCGATCCACACCAGAACGGCGACGAGCGCTGCCCCAGCGAACGCGAGCACTCCGAGGATCCTTCCGTCCGACACCCGATCCGCGTGGAGTGCGGCGTCCTCGGTCAGGCCCGAGCGCGTGAATGCCCATCCGGCGACGAGCACCGCAGGGCCGGCGGCCGCGACGAGGAGGAGGCCGCTCCGGACCCGTTCGCTCGTGAGCACGAGCCAGAGCAGGACGACGCCCACCCCGACGACGGCGCCTGCGCGGGAGAGTGTCAGCATGAGCGCGAGCGTGGCGACGTAGACGAGGAGCGCGCCGAGTACCCGCACCGATCGCCGGTGCGCGTCCGTGGTCGCGATCCAGAGCCCCAGGACGATCGCGACGTCGGCGAGCAGTGCGAGCGCATTCCAGTGGTCGACGGGCTCGTTGAGCCGGGCAACCCGCTCCTCCTCGGTCACGGACGGGACGGCTTTCGTGACGAGAGCCCACACGAGCGTCGTACCGATGACGATGGAGAGCAGCCCCGCCGCGAGCCGGGCCGCACGCGTGCGCCCGAGGGCCGCAAGCACGAAGCCGAGGCCGAGGAAGACGACGTACGCGACGCCCTTGTTGAAGGCATCCCAGCTCCGGTCGGCGACGATCGACCACCACACGGTCACGCCGAGCCAAGCGACGAGCGCGACGAAGGCTCCGAGCAGGACGGCTCCCGCACGGCCGATCCGCGGAGCCGGGAGCCTGCCGAACGCGACTGCCACCAGCACGGCCGTGAGGAGAACAACGGCGCCACCGCCGACCGGCAGCGTCCCGCGCATGCCCGAGCCGTCCCCGCCGAACGTCGCACCGAGAAGCGACGCGCCGACCAGTGCTGCCAGGACGAGAGCGCCGGTCGCGGAGCGGCGCGCGGACGGCTCCGACGCCGAGTCCATGGCGGGCCACGCTAGCAGCGGCTCAGGGCGTCCGAGGGTGGCGGAACGGCACTCACAGAACCGCCGCGCGGTGGAGTGTCAATACGACATGCATCCGCGAAAGCGGATGCCTTCAGGGATTCTCGCGGACGAAGCAGCGGTCTTCGCGTGTCGTGTGCCCGCACTCGCGGGTACACGACACTGCGGACAAGGCAGGGTATGGAGCGTTGCCGTCTAACAATTCGTTTACTCTCCCCTCACTACCGGCTCACCCCACGCGGGAAGACTCCGCTTCCGAGCCTTTCCCGCCTCGCCCCGTGAGATCTCACTCGTGACAACCGACCGCTCGCTTCGCACGTTCGTCGTGGCGGTCGTTCTCGTCCTCAGCGCGGTCGCGAGCCTCTCGGTCGCGAGCACCGCGAGCGCGACGACGAAGTGCGGCCAGCAGGTCCTCGCCGACTGGTACGACAACGGCAGGATCGACAAGCTCTATCCGCTCAACTGCTACGAGGAGGCGATCGACGGGATACCGGACGACATCGGGCCGTACGTCGACGCCGAGGAGGTCATCACGCGGGCACTCCAGGGTGCGCTGCGCGGCGAGGTCGTACAGGGCGGGTGCGACCCGAGCGCCGACGGCTCGAAGGACGACTGTGCGCGGCAGCTGGGCGGTAGCAGCAACGGGGGCAACGGTGGGCAGGGCGAGAACGGAAGCTCGAGCGGAAGCGGTGAGGACGACCCGGGCGGTCAGGCCGCGCCTGAGGTCGACACGTCGAGCCCCTCGTCGGTGCCTGTCCCGCTGCTCGTCCTCGGCGGGATGTCGATCCTGCTGCTCGGCGCGGGCGGGCTCGGATACCTCTCGCGACGCCGCCAGGCAGCGCACGCCGACGACTTCGGCGACGACGACCCGCTGAGCTAGCGACGCGACGGCCGCGACGGCCGCACGGGTACAATCAGAGGGTTGTGTTCCCGCTGATTTCCCTGCAAATTGCGCATAAATTTTCCGTCGGGACCGCTCCCTACCCTCCCTTGCCCGCTTGTATGACGAACGTCGCTCACCGAAGCGGGACGTCGTGATGTCGAACTCGGCTCGGGAGGAAGCGATGGCAACCGCGGAGCACGTGCAGGCTGAACACACAGAGCGGGGAGCGGGGGCGATCGACCAGCCTGAGCCCGTGAACACGGTCGTCGACACCGAGGCGAGCGTCGCTCCGAGGCGCTATTTCACCGTCCCCGGCATCGATCCGTTCGAGCAGATCGAGTGGGAGCTGCGCGACGCGCACATCCCGGGCAAGGACGGGCCGACGTTCGAGCAGAAGGACGTCGAGTTCCCGAAGTTCTGGTCGCAGACCGCCACGAACATCGTCGCCCAGAAGT
>DASTYQ010000134.1:0-12486 GCA_035764775.1 Gaiellaceae bacterium
AGCGCGGGCTTCGGATGTTCGAGGAGCTCGGGGCGCAGGAGGGCATTTCCGGCGAGCAGGCCTTCACGCTGGCGGCGACCTACGGGTTTCCGCTCGAGCTCACCGTCGAGCTCGCCGAGGAGCGCGGGCAGGCCGTCGACGTCGACGGCTACCGCATCGAGATGGAGCGCCATCGCGAGGTTTCGCGCGCGAGTGGCTCGAGCGAGCAGCAGCGGGCGATCGACTTCTCACGGACGACCGACTTCGCAACCGAGTTCGTCGGGTACACGAAGACGGAGGTGCTGACGCAGATCGGCGCGCTGGAGGAGGTCGACGGCGGCCACTTCCTCGCGAAGCTGCGCGAGTCGCCGTTCTACCCCGCGGGCGGCGGCCAGGTGACGGACGCGGGGACGATCGAGCTCGACGACGGGTCGGGCGTCGTCGCCGAGCTCGTCGACGCATACCGCCTCGAGTCGGACCAGGTGCTGCTCTTCCGCGGCAGCGGCTTCGCAGCGGGCGATCGCGTGCGAGCCCGCGTGCCATGGGGCGTCCGCTTCCCGACGATGACGAATCACACCGGGACGCACCTCCTGCACCAGGCCCTCCGGGACGTTCTCGGCGAGCACGTGCACCAGGCGGGCTCCGCGGTGAGGCCGGACAAGCTGCGCTTCGACTTCACGCACGAGCAGGCGCTCACGCGCGCCGAGCGCGACGAGGTCGAGCGACGCGTGAACGAGATCGTGTTCGAGAACCGGCCCGTCCACCTGTTCGAGACCCCGATCGACGAGGCGCGCAAGCTCGGCGCCCAGATGCTGTTCGGCGAGAAGTACGGCGACATCGTCCGTGTCGTCGAGGTGCCGGGCTACTCGGTGGAGCTGTGCGGCGGCACGCATGTCGCCTCGAGCGCCGAGATCGGCCCGTTCGTGCTGTTGTCGGAGAGCTCCGTCGGCGCCGGCGTTCGCCGGGTCGAGGCCGTGACATCGGGAGCGGCGTGGGCAATCCTCGACGAAAGGGCACGCGAGCTCGAGTCGCTCCGGGGCGAGCTCGACCACCTGCGAAAGGCGCCGAGGCCGGCCGCAGCACCTGTCGCCGACGTGCCCGATCCGAACGTCCGAGCCGAGGGAGGCGTGAACGTCATCGTCCAGCCGCTCGACGGCCTCGACGCCGACGCGCTCCTCGAGCTCTCCGACCGCTACAAGCAGAAACACGCGCCGGCGGCCGTCGTCCTCGGCTCGAAGGAGGACGGCAAGGTGCATCTCGTCGCGAACTTCGACGCGTCGGTCGCGGAGCGCATCAGCGCCTCGGACGTCCTTCGCGAAGCAGCCGCGATCGTCGGCGGCGGAGGCGGGGGCCGGGCGACGATGGCGCGGGCGGGCGGCAAGGATCCCGACAAGCTGCCGGACGCGCTCGCCGAGGCCGAGCGGCTCATCGTCGCCGCCCTGTGAAGGTGCTGGCGCTCGACTACGGAGCCGCGCGCACCGGCGTGGCCGTCTCCGATGCGACCGGGACCATCGTCCGACCGCTCGGCGTCGTCGCCCGCGCCTCCTCCGAGAGCGGGCTCGCCGAGCTCGGGACGATCGTCCGCGAGCACGAGGCCGAGCTGGTCGTCGTCGGCATGCCGCTCACGCTGCGCGGCGAGCGCGGCGAGCAGGCGATCGAGACGGAGGCGTTCGTCGAGGCGCTTCGCGCGGTCGTCGAGGCGCCGGTGGAGACGTACGACGAGCGGTTCACGACGGCGCTGGCAGTGCGGTCGGGCGGCGGCGCGGACGAGGACGCTCGCGCGGCGGCACATCTCCTCGAGAGCTACCTCGAGCACGCTGGTCGCCGATGAGACGCCTCCTTGCCGCCGCCGTCGTGGCGCTCGCTCTCGCCGCCGCGGGCTGCATGCGCGAGGACTCCGACGCGCCCGTCGAGACGACGCCGCCGCTCGTGACGCTGCGGATCATCTTCCCGGAGGGCTTCACGCGTCGCGAGATGGCCGATCGCGTGGCCGCGGTGCGCGAGATCGCGATCGACAAGCGCGGTGTCACACCGCGGTTGACGAAGACGGGCTACCTCGAGGCAAGCGGAGCCGCGGTGCCGCCGGCGGAGTTTCGAAGAGACTGGAAGCTGAGCTCGATCGAGGGGTTCCTCTTCCCCGCGACGTACGAGTTCACGAAGCTCACGTCCTCCGGGCGACTGGTGAACGACCAGCTACGGGCGTTCCGCCGGAACTGGCGCAAGGTCGGCCTGCGCTACGCGAGGTCGAAGAACCTGACCGCATACGACGTCCTCATCATCGCGTCGATGATCGAGAAGGAGGCCGTCGCGCCAGCGGAGCGCAGGCTCGTCGCGGCCGTGATCTACAACCGCCTGCGGAACCGGATGCGGCTCGGGATCGACGCGACAATTCGCTACGGCCTCGACGTGCCTGGGACGGACCCGCTCAAGCAGTCCGACCTCCAGAGCACCAACCCGTTCAACACGCGGAACCGGCTGGGCCTCCCGCCGACGCCGATCTCGAACCCCGGCCTCGCGTCGATGAAGGCCGCCGCTCGTCCGGCCGCGGTCGACTATCTGTACTTCGTCCGCAAGCCGGACGACGTCCATCACTTCTTCACGGCGAGCGAGTCGGAGTTCTGTCAGAAATCGCTCGAGTACGGCTTCGGCGGCTGCTGACCCCTTCTGACACGTCCCGAAGAGCGTCTTTCGCTTCCCTGCTGTCACTACTACGGTCGCGGATGCGCAGGGTGAACTCCCAAGGTGGGTGGAACGCCCGACAAGCGTTACGTCCGGTTCGCCACCGGATCCGGTTCGAGTCCGGCGCCCTCCGCCGATGGACTGACGGACGGCGGGAGCGCTCGGGAGTGGGGACCCCGACTGTCGGCGCGCTCGCCGTCGCAGTCCCCTGGCGAGCGAGCGCTATTCTCTCGATGACGCTTGTCAGGCGACTGATGCGGGGTGGCGCCCCGCAGCCTTGGGATCACCCGCGACGGCCCGCTACGGCGGGCGTCGCGCGTCCGGGCTAGATTCGCCGCGTGATCGAGATCTCCGGAACGACGCGGCTCGTCGGCCTCTTGCGCTGGCCGGGAAGGCAGTCGCTCTCTCCGGCGATGCACAACGCCGCATTCGCTGCTCTCGGCATGGACTGGGCCTACGTCGTCCTGCCCACGCCGCCCGACCGCCTCGGCGACGCCGTGCGCGGCCTCGTGGCGCTGGACTTCGCCGGCGCGAACGTCACGACGCCGCACAAGACGGCCGTGACGGAGTTCTGCGAGACCGACGCGCCCTCCGTGAACACGCTCGTCGTGCGCGAGGGGCGCGTCGAGGGCTGGACCACCGACGCTGCGATCCTGGCCGGCCTGCCGCAGGAGCGTCCCGTCGTGATCGGAGACGGTGGCGTAGCGGTGGCGTTCATGCAGGCGCTTCCGAGCGCACGTCAGTTCTCGCGCCGGGGCACGTGGCCGCCCGTCGTCGAGGATGCGGACCTCGTCGTGAACGCGACCTCCGAACGCGATGCGGTGCTCGTCGGGCTCGGTCCGGGTCAGACGCTCGTCGACCTGCCCTACCCGGACACGGCCACGGCCGGAGCCGCCCGGCGGTCAGGGGCGACGGTGGTCAGCGGTCTCGAGGTGCTGCTTGCACAAGGGGTGGCGGCGTTCGAGCTGTGGACAGGCGTCGAAGCGCCGGTCGCGGTCATGAGGCACGCCCTAGGCTTGTCTTCATGACACTCGGGTTGACAACAGCGGGCGAGTCGCACGGCCCGGCGCTCGTCGCGATCCTGAGCGGCCTTCCGGCCGGACTCGGGCTCGACCGCGACGCGATTGCGCGCGATCTCGAGCGGAGGCGACAGGGGTACGGGCGCAGCCCGAGGCAAGCCTTCGAGGCCGACGAGGTCGAAGTCCTCGCCGGCCTCCGCCACGGCGAGACTCTCGGCACACCGCTCGCGCTCGTCGTCCGGAATCGTGACCACGCGAACTGGGAGTGGGGGATGAATCCGTGGCCGCCCGAGGGTGAGCCGGAGGGCAAGGGCACGAAACCGGTCTCCTTGCCGCGGCCCGGCCACGCCGATCTCGCCGGTGTCCTCAAGTTCGGGCACGAGGACGTGCGGAACGCGCTCGAGCGGGCGAGCGCGCGGCAGACCGCCGTGCACGTCGCTGCCGGAGCCGTCGCGAAGACGCTGCTGGCCGCGATCGGCGTGGCGGTCGCCGGGCGCGTGATCGAGATCGGTGGAGCCGACACCGAGACCGGGTGGAGGGACGCGACCGACGCGGCGCGCGGCGATCGCGACACGCTCGGCGGAGTGGTCGAGGTCGTTGCCGACGGCGTTCCGCCGGGGCTCGGCTCGTACGCGGAGAAGTCGGATCGACTCGATGCACGCCTCGCCGCCGCGCTCATGGGCATCCAGGCCGTGAAGGGCGTCGAGATCGGGGACGGGTTCGCTCTCGCTCGCCTGCGCGGCTCGGAGGCACACGACGAGATCGAGCCCGACCGCCGTCGCGCGACGAACAGGGCAGGCGGCCTCGAGGGTGGGATCACGAATGGTGCACAGGTCGTCGTTCGCGCCGCGATGAAGCCGCTTCCGACGCTGATGCGCCCGCTCCGGTCCGTCGACCTCGAGACGGGCGAGCCGGGGACGGCTATGGTCGAGCGCAGCGACGTCCAGGCGGTGGAGGCGCTCGCGGTCGTCGCCGAGGCCGCTGTCGCGTGGGAGCTCGGGCGGGCGGCGCGCGAGAAGTTCGGCGGAGATGCGCTCTCGGACTTCGTCGGCGCGCACGCCGCGTACCTCGACCGGATCGCGTGGCGAGAAACGCCCTAGGCCGACACCTCGCGCTCGTCGGATTCATGGGCGCCGGGAAGACGACGCTCGGCCCAGTGCTCGCCGAGCGACTCGGCCGTGAGTTCGTCTCGGTCGACCCCGTTGTCGAGGAGCGCGCCGGCACGTCGATCGCGGAGATCTTCGCGACGCGCGGCGAGGGTGTGTTCCGGGAGCTCGAGGAGAACGCTGCGCTCGATGTGCTCTCGCGCCGTCCGCCCGCAGTTGTGGAGCTGGGGGGCGGCGCGCTCGGGTCCTCTCGGACGGCGGACGCGCTTGCGGAGCACGCGTTCACGCTGCACCTCGACGTCACCGCCGATGAAGCATGGTCGCGCGTCTCTGCCAGCGACCGGCCGCTTGCGCAGGACCGGGAGGCCTTCACCTCGCTCTACGACCAGCGCGCGCCGCTCTACGCCGGCGCCGATGCCGATGCGCGGGACCTCGAAAGTGCGCTCCTCGCGGCGGCGGGCATACGCTTCGCGCGGCATTCCGAGGCTCGCGGCGACGCCATCGTCGCCGACGCGCGCGCGGCCGCGGCGCACGGGATCGCCGCGGCGCATCTCGTCGAGCGCAAGACCCTCGCCGAGGCCGGGAGGCTGTGGGAGGCGCTCCGGATCGACCGCTCCGGCACTCTCGTCGCGCTCGGCGGCGGGACGACGACAGACCTCGGCGGGTTCGTCGCGGCGACGTACATGCGCGGGATCGACTGGGTCGCCGTCCCTTCGACACTCGTCGGCCAGGTGGACGCGGCGATCGGCGGCAAGGTCGGGATCGACATCGAACAGGGGAAGAACCTCGTGGGCGCCTTCCACTGGCCGGCAGGAACGGTGATCGACTCGTCGCTCCTCGAGACGCTTCCGGACGAGGAGGTTCGGAACGGGCTCGCCGAGGTCGTGAAGACCGGGCTCCTGGCGGGCGAGGCGCTGTGGGAGCTCGGCACCGAGCAGCAGGTCCGGAAGTGCGCGGCGTTCAAGGCCGCCGTGTGCCTGCGCGACCCGTACGAGCGGCGCGAGCGTGCGCATCTCAACTTCGGGCACACCTTCGCGCACGCCCTCGAGGCGGCCTCGGACTACACCGTTTCGCACGGACGTGCGGTCGCGCTCGGGCTCACGGCAGCGCTGCGGCTCTCGGACCTCGACGCGGAGGCGCGGACCGTCGAGAGCGTCCTCGCCCCCGAGCGGGTCGCCGTCGATCGCGACCGGGCGTGGGCGGCGCTGCAGCGCGACAAGAAGGCGATCGGCGGCCGGGTCCGCCTCGTCCTCCTCCAGCGTCCGGGCGAGCCCGTCGTGACCGCCGACGTCGAGCCCGATCGCGTCCGAGCCGCTCTCGACACCCTCATCGCATAGGGTCACGCCGTGCGGATCGCGGTGCTCAACGGCGTCAATCTCGACGTGCTCTCGCAGCGCGATCCGGAGTTGTACGGGGGCGTCGGTCTCTCCGAGCTCGAGACCAAGATCTATCAGTGGGCGCTCGACCTCGAGTGCACCGCGCGGTGTCGCCAGACGAACCACGAGGGGGAGTACGTCGACTGGTGCCACGAGGCGTACGAGTGGGCCGACGGCGTCATCGCGAACCCCGGCGCGTGGTCCCACTACTCGTGGGCGATCCACGACGCCCTCGAGCTCTTCACGGTTCCGGTGGTCGAGGTTCACCTGTCGAACATCGCGGAGCGCGAGGAGTGGCGCCGCTTTTCCGTCATCGAGGAGGTCGCGGCCGCCCGCTTCATCGGCAAGGGGCCCGACGGCTACCGCGAGGCGCTCGAGTTCCTCGTCGGGAGCAAGGCATGAGCCGAATCGCGCGACTTGCGTCGCTGCTGGACGAGCCGCTTCTCGTCGCCGGGCCGCCGTATGTCCTCGGCGGGCAGGCCAACGTCCGCTACCTCACGGGGCTCGAGAGCTCGAACTCGGCCGTCCTCGTCGAGCCCGACGGGAGTGCGACCCTGTACACGGACTTCCGCTACGCGAACCGTGCCCGCATGCTCGACGGGTTCGAGGTCGCCGAGGTCGCGCGCGGGCTCATCCCGGCGATCGGCGAGCTCCTGAAGGGCAGGCGGATCCAGTTCGAGGAGCAGCACCTCCCGCACGCGCTCTACCGCGCCTTGGTCGAGGCCGGCGTGGACGCGGTGCCGAGCAGCGGGCTCGTCGAAGGACTGCGCGCGGTGAAGGACGCAGACGAGATTGCGATCATGCGCCGCGGCTCCGCACTCTCGGACGAGGTTTTCGCCGCGCTCGCGGAGGAGCAGTTCGTCGGGCGCAGCGAGAAGGAGCTCGCGTGGTGGGTCGAGCGGAGCTTCCGCGACGGCGGGGCGGAGGGCGTCTCGTTCGAGGCGGTCGTGGCCGCGGGGGCGACAGCGGCGTCTCCGCATGCGGCGCCCGGAGACGCGCCGATCGCGCCGGGCATGCTCGTGACCATCGACGCCGGCTGTGTGGTCGACGGTTACTGCTCCGACTGCACGCGCACGTTCGCCGTGGGCGAGGTCTCGGAGTCCCTGCAGGAGCTGCACGCCCTCTGCCTCGAGGCGCAGCTCGCCGGTCTCGCCGCCGTTGCGCCCGGCGTCCACGGTCGCGAGGCCGATGCCGCTTCGCGCACGGTCATCGAGGCGGCCGGGCACGGCAAGGCGTACGGACACGGGATGGGACACGGCGTCGGCCTCCAGATCCACGAAGCGCCGGCCCTGCGCCCGGAGACGACGGACGTCCTCGAGGTCGGGAACGTCGTCTCCGTCGAGCCGGGGATCTACCTGCCGGACGAGGGCTGCGGCGTGCGGATCGAGGATCTGGTCGTCGTGACGGACGGCGGCTGCGAGCGGCTGACACAGTTCACCAAGGAGCTCGTCACCGTCGCGTGACGTCCACACCGGCCGCGAAGCGGCTGCTTCAGGGATCCTTGCGCGACCGGGATTCGCCCATCAGCGAAATCCCGGTCTTGCGCAGGAATCACGGCGGGACGGATCCCGCCCCTACAATGCGCCGCTGCGATGGCCGAGACCGTCTCCACCAATCAGTTCCGCAATGGCATGCACATCGAGGTCGACGGCGCCGTCTGGCGCATCGTCGAGTTCCAGCACGTCAAGCCGGGCAAGGGTGGGGCCTTCGTGCGGACGAAGCTCAAAGCGCTCGAGTCCGGTTCGGTCGTCGACCGGACGTTTCGCGCCGGCGAGAAGTTCGCCCGTGTGCACACCGAGGTGAAGAACGTCCAGTACCTCTACGACGACGGCTCCGAGGCGCACTTCATGGACGAGGAGACGTACGAGCAGTTCGGGCTCCCGCACGCGGAAGTCGCGAGCGAGCTCGCATACCTGCCTCCGTCGAGCTCGGTTCAGATGCTCGCCGTCGACGGAAAGCCGTCGGGGATCCAACTTCCGGCCTCGGTCGAGCTGACGGTGGCCCAGACGGAGCCCGCGGTGCGCGGCGACACGGTCACCAACGTGACGAAGCCAGCGACGCTCGAGACCGGCGCGGTCGTGCAGGTCCCGCTGTTCGTCGACACCGGCGAGCGGATCAAGGTCGATCCGCGCGAGGGTCGCTACATCAGCCGCGCTTGACGACGCTCGGCGACTCCTGAGCCTCGCGCCGAGGGTCGCTAAGGTCCCGAGTCGTGCCCAAGCTGGTCGACACCACCATCCGCCTGCTCTCGCAGGAGCCGCTCGCCGGCAAGCTGCCCACCGCCGAGGTGCTCCGCGTTGCGGAGATCCTCGACGGAGCCGGGTTCGCCTGCCTCGAGATCTCGGGAGGCGGCGTCTTCGACGCCACGGTCCGTCGTCGCGTCGAATCGCCGTGGGAGCGCATCCGCGCGATCAGGGCGCGGGTGTCGACGCCGCTCGGGATCGCTCTTCGCGGTCGCTTCCTCGTCGGCTCGCGGCCGGTCAGCGGCGACATCGTGAGTCGCTTCGTGTCGTGCGCCGCCGAGAACGGCATCGACGTCTTTCGCCTCCACGACCCGCTCAACGACGTGTCGAACCTGCGCGAGGCGGGCGCGGCGATCACGAGCGCCGGAGGCGCGTTCCACGCAGGACTCGTCTACAGCCCCGGTCGGACAGACGAGACGGACACGCTCGTCGAGGGGGCGCGCAAGCTGCCGGAACTCGGCGCCACGCGCATCCTCGTCAACGATCCGACCGGTGCGCTCGTCCCGCACCGCGCGCAGGAGCTCGTCGCCCGGATCAGGGAGGCGAGCGGGCTCCCGGTCGGCTTCTACGTCCAGGGTGCTGCCGGCGTCGGCCTGGCCTCGGCGCTCGCCGCAGTCGACTCCGGGGCCGACCTGATCGCGACCGCCGTGTACCCGCTGGCGTTGACGCTCCACCGTGTGTCCGGCGAGTCCGTCGCCGAGTCGCTGCAGGGGCTCGGGCACGCGCCGGGCCTCGACGTCGACAAGCTGTGGGAGGCTGCGGACGTCATCGACGAGTGGATCGGCGACGAGCCGGTCGCCCCGGTGGCGCCGCGGATCGCGGTGCGCGCAGCCGAGTACGACCTGCCTGCAGGCCTCGTCGCTGCGCTCGATGTGCATCTTCGCGCCCATGCGGCCGCCGATCGTCTGCTCGAGGTGCTCGAGGAGGTCGGACGGGTGCGGGCGGAGGCAGGTTGGCCGCCGCTCGCGGCGCCGATCGGGCAGATCCTCGCCTCGCAGGCGCTCCTCCACGTTCTCGAAGCGCGGCGCTACGGCTCGGTCATCGACGAATTCCGCGAGCTCGTGCAGGGCGGTTACGGGGTCACCCCGGAGCCGATCGACGCGACGGTCGAGCGCGCGGTCGAGCTCCTCGCCCCGCGGAGACAGCTCACCGAGGATCCGGTCACGACCGAGGACGTCCGCGAACAGGCGGAGGGCCTCGCGGCGAGCGAGGAGGAGCTCGTGCTCATCGCGATGTTCGGATCGGACGCCGAGGAGCTCCTCAAGGTCATCCGGGCGCGCCACGACCGCGGCTCGGTCCTCGTCGCCGAGGACGCCGACGCCGAGCGCGGCGAGCGGATCCGGGAGCTCGTGAGGATCGTTCAGGAGTCGGGCGTGGGGGAGATCGAGATCGAGGACGAGGGCATGCGGGTCTCCGTCCGTCGCGCCGACGAGCCGGCCGCTGCGGTCGCGACCGGTGTGTCGGCGCCGCTCGAGACCGAGGTGACGTCCGATCCGGCTGGGCCGGCACCGGCGGATGGCCTCATGCGCGTCGAGTCGCCGATGGTAGGCGTCTTCTACCGCGCTCCGCAGCCGGGGGCGCCCGCATTCGTGGACGTCGGTGACACCGTCTTCCCCGGCCAGGTGCTCTGCGTCCTCGAGGCGATGAAGCTGTTCAACGAGCTCAAGGCCGAGAGCGCGGGCGTCGTGCGCGCGATCCACGCCGAGAACGCCCAGCCGGTCGAGTTCGGCGAGCTCCTCTTCGAGCTCGAGCCCGTGCTCGCACCGCCTGCGGTCTAGGGACGCGAGGTGTTCGAACGCGTGCTCGTCGCGAACCGGGGCGAGATCGCGGTGCGTGTCATTCGAGCGCTCCACGAGCTCGGGATCGAGGCGGTTGCGGTGTACTCGACGGCCGACCGCGACGCGCTCCACGTTCGGCTCGCGGACCGGGCGGTCTGCATCGGCCCGCCCGCAGCGGGCGAGAGCTACCTGAAGATCTCGAACGTCGTCGCCGCAGCGGAGACGACCGGGTGCGAGGCGGTGCATCCCGGCTACGGCTTCCTGGCGGAGAACGCGGAGTTCGCGCGTGCATGCTCCGACTCGGAGCTCGTGTTCATCGGCCCGACGGCCGAGGTCGTCGAGCAGATGGGCGACAAGGTGCGCGCGAAGGAGGCGATGCGGTCCGCAGGCGTCCCGCTCGTTCCGGGATCCGACCGGGCCGTCGGTCTCGGCGACCTCCGCCGGGCGGCGACCGACGCGGGCTTCCCGGTGCTACTCAAGGCGTCGGCCGGCGGTGGCGGGAAGGGGATGCGCCTCGTTGCGAGCGCAGACGACCTCGAGGACGCGTACGGCGCGGCGAGCGCAGAGGCGGAGGCGGCCTTCGGCGACGGCTCGGTCTACGTCGAGAAGCTCGTGACGCCCGCGCGGCATGTCGAGATTCAGGTGCTCTGCGACGCCACCGGCGGCGTGCTGACGCTCGGCGAGCGCGAATGATCCATTCAGCGGCGACACCAGAAGCTCGTCGAGGAGTCTCCCTCGGCGGCGCTGGACGAGTCGATGCGCGAGTCGATGGAGTCGACGGTGGCCACGGCGTGCGCCGCGATCGGCTATCGGAATGCCGGAACCTTCGAGTTCCTCGTCGGGCCGGACGACGGCTTCTTCTTCATCGAGGTGAATTGCCGGCTGCAGGTCGAGCATCCCGTGTCGGAGCTCGTCACCGGGATCGACATCGTCCGCGAGCAGATCCGCATCGCCGCGGGGGAGCAGCTCGCCACGACCGGGCGAGCCGAGCGGTCGGGCCACGCGATCGAGATCAGGATCAACGCCGAAGATCCTGCTCGCGGGTTCCTCCCGGCGCCGGGAGTCGTGACGCGCTTCACGCCGCCGCTCGGCCCGGGGGTGCGGGTCGACACGGCAGTGTCGTCGGGGGTCGAGATACCTCCCTACTACGACTCGATGATCGCGAAGGTGATCGTCGCGGACGCCACCCGAGACGCTGCCATCGCACGCGCCGAGCGCGCGCTGCGCGAGCTCGAGGTGGAGGGCATCCCGACGACACGGGAGCTGGCCCTCGACGTGCTCGGCTCGCTCGAGTTCCGCAGCGGTGTGTACTCGACGTCGACCCTCACCGAGCTCGAGGGCCGAGTGCCCTCGCTCGTACCCGCATGAGGCGCCCGGCGAGCCGGAAGGCGGCCCGTCGCCAGGCGCTCTTCCTGCTGTACCAGTGGGATCTCACCGGGCAGGAGCTGGCGTCGCTGTTCGAGGGCGAGCCGGACGACTTCGCGTACTCGCTCGCGGACGCCGTCGCCGCCAGGGCGCCCGCGCTCGACACGCGGATCTCGGCCGCGTCGCCCGACTGGCCGGCCGACCGGCTCGGGACGCTCGAGCGGAATATCCTGCGCATCGGCGTGTACGAGCTCGAGGAGCACACGGTCCCACGTGAGGTCGCGATCAACGAGGCGGTCGTCCTCGCGAAGCGCTATGCGACCGAGGACGCCGCTCGGCTCGTGAACGGGATCCTCGCCCGTGTGGCGCGCGAGCAGGAGGCTGCATGAACTCCCGCCTGCTCTTGGTCGCTGGGCAAACCTCCCGCGCCCAGCCACCGAGGAGCGGTCGATGAGCACGCCGGTCGACGACGCTCTCGCGCGCGCCGAGGAGCTGCTCGGACAGCTGAACCAGCGCCACGAGGAGCTCGAGCGGCTCGCTGCGGCCGACGACGTCGACGGCGACGCCGCGGTGGACCTCATCGCCGAGCTCGCCGAGCTCGCGCGCCAGAGCGAGGCCGAGCTGACGCGGGCGCGGAACCTGGCGGATGCAGACGGCTGACGAGCTGCGCGAGGCCGTCGAGACGTACCTCGGCGGGCTCGGCTTCAGCCCGGAGCTCGGAGGGCTCGAGGAGGCGCTCCGCTACTCCCTCGACTCGGGCGGCAAGCGCATTCGCCCCGTGCTGTGCCTCGCCGTGGCCGAGGCGAACGGAGCAACGATCGACGAAGCGCTCCCGGCGGCTGCCGCGCTCGAGCTCGTGCACACGTTCTCGCTCGTGCACGACGACCTCCCGGCGATGGACGACGACGACGAGCGGCGCGGCCGTCCGAGTGCGCACGTCG
>DASTYQ010000135.1:0-15567 GCA_035764775.1 Gaiellaceae bacterium
GAGGATGCGCGACGGGGCGAGCCCGCACATCTCGTTGTACGTCGAGAAGCCGACCCCGATCTGCTTCAGGTCCCCGGCCTCCCGCCGTGCCGACTGGTCGGCGCGGATGGCGTCGAGGTCGAGGAGCTCGAGAAGCCGGTCGAGCGTCGCGTGGTAGTCGCCCGAGTCGATGGTGAGCCCCGAGGCCATCGTGTGCGGGAACTCCCTGACGAAGTTCTTCCGCCGTAGCTCCACGGGATCCATTCCGAGCTCCTTCGCGAGCGCGTCCATGGTGCGCTCGAGGACATACGTCGCCTCGGGGCGGCCGGCGCCGCGATACGCGTCGGTCGGTGTCGTGTGCGTGAAGACGCCGGTGAAGGTGACGCTGTAGTTCGGGATCTCGTACGGCCCTGAGTAGATCCAGGCGCCGAGCAGCGGAATGCCCGGCGTGACGAGCTCGAGGTACGCGCCCATCGCGCACCACGCCTCGGACTTCACGGCCGTGATGTGGCCGTCCCTCGTCGCCGCGAACGTCAGCTCGTGCACCACGTCGCGGCCGTGGATCGTGCCGACGAAGTTCTCGGCGCGTTCCTCCGTCCACTTCACGGGACGTCCGAGTCGCCGCGCGAGCACGATCGCGAGCGGGCCCTCGCCGTAGACCTGGATCTTCGAGCCGAAGCCGCCGCCGACGTCCGGCGCGATCACGCGGATCTTCGACTCGGGAATCCCGAGCACGAGCTGCAGCGCAAAGCGCTGGATGTGCGGCGTCTGCGTCGCCGACCAGAGGGTGACGTCGCCGGTCGGGTCGACCTGCGCCAGCACTCCCCTCGGCTCGATCGCGTTGGGAATGAGGCGCGGCTGGAAGTAGCGCCTCGTGACAACGACGTCGGCGGCGTCGATTGCCTCCCGAACGCCCTCGGTCTCGAGCTTCCAGACGTAGCACTCGTTCGTTCCGAAGTCGGCGTGGACGAGCGGCGCACCGTCCTCGAGTGCTTTCGTGACGCCACCGACGGACGGAAGCGGCTCGTAGTCCACCTCGACGAGCTCGGCCGCGTCCTTCGCGAGCGAGCGCGTCTCGGCGACGACCACGGCGACCGGGTCACCCTGGTAGCGCGCCTCGTCCGAGGCGAGGGGATAGTGCGGCGGCGTCTTGATGTCCTCCGTCACCGGCCAGGCGCACGGCAGACCGCCCGCCCAGTCGTCGGCGAGGTCGGCGCCGGAGAACGCAGCGACGACGCCCTCTGCACTACGAGCGGCATCGAGGTTCACACTCGCGATGCGAGCGCGCGGGTACGGGCTCCGCACGACGGCCATGTACACCGTTCCCGGGAGCGTGAGGTTGTCGACGAACGTGCCTCGCCCGCGCAGGAGCGTTGCGTCCTCCTTGCGCTTGACGGAGGTTCCGACCACCTTGGGGGTCGACTCGATCGCGGTCATGAGGCCACCCCCGCCGCGGAGGCGACTGCCTGGACGATGTTGTGGTATCCGGTGCAGCGGCAGAGATTGCCCTCGAGCCCCTCGCGAATCGCAGCCTCGTCAGTGGCCGCCCCGGCGTCGATGAGGCTCACCGCCGCCAGCACCATGCCGGGCGTGCAGTAGCCGCACTGCAGGGCGTGGTGGTCGTGAAATGCCTGCTGGACCGGATGGAGCTCGCCGTTTCGCGCGAGCCCCTCGATGGTCGTGATCTCCATGCCGTCGGCCTGGACGCCGAGCATCGTGCACGACTTCACCGACTCGCCGTTCACGAGCACGGTGCAGGACCCGCACGAGGAGGTGTCGCAGCCGACGTTCGTGCCGGTGAGCCCGAGCCGGTCACGAAGGACGAACACGAGGAGCTCACGCGGCTCGAGCTCGACGTCGTGCTGCGCGCCGTTGACGGTCAGCGCCACTCGTCGCATCGACTCTCCTTTCTGCGCAGGCTCGGGACTCGCAGGTGCGGATCCCGAGCGCGAAGACCTCTGAAGGCGGCCGCTTCGCGGCCGCTGTGTGGTCTC
This sequence comes from Gaiellaceae bacterium, assembly GCA_035764775.1. GTDB lineage: Bacteria > Actinomycetota > Thermoleophilia > Gaiellales > Gaiellaceae > GMQP-bins7. The sequence goes on from DASTYQ010000135.1 coordinate 1,974, forward strand.
TCCCATTGCCTCACTCGAGACTAGTACTGCTCGGCCCGCGCTGCCAAGCTCAGCGACGACGCTTGAAGGCGCGCTCGATGTCGCGCTGGGCGTCACGCTCGGCGATGACGCGGCGCTTGTCGGCGCGCTCGCGGCCGCGGGCAACCGCGATCTCGACCTTCACGCGTCCGTCCTTGAAGTACATGCGCGTCGGGACGAGCGTCAGCCCCTTCTCCCGCACCTTCCCGTGGAGCGAGTCGATCTCGCTTCGGTGCAGGAGGAGCTTGCGGTCGCGGTCGGGCTGGTGCCCGAGGCCGCCGGCCTGAACGTACTCGGAGATCAAGGCGCCGACGAGCCACGCCTCGCCGTCGCGGATGTCCGCGTACGCCTGACCGAGCTGAACGTGCCCGTCGCGGGCGGATTTCACCTCGGAGCCGCTCAGGACCACGCCGGCCTCGACGCGCTCGATGAGCTCGTAGTCGCGACGCGCGCGGCGGTTCTCCGCGATGAGCTTCTGCCCTGTGGTCGGCCTGGCCACCGCGGCAGTGTAGGGGCGGGACCTGTCCCGCCCTCGTCCTTCGCCCTAGTCGTCGGGCAGCGCGGAGGCGAAGCGACGGGCCATTTCCTTGAGCATCGCGAGAGCGACCGCAGGCTCGGACTCGATCACGTCGAGCGCGACGTCGCGCGGAATCGCCAGCGAGCGCATGTCGGTCGCGGCCCGGACACGAGCGTTTCGCCGTCCGCCGGGTGCGAGCAGCGTGAGCTCGCCGAAGAACGTCCCGGCCTGGAGATCGACCTCGCCGCCGCGCCACTCGACGGTCGCGGTTCCCTCGAGGATGACGAACATCCCGGACCCGGCGTCGCCCTCCAGCGCGATGACCTGACCGGCACTGCTCGTGAGCTCGCCGGCTTCGCTCGCGAGCCGGTCGAGGGCAGCCTCGCTCGCGCCCTCGAAAAGCGGGACCGACCGGAGCTCGTCGCGCGTCACGTGCGACTTCATATCACGCACGAGCCGCGATCCCGGCGCAGCGGTCGCACAGCGGGAACCACGGCGCGCACGAGCGCCCACACGAGCGGCAGCGGCCGATCGTCGGCGACTCCACCTCGATGCGCAGGCGCGCGACGACCCGTGCCGCCGCAGCCTCCTCGAGCGCAGCTGCACGCTCGATGGTCACGCCACCGACACCCGGGTACTGGAGCGCGAACCAGCGGAGGATGCTCGCCTCACGCCCGGCCTGCTCCGCCTCCTCGAGCGGCGCGCCACGGAGGCGAGCGGCGTCGAGGAGGAAGTTCAACTGCGGCCTCGCGACACGGTCGCCCGCAATCGCGAGCGCGAGCGTCGCGAGCAGCTCGAGGTTGTCCTCGTCGACGGGAGCGTTGACGAGCTTCCAGGTGTCCGCGAGGGGAAGGCGCTTGCCGCGCTCTCCGAGCCGACGCTGCACGGCCTGGAGGCGAAGCCGGAGCGGCTGTAGCGACTCGATGGCGAGCCAGCTCTCGAACGCCCACTCGCGGAGCGCAACCCGGTGCCAGGCGACGAGCGCCGCGTCGAGCTGAAGCGGATCCTCGACTCCGAGGTCCGAGAGCTGAGGACGAATGCGTGCCTCGTCCACGGCCCGGTAACCGAGGTGGCCGCCGGTGAGCGGCACGTGGGGCTCGAGCGCGGACTCGACGAGCTCGGCGTCGGCGGCTCCCCAGCCGAGACCCGTCAGGACGCCGACATGTCCGCGCTCCACGAGGCCGAAGCGCCCCGCGCGGCCGGCGATCTGCGCGAGCTCCCACGGGAAGAGGTCGCGACGCTCCTCGCCGTCGAACTTCGTCGTCTCGGCGAAGAGGAGCGTCTCACAGGGGAGGTTCACTCCGTGCCCGAGCACGTCCGTCGCAACGCACACGTCGGCCGCGCCGCTCAGGAAGCGGTCGATCTCCTCGCGCCGCGAGGACAAGGGCATCGCGCCGTAGAGCACGGCGACGCGGCCTGGATGGAGTCGATTCACCTCACCCGCAAGCGCGAGCACGGCACGCCTGCTGAATGCGACGACGACGGTTCCGGTGGTCAGCGACCTGAGTGTCCGCTCGCCGACGAACTCGAGCGGGAGCTTCCGCTCGAAGACCTTCAGCTCGTGCTCCGGGAACGCGCGCTCGACGAGCGGCAGCGCATCGAGAGCGCCGAGGACGAGGATCTCCCGATATTGCCCTGCGAGGAGGAGACGGGTCCACGCCGAGCCACGCTCGGTGTCGTCCGCCCACTGCACCTCGTCGAGGACGAGGAGCTCGCCGGCCTGCGGTGCCATCTCGACCGTCGAGCAGATGACGGACGCGTGCTCGTTGACGCGCTCCTCTCCGGTGATCAGGCCGACGTGCTCGGCTCCGATCCACTCGGAGAGCCGGCGATGTGCCTCCTGCGCGAGCATCCGGAGCGGACCGGCGTAGACGCCGGAGCGCTTCTCGGCGAGCTCCACGAGTGCGGCGTGTGTCTTGCCCGAGTTCGTCGGGCCGAGGTGCGCGACGACGCGCTCGGGCGGAGTGCGGCGTGACGGCAGCGAGACGGTGATGCGCTTCTCGGCGGCCCGAACGTCCTGCGCCGGCCGCCGGCGCGCGCGATCCGAGCGACTCGGCCGCTTCTGACGTCCTCTCGGTGAGCGTCGCTCGCGCATCGGCGCACGGTAGCGACCGGGTGACATGATGGCGCCCGTGGCGTGGACCGTCGATCCCGAGGGCGTCGAGATCGCAATGCTCCGCCAGTTGGCACCGATCGAGGGCCTTCGGGTACTCGAGCTCGGGTGCGGGGATGGCCGCCTCACCTTCCGCTACGCGCACGACGTCGACTCGGTGCTGGCCGTCGACCCGGACGAGCAGCAGATCGCCAACGCGAAAGCCGCCCGACCTCCGGAGCTCGCCGAGCGCGTGACGTTCGTCGCCCAAGGTGCTGCCGAAGTGGGCGTCCCGCGCAAGCGCTTCGAGCTCGCGCTCTTCTCCTGGTCCTTGTGATGAATTGAAGGTGAGGGCGTCGTGCACGCCCTGCGACACGTTCACCGGCTCCTCGTTCCAGGCGGAACGATGCTCGACCTCCATCCCGTGACGGAGCAGCAGGTCGAGGCAGGCGGACGAATCCTGGGTGTGATCCGGGAGCCCGTCTTCGTGCACCGAGACCTGCCGAACGCGGAGACGGGACTCGAGCGGGTGCTCGCGGAGGGTCTCTTCGCTGTCGAGGCGGAGGTGGAGTTCGACGTCCTCCAGCACTTCGACACGGCGCGAGACCTCCTCGAGAAGGAGGCGGAACACCTAGTCGGCCAGTCTGCGCTCGAGCGCCTCATTCGAGAGGAGCCGCCGCCGCTCGTCCTCCGAGAGCACGTCGTGCTGAGGCGCCTGCGCGCTCTCCCCGCGAGGAGCTGACTCCGCTCGCATGCGGCCCCGTGCGCGGGCACGGATGCTCGCCACCCGTGCGTTCCAGACGAGGAGCGTCTCTCCGGTGTCCGACTCACGCCGTCTCTCGTGACGCTCCTCGTCTGGCTGCGCCGCGGCCGCGCGGACCGATCTCATCGCGCCGCCTCGGCGATCGGGACGGCCCGAGGAGCGGGCGCACTCGAAGTCCGCGAGGCGATGTGCTTCGCGACGCGTCTCCCGTCGCGGCCGGCGCCGAGGACCAGCATCGAGCTGAAGGAGTGGAGAAACGGCATGCCGACGAAGTACAGGCCCGGCACCGCCGGGACGGCGCCCCGCCGCTGCTCGGGATATCCGTCTTGTTCTCGCGGCACCGGAAAGCGGATCCAGTCCCAGTCGTTGCGGAATCCAGTGCACCAGACGACGTTCGCAACCTCGACCACCCGGCCGTCGGCCAACACGGGCATTCCGTTCACGGCTCCGACGGTGCGGTCGAGGACGCGCTCGACTCCGGCGGCCTCGAGATCAGCGCGTCGCACGCGGAGGAGCAGCCCTCCACTCCAGCGAGTCTCGTGCTTCACCTTGCGGCCGAGCGGCGTGTCAACCGTCAGGACTCGCGTCCACAGGAAGCGAAGCACGGGCCACAGGACGCGCATCCTCCGGCTCTCGAGTGGGACGGGAATCTGGCCGGTATCCCTGCCCGAGAGCACGGTCGCGTGTCCGGCGCGAGCGACCTCGAACGCGATGTCGCCTCCGGAGTGCGCCGCGCCGACGACGAGTACCGGCCCGGGCTGCAACTGCTCCGGTCCGCGGTAGTCGGAGGAGTGGAGTTGGCGAATCGCGGGATCGAGCTCCGACGCGAACTCGGGGACGATCGGATGCTCGTGCTGGAACACACCCGTCGCGACGACCACGTTGTCCGCACCGAGCCGACGATCGCCGGCGGTCACCACGAACCCGGCTCCGTTCCGCTCGAGAGCATCCACGGTGACGCCTGAGCGGACGGGCAGCTCGAACCGCCTCGCGTAGGACTCGAGGTAGTCGGCCATCTCGAGACCGGTCGGATGCGATCCGGGCGGGGCGGGAAAGGCCATGCCCGGAAGCCCGTCGAAGCTTGCCGGGGAGTACAGCCGAAGCGAGGGCCAGCGCTTGCGCCACGAATCGCCCACTCGCCCATTCGCGTCGAGGATCACGACGTCGCGGTTCTGGGATCTGAGGTGGTAGCCCACGGCGAGACCCGCCTGACCACCTCCGACGATCACGGTGTCGAAGTGCTCATCCGTCGTCATCTCCGTCTCCTTTCGTTGTACGAGACGACGACGGTAGTGCTGCGCCCGCGCGGTTTCGTCGCCGGAAGCAACCAACTTCGCGATGTGGCGAGTGGTCATTCCTGACCACTCGCTGCAGGTTCACACGAGCTGGTGCTCGAATGCGAACGACGCAGCCGCCGTGCGCGACGACACGTCGAGCTTGGCGAAGATGTTCTGCACGTGCCGCGCGACGGTGTGCTCGCTGATCACGAGCTCTGCTGCGATCTGCTTGTTCGATCTTCCCGAGGCGACGAGCCGGAGCACGTCCAGCTCGCGCGGCGTCAGACCATGGGACGATCCGTCTGCACGCGTGACGTAGGCGAGGACCCGCTCGACGTCGGGCTGCGCTCCCAACTGCTCGAAGCCCGCTCGTGCGGCGTCCAGCTCGAGCGTTGCAGTCTCGGCGTCACCGAGAGCGCGGCAGGCGAGCCCGACGAGCTCGCGCGTCCGTGCCAGCTCGTAGGGCGCTTCGAGGTGCTGCCAGATGTCAGCTGCCTTGCGAAGTGAGGCCAGTGCCGCGCGGGCGTCGTCCTGGGCGAGAAGCACCGCCCCGCGGGCGAACGCGACGATGCCGATGAGCATCGCGCTCTCGTATCGGTCGGACAGCCGCTCGAGCTCGAGCGATGCGCGGCTCGCGGCTTCGAAGTCGCCCGCGGCGAGCATGATCTCGACGTACGCCGGGAGCAGGCGGACGCGCGTGAGAGCGTCGCCGGTCTCGTCCAGGGCGCGTCGGATCGTGGACACGGCGGTCCGCACGTTGCCCTGGGCGAGTCGCAGCTGGGCGAGCCCCGGTTGGGGCTCCCACCCGTAGCGATTCGCCTCGCGATACGCGTTCTCCGCGCCCTCGTAGTCTCCCGTGAGCCGATGCAGCTCGGCTTCCCGGTACGAGGCGAGGCCGACCCGACGCTCGTTCCGCGTGTCGATGAAGCGCTGCCTCGCCCGCTGCGCCTCCTCGAGCGCGTACGGCCACTCGCCGTTCAGCTGCATGATCTCCGCGCGGTGGACGAGGCAGCGTCCGGTGAAGGCCAGTACGTCCGGCTGGCCCTCGCACCAGCGCGTGAGCGCGGCGGTCCACTCTCGCGCCCGTCCCACCTCGTAGACCTCCTGACACGCGAGAATCACGCCGCAGTAGACGATGCCCGTCGCGATCGGCGAGACCTCCCGCGCCGTCACGGACACCATCGCCTCGTCGAGGAGGGCGAGACCCTCCTGCACCCGGCCTGCCTTGACCAGCATGGTTCCGTGGGCGTGGGTCGCGAGGGCAAAGCCATCCGCATCTCCGAACCGCTCCGCGATCGCGGCGGCCTCTGCGGCGATCGCGGCCCCTCCTTCGAAGTCGCCGGCGGCCTCGTGTCGGAACACGAGCGGCATGAGGAGGTAGCCGCGCTCGACGGTGTCGTTCGGCTCTCGCTCGAGCAGGCGCTGCGCCCGTCCGATCCAACCGCTCCCGGGCCCGACCTCGCCGCGGATGAGGAGAGTCAGGCCGATCCAGACGGCGTTGCGAATTGCCCGTCCTGTCTCGCCGGCCGTCAGGTGGTCGTGGTGCGCGCGTTCCAGGACCCGGATGTACTCGTCGTCTCGCCCGAGCATGAACGCGGTTGTCGCGAGCAGCTCGAGATCATCGGTCGCGAGCCGATCGACCTCGTCGGCGGCCGCGAGATGCCCGTACGCCGCGCTCCATGCCCGCCGTGCGTACGCCTCGCGGCCGCGTTCGAGCTCGATCTGTGCCGACACGGCCGGAACGCTAACGGGCTGAAAAACCGGGGTCTACACGCGGAGGAAGCGGCGCAGCGTCAGACCGGAGCCGAGCGCGCCGATGGCGAGGCCGCCGAGGACGAGGATCGCGGCGGTGTACGTGAACGCCAGCGCGCGGACGTCCGGGTCGTCCTGGATGTGGCCCAGGATCTGCGGGACGGCGATCTCGCGCCCGACGAAGAGCAGGATCACAGCCGCGAGCGAGCCGGCGAGGCCTGTGAGGACCCCCTCGAGCATGAACGGCCCGCGGACGTACCAGTTCGACGCGCCGACGAGCTTCATGACCTCGATCTCGCGGCGACGCGCGAAGATCGAGAGGCGAATCGTGTTCGCGATGAGAATCGTCGAGGCCGCCAGGAGGATGATCACGATGATCCCGAAGACGACCTGGATCCCTCGCGCGATCGCGAGGATCCGCTGCGAGACCTCCTTCCCGTAGCGGACGGTGTCGACCGCCGGGAGCTTTGCCTTCTGGACGGAGACCGCGATTGCCTCCGTGTCCTCGCCGCGCTTCGGGACGACGTCGAACGAGGCCGGCAGCGGGTTCGACGCGAGATTCGCGGTCAGCTCCGGGTTCCGCTTCTGCATGATCCTGAGCGCGCACTCCTTGGAGCAGAACGTGATGCCACCCGGCTTGACACGCGTGTCCGACTCGAGCTTCACGCGGAGCGCGTCGACCTCCTTCGTCGTCGCGGCATCGGCGATGAAGACGTGCACCGCGAGCTCGCGCTTCTTGTCGTCCGACCACGAGACGAGCCATGTGCCGAGCCCGATGAAGACGCCGATGAGGAACATCCCGATCAGCACGGAAAGCGCCGAGGCCACGGTCGTCGATACGTTCGCGCCGATCGAACGGAGCGCCTCGGCCAGAAGAATCCGGAACTTGGTCACTCTTCCGCGTAGCCCCCGCGCCGCTCGTCGCGGACGAGCCTGCCCGCCTCGAGCGCGATGACGCGCTTGCGCATCTTGTCGACCATCTCGCGGTCGTGCGTGACCATGATGATCGTCGTGCCCGTGCGGTTGATGCGGTAGAGGAGCTGCATGATCCCGACCGACGTATCGGGGTCGAGGTTGCCGGTCGGCTCGTCACAGATGAGGAGCGGCGGATGGTTGACCATCGCCCGTGCAATCGACACGCGCTGCTGCTCTCCGCCCGAGAGCTCCTCGGGCCGCGAGCTCATCTTGTGCGCGAGCCCGACGAGGTCCATCACCTCGGGCACCTTCTTGCGGATGTGCGCGTTGGACTCGCCCTGCACGCGGAGCGCGTAGCCGATGTTCTCGGCGGCGGTGCGGTTCGGCAGGAGCTTGAAGTCCTGGAACACGCAGCCGAGGTTCCGTCGGAGGAGCGGTACTTTGGAGCCCTTGAGCCTCCCGAGGTCGCGGCCTCCGACGATGATGCGGCCCGACGTCGGCTCGACCTCCTTGAGGAGGAGGCGGATCATCGTCGACTTGCCGGAGCCGGACGCGCCGACGATGAAGACGAACTCTCCCTTGTCGACGACGAACGAGACGCCGTCGAGCGCCGTGACGTGGTTCGTCTCGTAGACCTTGCGGACGTCCTCGAGCACGACCATCGCGGTGCCGGTCGCGCCGTCGCGGGCTGCCTGCTCCGCCGCGGTCGTTTCTGGTTCCGCGAGAGCCGTCATCTGCTGAGTCTCCAAGTCGTCATCCGTCACCGGAAATCGGGCTCACACAGCCAAGAATGGGCTGCACCGGCTCGTGGGAACGCTGCAGTGTAGCCGACGTTTTGCCTGCACAATGCCGCTCGCAGAATGGAAACCGCGATCGCGGATTCCGTTGTGGAGTCGAGGCCGTGTCAACGCCTACACCACCTGCCCGGCAGCTTTGGCGAGGAGGTAGGCACGGACGAAGCCGTCCAGTCCACCGTCCAGGACGGCCTGTGTATTGCCGACCTCGAAGTCGGTTCGGTGGTCCTTCACGAGCTGGTACGGGTGCAGCACGTACGAGCGGATTTGACTCCCGAAGCCGATGTCCTGCGCGGCGCCGCGCTCGCGCGCGAGTTCGGCCTCGCGCTTCTCCTCCTCGAGTTCTGCGAGCCGCGAGCGGAGGATGCGCATCGCCGTCGCCTTGTTCGAGGTCTGCGACCGCTCGTTCTGACACTGCACGACGATGCCCGTCGGCAGGTGTGTGATCCGCACCGCCGAGTCGGTCTTGTTCACGTGCTGGCCGCCGGCGCCGCTCGAGCGGTACGTGTCGATGCGGAGGTCCGAGTCGTCGATCTCGATCTCCGCGTCGTCGGGCAAGAGCGGAGCGACGACGACCTGCGCGAACGCGGTGTGCCGACGATGTGCGGAGTCGAACGGCGACAGCCGGACGAGTCGGTGGACCCCACGCTCGGCCTTCAGCGTCCCGTACGCGTTCTCGCCCTTCACCGCGACGGTCGTCGACTTGAGGCCCGCCTCCTCTCCGGGGCTCGCCTCGAGCACCTCGGTCTCGAAGCCGCGGTCCGAGGCCCAGCGGAGGTACATCCGCAGCAGCATGTCTGCCCAGTCCTGCGCGTCGGTCCCGCCGGTGCCCGCATGGATCTCCAGGATCGCGTCGCCGGCGTCGTACTGGCCATCGAAGAGCGCGTCCTCGCGCAGTCGTGCGAGCTCGTCCTCGAGCGACAGAACCATGTCGGCGATCGCCGCCTCGTCCTCCCCGAGCTCGAGGAACTCGGCCGCGTCGTCGTACTCCGAGCGCAGGCGCTCGTAGCGCTCGAGCTTGCGAACGATTCGCGAGTGCTCGGTCGAAATGCGTGTCGCGGCGGCGTTGTCGTCCCAGAACCCGGGAGCTCCCATCGCCTCCTCGAGCTCGGCGCGACGCCGCTCTAGGCCATCCGGGTCAAAGGTAATCACGGACCCAGGCGAGCTGGGCCCCGATCTCCTGCAGGCGCTCGTCGAGCGGCTTGCCGTCTATCTCGGCCATGCCGTCAAGCGTAGCCGCGATCGAGGTCGGACTCTCATCCCCGGCATGTCGTCGCGGCCGCTTCGCGAAGACGCGCTGGGGCCGGTGGCGCGAGATCGACCACGGCCTCGAGGTCGAACACTGCTCCCACGCCGCGCGCGTCCACGTCGCCGCCGCGTCGTCGCCGGCGCCGGACCGCCCGGTGCGGGCGTCGGTCGACGCTCGTTCCACGTGATGGGACGTCGTCGGCGTGGTAAGAGACACATGTGTCCGCGCTGCGGAGAATGCTCGGGTGGTGCGGCTCGGTCGAAGCCGAGCTTGCGATCGCAGGGCTGGTCCTCCTCGTCTGGCACGCACTTCGCATCCCGCTCGAGGGGCGTGTCGGCGTGTCGCTCGACCACGCCGCGGACGTCCTGCGACTCGAGCGAGCGCTCTCGCTCGACATCGAGGCGACAGTGATCGACCGCGTCTCCGGATCGGACCTCGAGCCGGCGCTCGCGTGGATGTACCGAAACATCCACCTGCCGGTCCTCTTCGCCTTCCTGGCGGCCGTCCGTCTCTCACGGCCGGTGCAGTACCCGTTCGTGCGCACCGTCTTCGTGGTCTCCTTCGTTCCCGCACTCCTGGTGATCTGGCTGTTCCCGCTGGCGCCCCCGCGCTGGCTCGCGGGACTCGGTCTCGGCCCGGCACCGACGGACGCCGAGCTCGGCGCCGGCGGCGCGCTGTTCCACAACGAGACTGCCGCGGCGGCGAGCCAGCACTTCGGCTTCGCGCTCTTCGTCGCAGTGGTCGCGCTGTGGCTGTTCCCGCGCTCTCGCATCGCGTGGGCAGCGGCCGCATACCCTGCGCTCGTCTTCCTCGTCATCGTGGGTACCGGGAACCACTACGTCCTCGACTGCGTCGTCGGATCGCTGACGTTCGCCTTTGCCGCGGTCGTCGCGCTCGTGCTCCATGGTCGCGTGCCTCACTTCGCGGTCGCCGCCCAACCGGGAGCGGGAATCGCTGCGGCCGGCTATGGGCTCGTCGCAGGAGGGCTCGTAACGCTGCACCTCACGGCGCTGACGAGCTGGAGCAACGTCGCGGGAGCGCTCGAGCTCATTGCCGGGATCGTCCTCGTCGCCCTGTCGCGCGTCGAGGCGATCGAGCCGCTCGCAGAGGAGCAGACCCGCAACGGCTGATCAAGACGCAGTGCGCGCGCGGATCCGGTCGTTGATCAGCAGACAGCCTGCGAGCCAGACGAGCCCCAAGCACCACCCGGCGATCACATCGGTCACGTAGTGGACGTTCAGCGCGATCCGCGAGAGGCCGACCGCGACGCCGACGATCGCGGCACCGATCCAGAGGTGGGTGCGTGCACGCTGGCCTGCGATCCGCTCTGCGAGCAGGATCGTGAAGGCGCCGACGACCGCCGCGCCGGACGCCGCGTGCCCGCTCGGAAACGCAGCCGACTCGGGAAGCGGCACCGCCGAGCCGGCGTCTGGACGCGGCCGGTCGAACCACGCCTTCAGCACGAGGACCGCCAGCTGCGAGCCGAGCACGGCCACGAGCACGAACGAGACGTCGAACCAGTTCCGCTCGCGCGCGAGGAAAGCGACGGCGACGACGGTGAGCAGGGTCACGCCGATCCAGCCGCCGGCCCACGAGAACGGGCGCGCCGCGTATTCGAGGGTCGTGGGCAGGCTCGTCGCCACCCACTCCGCGGCGTCCGCATCGACGCTCGAGAGCGGCTCGCGCTCGAACGCGACCGCGAGCACCGCGAAGCCCGCGAGTGCGAGCACGAGAACGATGAGGAGGCGGGTCAGCTCAGGCGCCGTGGCACTTCTTGTACTTCTTGCCGCTGCCGCACCAGCACGGGTCGTTGCGGCCGATGTCCTTGTGCTCGTTCACGGCCGGTGCCTGGGCGAAGGAGCCGCCGTTGCCCGACGAAGGAGCAGCGAGCGCCGTCGCCGTACCCCCTGCCGCCGCGATGACGTCCGCGCCGGCCGACGTCTCGTGCTCGTAGTGGAGCGCGCCGTCGCGCGCCTGCATCGGCTCGAGCGCCGGCTGCTCGACCTCGACCGTGACGTGGAAGAGCGTGAACACGACCTCGGAGCGGATCGTCTGCCCGAGCGCCTCGAACATGGTGTGCCCCTCACCGCGGTACTCGACGAGCGGGTCCTTCTGCGCGAACGCGCGGAGGTGCACACCCTCGCGGAGATAGTCCATCGCCTCGAGGTGCTCGCGCCAGCGCTGGTCGACGGTCTGGAGGATGACGAAGCGCTCGACCTCGCGCGCGAGCTCGGATCCGAGCGCCTGCTCGCGCTCCTCGTACGTCTCGAGGGCGTCGTCGACGAACTCCTCGACGAGCGCGTCGCGGTCCGCGACGTTGGTCTCCTCTTGGAGCTCCTGGACCGTGATGTCCGAGCCGTACAGCGACTCCATCGCGGTCGCGAGCCCGCCGAGATCCCATTCCTCGGCGAACTCGGCGTCGGTGAACTGAGTGACGGTCGATTCGACGGCCTCGCGGATCCACTCGCGCACCTCGTCGGAGAGGTCCTCGCCCTCGAGCACCCGCCGCCGCTGCTCGTAGATGACCATGCGCTGGGTGTTCATCACGTCGTCGTACTTGAGGACGTTCTTGCGCGCGACGAAGTTCTGCTCCTCGACCTTCTTCTGGGCGTTCTCGATCTGCTTCGAGAGGATCGACGCCTCCATGGGCTGGTCGTCCGGAATCTTGAAGCGGTTCATGATGTTGTAGATCCGGTCGCCGGCGAACAGGCGCACGAGGTCGTCCTGGCCCGAGAGGTAGAAGCGCGTCTCCCCCGGGTCGCCCTGGCGTCCTGAGCGGCCGCGCAGCTGGTTGTCGATGCGGCGCGCCTCGTGGCGCTCGGTGCCGAGGACGTACAGGCCGCCGAGCTCGAGCACGCCCTCTCCGAGCTTGATGTCGACGCCGCGGCCGGCCATGTTCGTCGCGATCGTCACCGCGCCGCGCTGGCCCGCGTCCTTGATGATCTCGCCCTCGCGCTCGTGCTCCTTCGCGTTCAGCACGTTGTGCTGGATGCCGCGCCTCTGCAGGAGCTGCGAGAGGTACTCGGAGGTCTCCACCGCGATCGTGCCGACGAGGACGGGCTGTCCGGCCTCGTGGCGGTCGACGATGTCCTCGAGCACGGCCGCGAACTTCGCATCCGGAGTCTTGAAGATGAAGTCGTTCTCGTCGAGCCGCGCGACGGGACGGTTCGTCGGGATCTCGACGACGTGGAGGTTGTAGATCTCGACGAACTCCTTCTCCTCCGTCTTCGCGGTGCCGGTCATGCCCGCGAGCTTCTCGTAGAGACGGAAGTAGTTCTGGAGCGTGATGGTCGCAAGGGTGACGTTCTCCTCGCGAATCGAGACGCCCTCCTTCGCCTCGATCGCCTGGTGCAGGCCCTCGCTCCAGCGGCGGCCCTCCATGATGCGGCCCGTGAACTCGTCGACGATCTTGACCTCGCCCTCCTGCACGACGTAGTCGACGTCGCGCTTGTACAGCGACTCGGCCTTGAGCGCCTGCATCAGGTGGTTCACGAGGCTGACGTTGCGCGGGTCGTAGAGGTTGTCGATGCCCATCGCACGCTCGACCTTCTCGATCGTCGACTGCGCGGGCGAGACCGTCTTGAACTTCTCGTCGTAGAGGTAGTCGGCGCCCGAGAGCTCGGTCTCGTCGAGGCCCTTCGCCGTCTTGCGGGTGGCGGGCGCTCCCTCGAGGTCCTTGACGACGCGGGCGAACTGGTAGTAGGTCGCGGCCGCCGTCTCGGGCTCGCCCGAGATGATGAGCGGCGTGCGCGCCTCGTCGATGAGGATCGAGTCGACCTCGTCCACGATCGCGTAGTTGACTCCCCGCTGTACGCGCTCGGAGACCTGGTAGACCATGTTGTCGCGCAGGTAGTCGAAGCCGAACTCGTTGTTGGTGCCGTAGGTGATATCCGCGGCGAAGGCCTTGCGCTTGGCCTCGTTGCGCTCTTCATGCGAGAGCTCGTGGAACGCCAGGTTCACTCCCACGGTCAGGCCCAGGAAGGTATAGATCTTCCCCATCCAGTCCGCGTCGCGCTGCGCCAGGTAGTCGTTGACGGTCACGATGTGCACGCCCTGGCCGGTGAGCGAATTGAGGTAGGCGGGCAGCGTCGCCACCAGCGTCTTGCCCTCGCCGGTGCGCATCTCGGCGATCTTGCCGTTGTGCAGCGCGATGCCGCCGACCAGCTGCACGTCGAAATGGCGCATGTTGAGAGTGCGCCGCCCGGCCTCGCGCACCA
>DASTYQ010000136.1:0-3655 GCA_035764775.1 Gaiellaceae bacterium
GGGGCGCCATCGTCCACGACAGCTGCAACCCAGCACATAGGGTGTGGTCGATGCTCCAGGATCCCCAGGCGACCCGCGCGAACGTCTCGGTGGCGTCGAAGTGATCGTCTCCGGGACGAAGGAGCTCTCGGCCTCGCGCGACGTCGTGTGGAGCGTCATCAACCAGCCGTCCGAGCTGGCGAAGCTGATGCCGGGCGTCGAGTCCTTCGAGATCACCGACGAGAGGCACTGGACGGCCAAGGTGAAGGTGCCCCTCGGCCTCGGCGGCCTGAAGATGACGATGAACTTCGAAAAGCTCGAGGAGCGCGAGCCGGAGTTCGCGTCGATGCGCGCGAAGGGCCAGGGCGTCGGAGCGCTCATGGACATGACGACGTCGTTCACCCTCTCCGAGTCGGGCTCCGGCACGTCGATGGCGTGGGAGGCGGACGTCAAGATCGCCGGCCCGGTCGGCGCGATGGGCCAGCGCGTGCTGCAGCCGATCGTCAACCAGCAGGTCTCGCAGGTGCTCGAGGCGCTCGAGAAGCGCGTCTCCGCAGCGGCCTCGACCGAGTAGCGGCGAACGAGGGGTTGAGTGATACGCGACCACAGCGGCCGCGAAGCGGCCGCCTTTAGGGATCTTCGCGCGATCGGGATTCGCGCGAGCGAATCCCGATCTTGCGCATGACGCTGCGCGTCGGCGTGATGCAACTCACGATGGAGCCGCTCGAGGAGATGCTCGAGTCGGCCCGCGTCATGGACCGCGCGGGCATGGACACGATCTGGCTCGCGGAGGCCTATCCGTGGTGGCGCAAGCACGGGATGGAGGCGCGGTCATCCACTGTGGTCTCCGCGCTGATGGCGCGCGAGACCGAGAGGCTCACGATCGGGTGGGGGATCATCTCGCCCTTCACCCGTCATCCGGTGCAGGTTGCGATGGACGCACGAGTCGTCCAGGAGGCCGCAGGGCCGGGCAGGTTCCTCCTCGGCTTCGGGACGTCGAAGATCTTCCTGAACAACATCCGCTCGCAGACCTCGAAGACGCTCGGGCCCATGCGCGACGCAGTGACGATCGTGCGCGGAGTTCTCGGCGGCGAACCGTTCGAGTACGAGGGCGACACCTGGAGTGCGTCCGTGCCGGGTCTGAGCCCCGAGGCGCACACGCCGCGGGATGTTCCGCCCGTCTACGTCGCCGCCACGGCTCCGAAGATGCAGGCGCTCGCGGGCGAGATCTCCGACGGCTGCCTCACGCCGTCGATCACGACGCCGGCGTTCGTCCGGTACACGCGCGAGAACGTGAACGCGAACATCGACATCGGCTGCACGGTCGTCGCCTCGATCCACGAGTCCGACCGCGACGCGGGGCGCGACGGCGCGCGCGAGATCGCGGGCATGTACCTCGCGAACAAGTTCCAGAACATCCGCGGCTCCGCGGACACGCTGCTCGAGCTCGCCGGCATCGAGATGGCGGAGCTCGCCCCGGTGGCGGAGGCGATGGAGCGGGGAGGACGGCTCGCCGCGAAGGCCGAGGTGACGGACTCGCTCCTCGACCGCTGCAAGCCGATAGCCGGGACGCCGGCCGACTGCATCGCGGCGATCGAGGAATATCGCGAGGCCGGCTGCACGCACGTCATGCTCGAGCTCTGGGGCGAGCGGCGCCACGATCAGATCCGTCTCTTCGGCGAGCAGGTGCTCCCGCACGTCCGTGGCTGAGCCGCGCATCAACCGAAACCGGCTCGTCGACTGGGCGTCGCGAGCGATCGGAACGCCGAGCTTCACGGGGTCGGAGGAGGCGATGGCCGATCTCATGCGCGAGACGTTTTTCGGCATGGGCCTGCAGGTGCAGTGGCAGCAGGTCGAGGACGGACGAGCGAACGTGCTCGGCACGCGGCCCGGAAGCGGAGGCGGGCCGAGCCTCATGTTCAACGGGCACATGGACACGTCCTATTCGGGTCGTGAGCCGTGGCTCGCGCACGTGCCCGGCTTCCAGCCGAGCGCGTTCGTCGAGGACGGGCGGCTGTACGGGCTCGGGATCTCGAACATGAAGGGGGCGCTCGCCTGCTACGTCGAGGCGCTGCGCGCGCTCTCCGATGCGGGCGTCCGTCTCCGCGGCGACGTGATGATCGCGGCGGTCTCGGGCGAGATCGAGAAGACGCAGTACGGCGACGCCCAGGGCGCCGAGTACCGCGGCTACGCCGCCGGATCGCGCCACCTCGTCTCGCACGGCGGCGTCGCGGACATGTGCATTCTGGGCGAGCCGACGGAGTCGAAGGTCGTCCTCGGCCACTTCGGCTCGCTCTGGCTTCGCATCTCGACGAGAGGCCCGTTCATCCACACGGCATTCAGCGCCGGGAAGCGGGGCGAGAACGCGATCGTTCGCATGCGCGACGTGCTCGATGCCGTGCTCGAGTGGATCCCGACCTGGGAGAGCGATCCGGCGAACGCGTATCGCGGGGCTCAGGCGATCGTGAACGTGGGCGCGCTGCAGGGCGGCTTCGGCTGGCGTGTCTCACGCACGCCGCATCGCGCCGACCTCTTCCTCGACGTCCGCGTGCCGCCGACGAAGGAGATGTCACTCGCGCGGAGACAGGTTCTCGACATGGTCCGTGGCCTCGCCGAGCAGTTCCCGGAGCACGGGATCGAGGGGGAGGTCTACGTGACGGCGCCGGGTGCCGAGATCGCGGAGGACCACGCACTCGTCGGCGCGATCGACGCAGCGCATTTCGACGTGTTCGGAGCGCGGCCCGAGCGTGACGTCACCCGTTGGTTCTCGGACGCCTCGGTGCTGACCCGCTATGGCATCGCGACCGTGAACTACGGAACGTCGAGCGGCCTCCTCGACGTGGCGAAGGGCGAGAACCTCGAGATCGAGGGACTCGTGAAGACGGCAGAGGTCTACGCCCGAATCGCCGTGAAGGTCTGTGGAACAGCCTGAACCGCTACGACAAGGAGGAACGATGCCGCTCTACCTGACGAAGTTCAGCTACACGCCCGAGACCTGGGCTCGGCTGATCGGAAATCCCGAGGACCGGCGAAAGGCGGCTCAGGAGTACATCGAGTCGGTCGGGGGGACGCTGCACGGATTCTGGTACGCCTTCGGGGAGCACGATGGCTACAACCTGTGGGAGGCCCCGGACAACGTGTCCATGGCCGCAGTCGCGCTGGCGATCGGCGGCGGCGGAGCACTGAGCTCGTTCGAGACGACAGTCCTCATGACGGTCGACGACACCATGGAAGCTCTACGCAAGGCCCAGCAAGTTGGGTATCGAGCGCCGGGCGCATAGGGGCACACGCGTGGCGCGGCGCCGAGCGGAACCGCCCGCATGAGGCTCGTCACCTTCGGCGACGAGAGGCGCGTCGGCGTCCTCGACGGCGACGAGATCGCCGTTCTCGACGTTCCGACGATGCGCGAGTACATCGAGCGCGGGGGGGCGGACGAGACCGGCGAGCGCGTCGCGCCCGCGCAGACCCGGCTGCGCGCGCCCATCGTGCCGAAGAAGTTCTTCCACACCGCGGGGAACTTCCGTGAGCACGAGGAGGAGTCGAAGCAGGTCGGCTGGACGCACGAGATCGCGCCGTGGATCGTCTTCTTCCAGAACGTCGACGCGATCGTCGGCCCCGACGAGCCGGTGATCTACCCCGAGCACCTCACTGAGGAGCTCGACTACGAGCTCGAGCT
>DASTYQ010000137.1:0-13827 GCA_035764775.1 Gaiellaceae bacterium
GACGAAGCTCGACGTGCTGTCGGCGTTCGCCGAGCTGCCCGTGTGCGTGCGCTACCGGCTTCCGGACGACTCCGAGACCGAGGACTTCCCCGCGCATCAGAGCGACTTCCACCACTGCCGCCCGGTGTTCGAAATGCTCGAGGGGTGGGAGTCGACGATCGAGGACGAGCTTCCGGGTGCGGCGCTCGGTTACGTTCGGTTCGTCGCGGAGACGCTCGACGTCCCGGTGACGCTCGTCGGCACCGGCCCGGCGCGCGAGCGCGTGCTGTCGCTTCGCTGATCCGAACTGATCTGCGGCGGACGCTATAGTGGCGCCGCCGCGCGATGAGGCCCGCGCCGAACCGCCTCCGGGCTGATGGCTTCTACCAACGTCCTGCGACCGGTGGAGGTCATCCGTGGAACCCGTCCAGCTCGCGGCCCTGTTCGTCGGCATCGCGCTCGTGGCCAGCATGGTGTCGGTCGAGCTCGGCGTCACCGTCGCCCTCCTCGAGCTGTCGCTCGGGATCGTCGTCGGCAACGTCGTCGACGTTTCGAGCCAGGAGTGGCTCGATCTGCTCGCCGCCTTCGCGTCCATCGTCCTCACCTTCCTCGCCGGCATGGAGGTCGATCCGGCGTACATGCGGCGACGGCTCGGCGCGTCGCTCGGCATCGGAGTCGTCTCCTTCGTCGGCCCGTTCGTCGTCGCCACGGCGGTCGCCTTCTTCGTGCTCGACTGGTCGGGCCGGGCCTCACTCATCGCCGGAACGGCGCTCTCGACCACGTCGCTCGCCGTGGTCTACGCCGTTCTCGTCGAACGCGGCCTCACGGGCAGCGAGGTGGGGAAGCTGTTGATGAGCGCGACGTTCGTCACCGATCTCCTCACGGCGGTGACGCTCTCGGCAATCTTCATCACGCCGAACGCCTGGTACCCGCTCTTCCTCGCCGTGTCGGTGGCCCTCATTCTGGGACTGCCGCGGATCGCCCCGTGGTTCTTCAGGCGCTACGGCGACCGAGTCATCGAGCCCGAGATCAAGCTCGTCTTCTTCTGCCTCTTCCTGCTCATGGTGCTGGCCGAAGCCGCGAACGGCCATGCCGTGCTGCCAGCGTTCGTGCTGGGGCTGGTCATGAGTCGGCACTACACAGAGCATCGCGAGGAGCAGAAGCGCCTGAGGGTCGTCGCTTTCGCACTCCTGACGCCGTTCTTCTTCATCAAGGGCGGCCTCAACGTCTCGCTCGGTGCGGTGGGCGCGAACGTCGGCGTGCTCGTGGTGCTCCTGGCCGCGAAGATGGCCCCAAAACTCGCATTCGTCCACCCGCTCGCCCGCCGCGCGGATGCCGGGCACGCGACGTTCGTCACGCTGCTCATGAGCACCGGTCTCACGTTCGGGACGATCGCGTCCCTGTACGGGCTAACGTCGGGAGTCATCGACACGACGCAGTTCTCGTTGCTCGTCACCGTCGTCGTGCTGTCGGCGATCGTGCCGACCGCGATCGCGGAGCGCTGGTTCCTTCCCGAGGCGGCGAAGCTCAGCAGGCGCCGCGCGTATCAGAAGAGCGAGGAGTTCGTCTAGACGGTCAGGTTCACGGCGTGCCGGACATAGACTCGCCGGCGTGCGCGTTCTCGTCGTCGGGTCAGGCGGGCGTGAGCATGCGCTCGCGTGGAAGCTCGCCCAGTCTCCGCTCCTCGAGGAGCTCCATGCGGCGCCGGGGAATCCGGGAATCGCCGAGCTCGCGGTGTGCCATCCCCTCCGCGCCGACGATGCGGAGGGCCTGCTCGGGCTGTCGCGCTCGCTCGCCGTCGACCTCGTCGTGGTCGGCCCCGAGGTGCCGCTCGTGCTCGGGCTCGCGGATGCGTTGCGACGCTTTGGGCTCGTCGTGTTCGGGCCGAGCGGGGCCGCCGCGCGCATCGAGGGCTCGAAGGCGTTCGCCAAGGACGTGCTGTCCACGGCCGGAGTCCCGACTGCGGCACGGCTTCCGCTCGCACGACCGCCGTGCGTGGTCAAGGCGGACGGGCTCGCGGCCGGCAAGGGCGTCTTCGTGTGCCGGAGTGAGGACGAGGTCGAGTCGGCACTCCGCTCGCTGCGCGACGCCGGCGTCGAGGTCGTCGTCGAGGAGTTGCTCGACGGGCCCGAGGTCTCGTTGTTCGCCGTCTGCGACGGGCGTGAGGCGGTCCCGCTCGTGTCGGCGCAGGACTTCAAGCGCGCGTTCGACGGCGACGACGGCCCCAACACCGGTGGGATGGGCGCCTACGCACCCGTGCCTGGGATCGGAGCCGCGGAGGCCGAGGCGCTCGTCGCGCAGGTGCATCGGCCGGTGCTTGCGGAGCTGGCGCGGCGCGGAACGCCGTTCGTCGGGCTCCTCTACGCCGGCCTGATGGTGACGGCCGACGGCCCGAAGGTGCTCGAGTTCAACTGTCGCTTCGGCGATCCGGAGACGCAGGCCGTGCTTCCGCTGCTCGACAGCGATCTGCTCGCTCTGCTCGCCGCCGCCTCGAGTGGTGACCTCGCCGGCGTGGAGGTTTCGTTCGGTGCGGGCATGGCGACGACCGTCGTCCTCGCCGCTCACGGCTATCCGGCCGACGGCGACCGCGGGAGCGAGATCACGGGCGTGTCCGAGGCCGAGGAGAGCGGCGCGCTCGTGTTCCACGCGGGGACCGCCCGTCAGGGCGAGAGGCTCGTGACGAACGGTGGCCGGATCCTCGCAGTGACCGGCGTCGGCGAGACGATGGCCGCCGCGCGTCGCGTCGCCTACGAGGCGGCGGGTCGTATCGGCTTCGCGGGGATGCGTTTCCGCTCGGACATCGCGGGGGCCGCCGCGGCGGGCGCGAGCGTCTCGCTCCCTGCGCCGACGGAGATCTGAGGCGGCACCGCCGCCCCGGGGGCCACCCCGCGCCTCCACCCGCTGTCGAGCGTATCGGCGATCTCGATACGGGTGGTGCACGAGTTCGTGCCGAGTGTGTGCCGACTGGGACCGCTGCCGCGGCGACTAGAATCGTCCCAGTGATCGCCCGTTACTCCAGGCCTGCGATGACCCGGGTCTGGTCCGACGAGGCGAAGCTCGAGACCTGGTTGAACGTCGAGCTCGCCGTTCTCGACGCGTGGGCCCAGGTAGGAGCGATTCCGGCCTCGACGGCGAGAGCTATTCGCGACCGCGCCGGGGTCCCCTCGGCGGAGCGCGTGGCCGAGCTCGAGCGCACGACGAACCACGATGTCGCGGCCTTCGTCGATGCGGTCGCGTCGGCTCTCGGCGACGAGGGGCGTTGGTTCCACTATGGCCTGACCTCGTCCGATGTGCTGGACACGGCTCTCGCGCTCACCGTGCAGGAGGCGGGCGAGCTCCTGCGTGAGGGGGTCGATCGTGCAATTCGCGCGGTCGACACCCGCGCCGAGGAGCACCGACACACGGTCACGATCGGCAGGACACACGGGGTGCATGCGGAGCCGACGACGTTCGGTCTGAAGCTCGTCGGATGGGCGTTCCAGCTCGAGCGCGATCGTGAGCGGCTCGAAGAGGCGCTCGGGCGGATGCGCGTCGGAAAGCTGTCCGGGGCAGTCGGCACCTATGCGACGACCACGCCCGAGCTCGAGCGCATCGCGTGCGAAGCGCTCGGGCTCGAGCCCGCCCCGAGCTCGACCCAGATCCTCCAGCGCGACCGGCACGCGGCTCTCCTGTCGGCGCTCGCCGGTCTGGCGTCGAGCCTCGATCGCTTCGCACTCGAGATCAGGCACCTCGCCCGCACCGAGGTGCGCGAAGTCGAGGAGCCCTTCGTGGAGGGACAGAAAGGCTCGTCGGCAATGCCCCACAAGCGCAACCCCATCGTTTCGGAGCGGATCTGCGGCCTTGCGCGGCTCGTGCGCGGGTACGCGCTCGTCGGTCTCGAGAACGTGGCGCTGTGGCACGAGCGCGACATCTCGCACTCGTCAGCGGAGCGGGTCGCCCTTCCCGACTCGTTTCTCGCGGTCGATTACATGCTCGATCGCTTCGCCTGGCTCGTCGAGGGCATGGTCGTACGCCCCGAGCGCATGCGGGCGAACCTCGAAGCGACAGGCGGCCTCTTCTTCAGCCAGCGGCTGCTGCTCGCGCTCGTCGAGTCGGGCCTCGATCGCGACACCGCGTACCGGCTCGTGCAGCGGCATGCGATGCGTGCGTGGGACGAGGGCCTCGACTTCCGGAGCCTCGTGCGAGGCGATCCCGAGATCTCCGCCCGCGTCGACGTCGGAGAGGTATTCGACCTCGGCGCGTATACGAGACATGTGGACGCAGTTTTCGAGCGACGCCACGCCGAGGTGTCCGTGGAGGCGCCTGCATGAGCGGCGAGGCGACCCCCCTCGCGAGCGGCAAGGTCCGCGAGCTCTACGCGCTCGAGGACGGGACCTTGCTGCTTGCGGCGAGCGACCGGATATCGACGTTCGACGTCGTTCTGCCAACGCCCATCCCCGACAAGGGGCGCGTGCTCACGGGGCTGTCGGCGTTCTGGTTCGGTCGTACGGGCGACATCGTCTCGAACCACCTCCTCGAGCTGGGGGACGATGGCCGCACGATGACGTGCCGGCGGCTCGAGATGCTGCCGGTCGAGTTCGTCGTGCGCGGCTACCTCGCCGGCTCGGGCTGGAACGACTACCGGGAGACGGGGACCGTGTGCGGGCACGCGCTGCCGGCGGGATTGCAGGAGTCGGACCGGCTCCCCGAACCCATCGTCACTCCGGCGACGAAGGCGGCCGAGGGCCACGACGTGAACATCGACGAGGCTCGGGCCGCCGAGATCTGCGGCGAGCGGGCGTACGGCGAGGCGCGCGCCGCGGCGGTCGATCTGTACCTGTTCGGGCAGCAGCACGCGGAGGCGTGCGGGATCATCCTCGCGGACACGAAGTTCGAGTTCGGCACGACGCCGGAAGGCGCCGTCGTCCTCGGCGACGAGGCCATGACTCCGGACTCGTCGCGCTTCTGGCCGGCGGACGAGTACGCGCCCGGGAGACCGCAGCCGTCGTTCGACAAGCAGTTCGTTCGCGACTGGTGCGAGCAGACGGGCTGGAACAAGGAGCCTCCCGGACCCGTGCTTCCCGCCGACGTCGTCGAGGGCACGCGCGCGCGTTACATCGAGGCCTTCGAACGGCTCACCGGTATCGGCTTCGCCGACTACGTGACCCGACCGGAGATCGTCCTGTGAGGGCGACCGTGCTCGTACGTCCGAAGGACGGGATCCTCGATCCCGAGGGCGATGCGGTCGGGCAGTCGCTGCGCAAGCTCGGCTTCGACGTCGCGGCGACCCGTGTCGGCCGGGTGATCGACCTGGAGGTGGGCGGCGAGGACGCCGATAACGCTCGGAGCGAGATCGAGCGCATGTGCCGGGACCTCCTCGCCAACCCTCTCATCGAGAGCTTCGAGATTCGGCTCGAGGAGCGATGAGCGACCGGCCTCTCGTCGCCGTTGTCGTGTTCCCCGGCTCGAACGACGACCGCGATGCAGCCTGGGCGTTGGGCTCCGTCGGAGCGGAGCCGGCTCTCGTGTGGCACGAGGAGCAGTCGCTCCCGGAAGGGACCGGCGCGGTGGTGCTTCCCGGCGGCTTCTCCTACGGCGACTACCTGCGCACGGGCGCGATTGCCAGCGTCGCACCGGTCATGAAGGCCGTGCGCGCGTTCGCGAACGCCGGCGGCCCGGTGCTCGGCATCTGCAACGGGTTCCAGATCCTGTGCGAAGCGCGTCTCCTCCCGGGCGTCCTCAGGCCGAACCGGCAGCTCGAGTTCGTGTGCCGCGACGCGGCACTCCGGGTGGAGAGCGTCGACAGCGTCTTCCTCCGCCGGTGCACCCCGGGTCAGGAGCTCGTGATCCCGGTCAAGCACGGCGAGGGGGCGTGGTACGCCGACGAGGGCACGTTCGTTCAGCTCGCCGCCCGGGGCCAGATCGCGCTTCGCTACACGGACGACGTGAACGGCTCCCTCGGGAACGTTGCGGCGGTCGTGAACGAGGCCGGGAACGTGATGGGGCTGATGCCGCATCCGGAGCACGCCGTCGACCCGCTTCTGGGGTGTGCCGACGGAGGGCTCCTGCTCGCCGCGCTGGTCGACGCCGCGGCGGCCCCCCACCGGGTGGCTGCGGCGTAGGGTGAAACGGGAGCGCGCGCGCAAAGCGCGCGCGCACTACGGGTCTTCGCGCGCACTGAGATCGGCGAAAGCGGATTCGAGGGTTCGCGCGAGGACGGGCGCACGCTCGAGCGCCGCCCGCAGTCGCTCGAGGTCGCGCGCCCGCACCGTGACGGGTCCGCGGCGGGTCGACCCGTCGGTCGTGTACGCGAATCGGATGAGGCGCTCGCCGTTTCGCGGCGCCTCGAGGAGCTGGACGACGACGGAGAAGCGTCGGTCGCCGACGCGCTGAGCGACCGCAGCCTCCTCGACGAGCTCGGCTGCACCCCAGGGCGTCGCCGCCGTGACTCCCTTCGACGACTTCGCGTCCTTCGAGGACTTCGCGTCGGTCGCAGTCGCCACTGCCCGAGAGTAGGCAGCGCGGCGTTACGCGTGGGACACGACTTCGTGCCGAATTCGTCACGACCTATCCTCGCGCCATGCACGACGTCGTCATCGTCGGAGGCGGCACGGCCGGCTGCGTGCTCGCGGCGCGGCTGACGGAGGATCCCTCCGTCTCCGTCCTCCTGCTCGAGGCCGGCCGACGCTCGCGCAAGCTCGAGATCAAGATCCCGGCGGCGTTCTCGCGCCTGTACCGCACCGCGGTCGACTGGGGCGACTCGACCACGCCGCAGGCGCGCCTCGACGACCGCGAGGTCGTGTTCCCACGAGGCCGGATGCTCGGCGGGTCGGCGGCGATGAACGCGATGATGGTTCTCCGAGGGCACCGGGCGGACTACGACGCCTGGGCCGCCGCAGGGTGCCGAGGCTGGTCGTGGAGCGACGTGGAGCCGGCGTTCGCCCGGAGTGCGGAGGGGGCGTTCCCGCTCGGGGACCTCCCCGAGCGGCACGTGCTCGCCGAGGCGTTCGTTCAGTCGGCGCAAGCGGTGGGGATCCCGTTCACGGACGATCTCAACGGCGAGAGCAACGAGGGGGTCGGATTCGTGCCCGTGTCGCAGCGGCGCGGTCGCCGCTTCAGCGTCCTCGACGGCTATCTGCGCCCGGCGCGTCGTCGACCGAACCTCACGATCGTGACGGACGCGCTCGTGACGCGGATCCTGATCGAAGACGGCCGCGCGGTCGGTGTCGCGTACCGCCTCGACGGGGAGAACACCGAGGACGAGGCTCGGTGCGCCGGGGAAGTCGTCCTCT
Source organism: Gaiellaceae bacterium (assembly GCA_035764775.1). Classification (GTDB taxonomy): domain Bacteria; phylum Actinomycetota; class Thermoleophilia; order Gaiellales; family Gaiellaceae; genus GMQP-bins7. The sequence continues at coordinate 7,251 of DASTYQ010000137.1, forward strand.
GCGCCGGAGCGATCGGCTCGCCGCACCTGCTCCAGCTCTCGGGGATCGGACCCGGCGACGCGCTCGGCCACGTCGGGATCGCCGTTGTGCACGACGTGCCCGGCGTCGGCTCGAACCTCCTCGACCACCTGGCGAACGGCCTGCTCGTACGCACGAAGGGTGTCGAAACGCTCGCGTCGGCCGATTCGCTCCGCAACCTCGCGCGCTGGGCGCTGCGCGGCACCGGGCCGCTCACGTCGAATCTCGGCGAGGCGGTCGCGTTCGTCCGGTCGCTGGCCCAGCTCTCCGAGCCGGACGTCGAGTTGCTCCTCGCACCCGTGCTCTTCGAGGAGGAGGGCCTCAAGCAGCCGACGGAGCACGGGCTCACGCTCGCGGTCGTGCTCCTGCGGCCGCGCAGCGCAGGAACGGTGCTCGTGCGGTCAGCCGATCCTGCCGTTGCGCCCGCGATCGACCCGCGCTATCTGAGCGATCCCGAAGGAGAGGACGAAGCGACGCTCCTGCGCGGACTGCGGCTCGCGCGGCGCGTCCTCGCGCAGGAGCCGCTGGCGTCGTTCACGGACGGGGAGATCCTGCCAGGCGCCGACGCGCGCACGGACGACGAGCTGCGCGCGCACCTGCGCGCGCTCTCTCAGACGCTGTACCACCCGGCGGGTACGTGCCGCATGGGATCCGACGCGCAGTCGGTCGTCGATCCCCAGTTGCGCGTCCGCGGGCTCGCCGGGCTGCGCGTCGCGGATGCGTCTGTCATGCCGACGTTGCCGCGCGGCCACACGAACTGGCCCACCGTGATGATCGCGGAGCGCGCAGCGACGTTCGTCGCCGCGGAGCTCTAACGCTCGGGCCGCTCGACGAACGTCGCGCCGACGACCCGCTCGGCGTCCAGGTCGAGCACCCATGTGCTCGCCACGGGAGGGTCGGGCGGGCCGTCCAGGGGAACTCCGGTCGCGGCGACGGAGCGGACGACGTCGTACAGCACGTCGCCGTGGGTGCAGCACGCGATCGAATCCGCGCGGCTCAGCAGGACGAGGAGCTCAAGGGCGCCCGAGCCTTCCGCTCCCTCGGCGAGCAGGTCGGTGGTCTCGATGGCGAGGTCGAGCGCGCGGGCGAGCGGCTCGAACGTCTGCACGCAGCGCGTGAACGGGCTCGAGACGAGGCGCGCCACCCCCTCCGACTGCAGGCGCTCGGCGAGTGCCGCCGCCTCCCGTCGGCCCCGCTTCGTCAACGGACGCAGATGGTCCGGCTCGGTCCACTCCGCCCGGTTCTTCGCCTTCGCGTGGCGGACGAGGTGCACGCGCGTCACGGCGCCTCGTGCTCCAGCAGCTCGACGAGCTCGCGGTCGCGTGGATAGGTGAGGAGCGCTCGCGCCTCGTCGATGCCGACGAACAGTGCGTCGTCGACCTCGTTCGCGGCCGCGAGCCGACCGCCCACCGGCTCCATCAGCCAGTAGCGGACGGTCTTGGGCCGGCCGCGACTGTCCGCGTAGCGCGTCGTCGCGAGCTCACGCTCGAGCCGGCACTGCAGCCCCGTCTCCTCCTCGACCTCGCGGACCGCGGCCTCCTCCTCGCTCTCGCCGTTCTCGCACTTCCCCTTCGGGAAGGACCAGTCGTCGTAGGCGGGCCGGTGGACGAGCAGCACCTCCTCGACGCCGTCGCCACGCCGGCGCACGACGACGCCGCCCGCAGCGCGAACGGTGTCCGTCACATCCAGTCGCGGAGCTTCGGCTCGGACAGCTCTTCCCAGGCCGCACGCCAGCGGCCACGCAGCTCCTCGGCCGCCGTCTCCTCGGCGTGGGCCAGCGCCTCGGCGGCGTCGGATCCGGCCGGATCGCGGCTCTCGCGTGCCCATGTCTCGAGCCAGGCGCCGGCGACGACGGCGTCGTTCAGGTCGCCGAGCACGTCCTGGAGCTTCGCGGCCGCGTGCGAGAACGCGCGCGCCTGCTTGCCGACGACGGGCGCAGCCGCCTCGGCGGCGTAGCGCACGCGCTTCGTGTGGATCCGAACCTGGTGCAGCTGCGCATCGCTCGGCGACGAGCCGAGAGCCTTCGCACGCTTCGCGAGACGGTGCCACGGTCGCCGGACGAGCGCCGGAATCGCCTCGGCCGCGGGCTCGCCGGCGTCGTCACCGAGCACAGGGGCATTCGCGGCCTCCACGAGCCGGTCGAGAAGCTGCGCGTAGCGATCGGAGCGGAGCGACTCGAGAAGCTCGGCGAGGGACGCGTCGCGCGAGGCCTCGAGCGTGCTCAGCACCGGCGCGGCACGGTCGTCGAGGCCGAGCGCCGATGCGCTGCGGCGCAAGCGCTCGAGCAGCACGTCGCCGTCCCGGACGTCGCCGAGGCCGCGCGCGAGCCAGCGCAGCTCGTCGCGGAGCGACGTGGCCCACGCCTCGTCGAGGAGCGGGCGAAACGACCTGAGGTCGGAGCGAAGACGGCGCGTCGCGACGCGTGCCTGGTGCACACCCTCGGGATCGAGATCGAGGCGTACGACCGAGTCGTGGCGGATGAGGCGGATCACCGACAGCGCGATGGACCGCCGGACGGCATCTCCGGCGCTCGCGTCCGGGCGGAGGTCCGCGACCGCGATTTCGGGCGCGAGCGGTGTCGCCGGAGCCAGCGCGCGGATGTACTTGGCCGTCTGGTCGGGTGCCCCTGCGCCGGCCTGACGGAGCCGCTCGACGAGGGCGTCGAGGAGGTCGGGTGTCATGTCGTCCCCGATCTCGACCTCGAGCTCGCGGAACGCGGCGGGACGCGACCCGTTCGGCACCGTCACCGCGTCGTCGACGACGCCTGCGATCAGCCGGCCGTCGGCGTCGTGCATCTCCGTGCGCCGGCGGATCGTCGTCATGTGCACGCTCTCCTCGAGCCTTCCGGTGCGGACGAACCCGCGCACGAGCTCGGCCGCGCCCGGAGGCGGCGTGCCGCCGCCCCCGTCGAAGGCGATCTCGGGCCGGACGAGGAAGGGCGCGTCGCGTTCGGCTGGGAGCTTCACCGTCCAGCCCTCGCCCGGACGGTGGCGCAGGCTCGCGCCCCAGCGGGCGAGGCGCAGGTCGGGAGTGTCGTAGTACGTCGTCTCGTTGCGCTCCGGAGGCGCCTGGCGCACGACCGGCCCCACGAGCCCGTAGATGCTGGGCATCTGGAAGTCGTTCGTCGCGGCGAGCTTCAGCTCGCGTTCGGGGCTGTGCTCCACAGAAGTCTCAGCGTAGCGCCCTGCGATTTGCGAGTCAGAAGAGCAAGGACCGCCATCGCGTGACTGCAATCGCGCGGCGCGGAGCTAGAGTCGCCGGCGTGACGCCGGTGGTGACGCGCGAGGCGGGCGCGCCCTGACCTCCGACGCTCGTCGCATCCTCGCTCTGCAGGCGCTCCGGGCGTTCGCGTACGGCCTCGGCAGCGTTCTGATCGGGGTCACGCTCGCGCGACGCGGGCTGTCTGGGTTCGAGGTCGGCCTCGTGCTCGCCGCGCTGCTTGCGGGCGTCGCGCTCGCGTCCATCGCCATCGGCCGGACGGCCGACCGAGTCGGGCGGCGGCGGTGGTACGCGGCGCTCTTCCTCGTGATGGGGCTCGCGGGCGCGGCGTTTGGGCTGACCGACGAGACGTGGCTGCTCGTCCTGGCGGCGCTGAGTGGGACCGTCTCGACGGAGGTCGTGGAGTCCGGGCCGTTCACGTCGCTCGAGCAGGCGATGCTCCCGAGCGCGGCCGGTACGAGCGGCGACCCGACGCGGCTGTTCGGCACGTACAACACCGTCGCGGCGCTCTCCGGCTCGCTTGGAGCCCTCGCCGCGGCGTTCGTCCCCGTCCTCGGCGTCGGGCCACAGCGTCTGCTGCTCGTCTACGTCGCCGTCGGGGTCGTCGGCGCCGTCCTGGCCCGCGGGCTCTCGGCCGATCTCGAGGCGGGACGGCCGGCGACCGCGGCTCCGCTCGAGCGCTCGCGCGGGATCGTCCGGCGACTCTCCGCGCTCTTCGCACTCGACTCCTTCGGCGGGGGGTTCGTGACGCAGGCGTTCATCGCGTACTGGTTCACGGAGACGTTCGGAACCTCGCTCGAGGTACTCGGTGCGGTCTTCTTCACGCTCGGCGTCCTGCAGTCGGTCTCCTTCCAGGCTGCGACCCGTCTCGCGGGACGTTTTGGCCTGCTGAACACGATGGTCTTCACGCACCTGCCCTCGAACGTCTTGCTCGCCGCGATCCCGTTCGCCCCGACCGAGGCCGCGGCGCTCGCGCTGCTCCTCGCGCGCGCGCTTCTGAGCCAGATGGACGTGCCGACGCGACAGGCCTACGTCGTCGGCGTGGTCGATCCCGAGGAGCGTTCTGCCGCGGCCGCATATACGAACACGGCCCGCTACGTGACCCGTCCGCTCGGCCCGCTCGTCGCGGCGCCGATCATGCAGGTCTCGCTCGGCGCGCCGTTCGTCGTCGCGGGCGTGCTCAAGAGCGTCTACGACACGGCGCTCTATCGTGCGTTTCGCCGGCGTCCACCTCGCTGGACGACCGACGACGGCTAGCGCCGCTCGATGAGCTCGATGGTGTAGTCGTCCGGACACCTCCGACATCGACGGACAGAGACGTGCCTGCTTGTCGGGGACTTTCAGACCGCAGGAGTCAGGCCGTGCCGGCTCATGACCTCGCCCAGCGCGGCAACGTCAGGTGGGCCGCCGATTGCTGCGTCGAGGATGGCTCCGACCTCTCGGAAGTAGTCGGGGCCCAGGATGCCGGGTGTCACGATCGCGAGTGCCTTCGCGTCGACATCGTGTCCGTTTTCGAAGTGGTGGACGGCACTACGGGGGATGACGAGCGTCTCACCAGGACCGACGTCGACCGACTCGCCCTCGACCGTCCACGTCAGCACACCCTCGAGACCATAGATCGTCTCCTCGTAGCCATCGTGGCTGTGCGCGGCCGCGACCTTCGCACCCGCCGGGACATCGAACTCGAAGACCGCCACCGACCCTCCCGACTCCTCGCCTTCGACCAGGAAGCCGATCCGCATGTCTCCGACCTTGATCTCGCTGCGCGTGCTCGTTGCCATCGTCAGCTCCTCTCCTGCCGTGGTGGTAAAGTGACTTGACGATACATGAGTGCGGTAGATCCGTCAAGTCCTTTTACTAATTCCGGCGCTGACCCTCCGTTCGGGCCGCCGCTGATCGGCGCACTCTTGCGCATGCCCTGGGAGACGGTGCAACAGCACATGCTCGAGCGCCTGCACGAACGCGGCTTCGATGACCTGGACGCCGCCCACCTCAACGTCTTCCAGTACCCCGGACCGCAGGGTGCGAGGCCGACCGAACTGGCGACCCGGCTTCGTGTCACCAAACAGGCCCTCAACTACCTGCTCGGTGAGCTCGAGCGCCTCGACTACCTCGAGCGACGACTGGATCCCGACGATCTACGCTCCAAGCGCGTCTCCCTCACCCCACGGGGCGTCTCCGCGATCCACGTGATCCGCGAGGCGGTGGAGGAACTCGAAGCTACTTGGGCGCAGAAGCTCGGCCCGAAACGTTTCGCCCAACTCCGCAACCTCCTACTCCACCTCAACGAGCCGACCTGACCGCGCCGAGGTCGCCGCGACCCTGCGGCGGCTGGGCAAACGGGTGCGCGTCCTCAGAGCCCGATGAGCTCGATCCGATACGAGTCCGGGTCGCGCACGAAGCAGATCCGCGATCCGCCCTCGGTGACCTGGTAGGGAGGGCGCTCCGGCTCGATCCCGTGACCTTCCTTCAGGGCTGCGAGCGTGTCGTCGAGGTCGTCGACGCCGACCGCGATGTGTCCGTAGCCGGTACCCAGCTCGTACGAGCGGCCGTCGTGGTTGTAGGTCAGCTCGAGCACGTTCTCGGCGTCGCCCAGCGAGAAGAAGTAGTTCGTCGCCTCGAGCTCGCCGTTTCGGACGTTGTCCATGTCGCGCGAGAAGCGAAAGCCGAGCGCCTCGTAGAAGCTCCGGCTGCGCTCGGGGTCGGTGATGCGAACCATGGTGTGCAGGAAGGTGGCCATGCCGAGATCCTACGTTTCCGCTGCGTCCCGACCGGTCTGCCGAGGAACGAGCCTCGTCGCATGGAGACAGTCTTTCTCAGGCGCTGAGCCACACGGGGGTCGTCGTCGCTCTCGTGGCCGCGCTACGCGCCCGCGGGTCTTTTCGCTTCACCTCGTGCCGGGAGTGCCGTCCATCCGGTTCCACGGCCGCAGCCAGGTCGGAGCGAACACGGCCTGTCGAAGGACGTCCCCGAGGTATACGCGCGAGTAGCCACGGGCCGCCCGAACGTCGGCTATCGCAAAGACGATCCCGCTGGCGAGCGCGAAGTCGTGTTTCCTCCCGGTGACCAGCTCGAAGCTGCGGCGATGGAGGATCGGCCACATGCCGCTTCCCATGAGGTAGGCGGCCTGCACTGCCGCCTGCAGTCGCGGAGACGCTGACGGGGCCAAGGCAGGATGCAAGACTCGCACTGGTGGGATGTCGGTGTACCGGGTAACCGGACGGATGACACGGGGGTACTCCGGCGGCAGCGGGAGTTGGTTCTCCGCCCGCGTCCCGACGCTAGGCCGCCTCGCACGGCCAGGCTCGACTGATCGTCACGCGCTCGACGTGCAGGGAGA
>DASTYQ010000138.1:0-4044 GCA_035764775.1 Gaiellaceae bacterium
AAGAGCTCCGTCGGCGAGGCGCCGTCCGAGCCGTCCGGCCCGAGCAGCGACGTTCGTACGGTCCTCGACGCGAACACCGAGCTCCCCGCCTCCGACTGCTCGGTTGCGCCGACGAACGTGCGCAGGAGCCCTTGAACGACACCGTAGCGTGGCGGGATGACGGCAAGAACGTCCTTCAGACTCTCACCGCGCGGCCACCAGACCTCCTCGAGGGCTCCGGGAATGACCCACTCCGCGCCGAGCTCGTTCGCCGCGACGCACGCGAGCTCGCTTTGCGACACCCCGCGCTCGACGAGCCGGACGAACCCGGCCCGAAGGTACGGCTCAAGTGCCTCCGCCGCCGAAGCCCCGCCCACCACGACAACGTCGACGCCGGCGTCCCGATGGAAGCGGAGGAAGTCCCCGAGCCCGTCCTTCGACTCACCCAGAACAAGGGTCAATGCGATCTTCACCGTGCGCGACCCTATCCGTCCTCGAGGGCGGCCACGCGTTCGGCCATGAGGTCGAGGTACCGCCGCAGCCGAACGATGTCGGCCTCGCGTGCGGCGACGCTGTCGGAGATGACGCTCGTTTGGTCCGGCTCCGCCGCTGGAGGCTCAGTCGGCTCGAGCAGGGCGTCGCGTAGCCGCGTGTCCACGCGAAGCGATCCTGCCGAGAGCCCCTGCTCGAGCGCAGCATCATCGACGACGAGCGCGCGGAAGCGCGCCGCGCTCCGCCCGCTCTCCGCCGCCAGCAGCGCAGCGACGTATTGCCCCAGCCGGCTGTCGCCGCGCGCCCGGCGGACGCCCTTGTTTTCCCACTGCTCGTGCGAGCGGAAGGGGAAGTGGAGAACGTCAGCTGGATGCCAGTGATGAAGAGCTCGCAGTGAGCCGCTCGACGCCGTATGCGCCCCATGACCGATCGTCACGCGGGGGTCCGCCCGATGCGCAGCCTTGAGATGAGGACGGTAGGGGCTCGAAGGATCGTGCAGTGCGACTGGAGGAGAGACGCGGACGGTCATCCGCTCTGCGAACCATGCGTCTTCGTCGGGCCGCGGCACGAAATGCCGGCTCAGCGCGAAGACGACTCCGTATCCGAGCGGGACCGAAGCAAGCGTCTCCTTCAGCGTCGCGTCCCGCGGCATCCAGAACTCGTCCGCGTCGGTGTTGATCACCCAGTCCGCGGCGTAGTCGGTCGCAGCGAGGCGTGCCATGTGGGTGCGCCACGGCCCGTCGCGCATGATCTCGTCGGTCACCGAGATGCGCCGCAGAACACCTTCACGCGCATACGACTCGAGGATGTCCGTCGTGCCGTCCACCGACAGGTGATCCGTCGCGACCACGAAGTCGACGCCAGCATTCAGGTGGTAGGCGATCTGGTCGCCGACGATGTCGGCCTCGTCGCGCACGACCAGCGTCTGGACGAGCTTCATCGGGCGCGAAGCCTACGGACCGCTCCGCGATCTCGAAGGCTCCCGAGGCGACGTTCGAGATCGTCGAGCCACCTCTGGCGACGCACGAGCTCGGCTTCCCGGAACGCGTGTGCGAAGAGCTGGTGGGGGTCCGCCGAGCGGTCGAAGTCGACCTCCGACGCCCTGCCAGCGATCGCCCTGAGCGCGTCGCGCAGACGAGTGTCGATCACGAGCGAGCCGTCGTCGATGCCCCGCCGCACCGTGTCATCGTCGAGCGCGAGCCTCTCCCACATCGCGTCGCGCCGGTCTCCGTCGGCGGTCTGCTGCGCCCTCGCGAGATCGCCTCGCAGATTGGACTGCCACCCTGTCCACGTCTTCTCGTACTTGCGCGCGCACTGCTCCCGCGAGCGAAGGGGGAAGTGGAGGATCTCGAGCGGATGCCAGGCATCGAGAGGCTCGCCACGGCTGCCGAAGACCTGGTGTCCGCCTCCTTTTCCCACGACGACGTCTCGCCCGGCGCGAACGGCGACCTTCGCCACCGGCCGAAACGGTGTCGCGGGGTCGTTGATCGGCGCCGCCATGCTCAGGCGCACGATCATCCGCTCCGCGAACGCCCCTCCGTCGCCGCGCAGGGGAGCGAAGTTGCGCTGGAGGCCGAGCACGCTCCCGTACCGGGCGGGTACCCGTGCAAGCGCGTCGCTCAGCGACGCGCCGTGCGGCCACCAGAACTCGTCCGTGTCGCCCAGCAGAATCCAGTCCGCGCCGTACTCGGCGAACGCGACGTGCGCCATCCTCGTCTGCCAGCGCTGCTGCTCGACGAAGTGCGCTTCCTCGCGGAACACGTGGACGGGCGCCGAGCGTCGAAACGTGTCCAGGATCTCCGGCGTTCGGTCCTCGGAGCGATGGTCGGTCACGAGCACGACGTCGACTCCGGCGGCGAGGTGGTATTCGAGGTTGGCCTCGAGGATCTCGTCCTCGTCACGGACGACCAGAGTGAGCGCCACGATCATGAGCGGCGAGGTTCGAGCGCGTCCGAGATCAGCCCCACCCATGCCGTCTCAGGATCGCTGCGACCCTGCACTGCCGCCCGGTTGGCCGCCCCGCGCCGCCTCCGGAGGTCGGCATCGTGGGCGAGGCGGAGGATCGCGTCGGCGAGCACAGCGGGGTCGCCGGACGCGACCAGGACGCCGGCGTCGGCCTCGCCGAACGCCTCACGCGTACCGGGCAGGTCCGTCGCGACCACCGGGAGCGCGGCGGCCATCGGCTCGGCGACGCCGCTTGGCATGAGCTCACGCTGCGAGCAGAAGACCGCGAGGTCGCAGGCGTCGAGCAGACCGGCGACATCGTTCACCTCACCGACGAAGCGGACGCTGTCGCGGAGATCGAGGTCGCACGCGAGCGCCTTCGTCGCGCCTTCCGTCCCCGCGTCGCGACCCGCCACGAGGAGCGTCGGTCGCAGGCCGTTCAGCCGTGTGACGACGGTGCGCCACGCACGCAGCAAGGTCACGTGATCCTTTCCCGCGTGCAGGTGCGCCACCATGCAGCACACGAACGCGTCGTCCGCGAGGGCCAGACGCTCTCGCCGGGCCGCGCCGGACTCGCGGACCGACGGAAGGCGCACCGGGCTCGGAATGACCTGAACGCGGCTCGGATCGAGCCCGTAGCCCGATGCCAGCCACGCGCGTCCGTGCTCGGCGCTCGTGACCACCACGGGAGTCGCATGCAGCGCACAGCGAAAGACGCGGCTGCTGAACCGTGTCGTGCCGTTCACGTCGCACTGCCGCCATACGCCGGTACGAGCGCCCGTCGCGGGCCACGTGAGTCCCGTGACGACGTTCGGGAGGTTCGTGCTCGCGATGATCGCGTCGGGACGCATCGCTCGCAAGGCCCGGGTCACCTCGAGGAGCGACCGCCCCTTCCCAATGTGCCCCCCGCTCCACGGCACGCGCACCGACGTCCACGGGATGCCGCGATCGGCTGCGATGTGGCGGGCGCGCCCCGTGCGATCGTCGAGCGCGAGCACCCCGACGCTGGCCCCCTCGGCGCGGAAGACCTCGGCGAGGTCGAGTGCGCCTCGCTCGGCTCGGGACACCTCCCCCGCGAGAACGAAGACGACGCTCCTTCCGCGCAGGCCGGCCATCAGACGGGAAGCTATCGACCGTGTCGAACACTCGCCCTGTGACGGACGCCACTTCCGGACTCGCCTCGGTTCGCAGCCGGCTCGAGCGGCTGGCCTCTCGACGGAGCGGCGCCGTCGTCCTCTTCGTCCTCGCGCTCGGCGCCTACACCGTCCGCGCAATCGCATGGCCGCTACAGGCCGGCCGCGACCTCGACGAGTACATCTACGCCTGGGTCCAGCTCTTCGACCGGGACGTGCTGCTCCCGTGGTCACTGCTCTTCCGGACGCCGGTGACACCGCTCTTCGTGGGAGCCTCGCTCGACGCGTTCGACGGCCGCGTCGCGGAGCCGCTCATGGCCCTCCTGTACGCGGGCTCGATCGTCTGCTGGGCGGCCGCGGCTCGCTACTTCGGTACGTGGGCCGCGATCGCCGTCGCCGCAGCTCTCGTCCTGTACCAGGGCTACGCCCTCATGTTCCACGAGATCTCGAGCGAGCCCGTGTTCGCAGCGTCGTTCGCCCTCTGGGCGCTGCTCCT
>DASTYQ010000139.1:0-2246 GCA_035764775.1 Gaiellaceae bacterium
CTCGTTCAACCAGGCGGTGCCGCCGCCGTGGGAAGCACGGACGGACTTCGACATCTTCGGCCGGATCGCGGAGCGGTTCTCGGAGCTCGCCGCGACGCATCTCGGCTCGCGCACGGACATCGTCGCGTCGCCGCTCCTGCACGACACTCCGGACGAGCTCGCGCAGCCGCTCGGCGAGGTTCGGGACTGGAAGCGTGGTGAGTGCGAGCCGATCCCCGGGGTCACGATGCCGAAGCTCGCTGCGGTCGAGCGCGACTACGCCGCGGTCTACCGCAAGTGGCGGTCTCTCGGGCCGCTGTCCGAGGAGCTCGGCTCGTCGGCGAAGGGGATCCCGCTGAAGCCGACCGTGGAGATCGACGAGCTGCGCGCGGCGAACGGCGAGCTCGACGGCCGTCCCGCGCTCGTCCGCGACGTGCACATGTGCGAGGCGATCCTCGCGCTCTCCGGCGTCTCCAACGGCCGCCTCGCGGTCGAGGGCTTTCGCGGGCTCGAACGGCGGACGGGGACGAAGCTCGCCGACATCGCCGAGGAGCATGCGGACGTCCGCATCACCTTCGGCGACACCCAGGTGCAGCCGCGCAAGGTGCTCGCCTCGCCCGAGTGGTCGGGAATGGAGTCGCGCGACCGTCGGTACAGCCCGTTCACCATCAACGTCGAGCGGAACGTCCCGTTCCGGACGCTGACGGGACGCCAGCAGCTGTACGTCGACCACGCCTGGATGCTCGAGTACGGCGAGGGCCTTCCGATCTACCGGCCACCGCTCAACGTGCTCGGCGTCGTCGGCGAGCAGCTTTCCGGCGATCCGACGCGCAAGGAGCTCCATCTGCGCTGGCTGAGCCCCCACTCGAAGTGGTCGATCCACTCGGAGTTCCAGGACAACCTGCACATGCTCACACTCTTCCGCGGCGGGCCCACGGTGTGGATGTCGGACGTCGACGCGCGCGAGATCGAGGTCGAGGACAACGACTGGGTCGAGGTGTTCAACCGCAACGGCGTCGTCGTCGCACGGGCGGTGGTCTCGCACCGCGTGCCGCCCGGCGTCGGGCTCATGTACCACTCCCAGGACCGGCACGTCAACGTGCCGCTGAGCGAGCTCTCGGGCACGCGCGGCGGGACCGACAACTCCGTGACCAGGGTCTCCCTGAAGCCGACCCATCTGATCGGCGGCTACGCGCAGCTCTCCTACGGCTTCAACTACTACGGGCCGTGCGGGACCCAGCGCGACGAGATCGTCGCCGTGCGGAAGCTCCACAGCGAGGCGACCTACTGATGCTCGTCCGCGCCCAGATCGCGATGGTGATGAACCTCGACAAGTGCATCGGCTGCCACACGTGCTCGGTCACCTGCAAGAACGTCTGGACGAACCGCCGCGGGACGGAGTACGTCTGGTTCAACGACGTCGAGACGAAGCCGGGCGTCGGCTACCCGAAGCGCTGGGAGGACCAGGAGCGGTGGCGGGGCGGCTGGGAGCTCAGGGGCGGGAAGCTCCGGCTCAAGGCCGGTGGGCGACTGCGGAAGCTCGCCACGCTCTTCTTCAATCCCGAGCTCCCGACCCTCGACGACTACTACGAGCCGTGGACGTACGACTACGAGACGCTGACGACGGCCGGGCCGTCGAAGCACCAGCCGGTCGCCCGGCCGGAGTCGCAGGTGACGGGACGGCCGCTCGACCTGCAGTGGGGGCCGAACTGGGAGGACGACCTCGCCGGGGCGCCGGAGCGCGCCCGCCTCGACCCGAACCTCCGCGACGGGGTCGAGGAGCACGTGCGGATGGAGTACGAGAAGGCCTTCATGTTCTACCTCCCGCGCATCTGCGAGCACTGCCTGAACCCGTCGTGCGTCGCATCGTGTCCGTCAGGGGCGATGTACAAGCGCGCCGAGGACGGCATCGTGCTCGTCGATCAGGAGCAGTGCCGCTCGTGGCGCATGTGCGTCAGCGGCTGCCCGTACAAGAAGGTCTACTTCAACTGGTCGACGGGCAAGGCGGAGAAGTGCACGCTCTGCTACCCGCGCATCGAAGCCGGCCAGCCGACGATCTGCTCGGAGACGTGCGTCGGGAAGATCCGCTACCTCGGCGTCGTCCTCTACGACGCCGACCGCGTCCACGAGGCCGCTTCGGTGCCCGACGAGAAGGAGCTCCTGCCCGCGCAGCTCTCCCTCTTCCTCGACCCGGAGGACCCCGCCGTCCGCGAGCACGCGCGGCGCGACGGCATCGCCGAGGACTGGCTGGACGCGGCTCGCCGCTC
>DASTYQ010000140.1:0-11831 GCA_035764775.1 Gaiellaceae bacterium
TCCGGCTGAGCAGGAGCTGCTGCTGCAGCCTGCTGCGCGTACGCCTGCTGCGCTGCCATCTCCTCTTCGTACCGGGCCTGATCTTGCGCGGCGTACCTCTGATCCTGCCTGTGCCTGACGGCCCCAGCTGTGCCCGCGACCACCGCGGTCGTCGCGGCCGCGCGAACGAGACCACCTCTGCGACGGAACATGTCAACCCTCCTCTGTGGTGGCGGCCGCGGAGAACAGGGCCTCGCGTGCCTCCATGACGACGTCGTGTGGGATGCGACCGATGGCGACGAGCTCGCCGCCTGCGCCTCGGAGGGCGGTCGCGAGCTCGGCTGCCCAGATGTCCTCCCAGAGGAGCATCGCTGCCGACGAGCCCGGCTCGAGCTCCGCGGCGGCGTCCATCAGGTCCTCCTCGCCGAGCAGCCCGGTCGCTTCGAGGCCGAGCGCCTCGAGGCCGCGCCGGACATTCTCGTCGATGTCGCTGAGCTCGAACGCCGCGACGGAGCCATCCGCGTCCTTGCCCACGAACGCCAGATCGATGATCCGGATCGTGTTCGACTCGACGAGCTTCCCGAGCGCCGGCGCGATCTCACCCGTGAACCGGTTACCTGGAAACGAGACGATCATGTACTCGACGGGCCCGATCTCTTCCATCACGTCCTCCATTCGTCTTCCTAAGCGGTTGTGACTGCTTGCAGCCTATTCGTCTAGCGGCTTCTGCGCACGCCGTAGGATCAGCCGGCGCATGGAGCCCCGGCCGTGAGCGAGCCGCACGCGCCTCCGAAGGAGGCCGACTCCCGCCCCGAGCGGGCCGGCCTCGTGCTGGCGTCGCTGATCGCGGTCGCGACGGTCGCGAACCTCAACCTGTCGGTCGCGAACGTCGCGATCCCCGAGATCGGCGACGACTTCGACTCGTCACAGACGACGCTGAACCTCATCGCAGTGGGGTACTCGTTCGGACTCGCCGCGTCGGTTCTCTGGTTCGGGGCGCTCGGCGATCGCTACGGACGCAAGCTGCTCATCGTCGTCGGGATGACGCTCTCGATCCCGGTGTCGTTCCTCGCGGGATTCGCCTGGAGCGACGACGTCCTGTTCGCTGCGCGGGTGGCCGGAGGACTCTGCGCCGGCATGGCCTATCCGACGACTCTTGCGCTGATCACCGCCCTCTGGTCGGGCCGCGCCCGGACGAAGTCGATCGCCCTCTGGTCGGCGATCGGCGGAGGTTTCGCTGCGCTCGGGCCGCTCGTGAGCGGGATCCTTCTCGAGTACTTCGACTGGGGGTCGGTGTTCCTGGTCACGATTCCGCTCGCGCTCGTCGCGCTCGCGATGGCCGTGTACTTCGTGCCGAGCCACGTGAACGAGACGACCGAGCCCGTCGACAACATCGGCGGGATCGTCTCCGTCGTTCTGGTCGGCGCCCTGATCCTCTCGATCAACTTCTGGCCCGTGAACGACATGGAGACGACGGCGCTCGTGCTGTTCGCGATCGCGGTCGTCGCGACGCCCGCCTTCCTCATCAGGCAGCGGCGTGCGAGCAATCCGCTCTACGACCTCGAGGTGGCAGCCCGACCGACGTTCTGGGTCGCCGCGTGCGCCGGGATCATCGTCTTCGGGACGCTCATGGGAACCGCATACGTGAGCCAGCAGTACGTGCAGAACGTCCTCGGCTACTCGACGGTCGAGGCGGGCGCTGCGATCCTGCCCGCGGCGCTGGCAATGGTGCTGGTGGCTCCACGCTCGGCCAAGCTCGTGGCCGCGCACGGCTCACGGCTCACGCTCCTGTCGGGCTACGTCTTCCTCGTGCTCGCGTTCGTCGGAATGCTGCTCCTGTGGAACGAGGACACGCCGTACTGGCAGATCGCGATTCCGTACATCTGCATCGGGATCGGAGTCGGCCTCGCGGGAACCCCAGCCTCGAACTCGCTCACCGGGTCGGTACCGGTGCGGCGCGTCGGCATGGCCTCGGGTACGGCGGATCTTCAGCGTGACCTGGGCGGCGCTCTGATGACCTCGATCCTCGGGGCGGTCCTGACGAGCCACTACGCGTCGGCCATGGCGGACCAGTCGGTCTCGAGTCAGGTCTCGAGCTCGACGGAGGCCCAGCTGCAGCTCTCGTTCGCAAGCGCAGAAAACGTCGCGGCGCATGCCTCACCGCAGGACGCGGATGCGATCCTCGAAGCCGCGAAGTCGTCGTTCCTGGACGGCGATCAGTGGGCGTACGGCGCAGGCCTCGTCTCCGTGCTGATCGGAGCCGTGCTCGTCTTCTTCGTGTTCCCGAAGCGCGAGCGCGAGGATGCGCTCCGCGCGTCGTACCACGCAGCGGACGCGAGCGTCGCCGCCTCGACGCCCGCGCGCGACTAGGGTGCCGTCATGGCCAAGGCCGCCGATCCGACCGCTGCCTTCTTCGAGGAGCTCGCGACCCGTTCGGACGAGCCGCTCCTGCGCAAGGCGACGGGGGCGCTGCGGGTCGAGGTCGTCGACGGCCGAACGGTTCGGCGCTGGCTGGTCAGCGTGGAAGACGGCCGGATCTCCGTCGCCAAGGGTGCCGGGGCCGCGACCTGTGTCCTCCGGGCGGACAAGGCCGTGTTCGACAAGATCGCGACCGGGAAACTGAATGCTGTCGCGGCCATGCTCCGCGGCGAGCTCGCAGCCGACGGCGACTGGCGCCTGCTCGTCCGTATGCAGCGCCTGTTCCCGAGCCCGCCACGCCGGAGAGCTCGCTCGTGAACGACGGACTCGTCAAGATCCTCGATGGCAACACCTTCGTCGTCAGCGACGAGCGCGGGGACATCGAGGCGTCGCTCACCGACCCGACAGGGCTGTTCTCGTTCGACACCCGCTTCCTCTCGCGCTGGGTGCTCACGGTGAACGGCGAGCGCCTGAACCCGCTCTCGGTCGACGACCTGCAGTACTTCGAGACGCGGTTCTTCCTCGTTCCCGGGACGGGCACGGTGTACATCGACGCCAAGCTCTCGGTGATCCGGCAGCGTGCCGTGTCGACCGGGTTCCACGAGGAGCTGACGATCCTCAACCACGCCGACAAGGCCGTCGCGCTCGAGGTCCGGATCGACGCGGGCTGCGACTTCGCAGACCTCTTCGAGGTCAAGGACGCCCTGAAGAAGAAGGGCCGCTACTCGGCGAAGGTCGAGCGTCGCCGGCTGACTCTCGGGTACGAGCGCGGGCCGTTCACGCGCGCGACCGAGATCAGCGCGAGTGCACCGGCCAGCTACGACGCCGACGGCCTCGCCTTCAAGGTCAGGATTCCTGCCCACGGCGAGTGGACGACTCACGTCGACGTCGTCACCGCACGTCTCGGCGCCGGGCAGGCATCGACCGAGCGCCAGGATCCCGCTCGCGTGCTCGCCCGCATGCGGCGCAACCTCGAGCGCTGGCTCGACGACGCCCCGCGCGTCGAGTGCGACTGGGACCCCCTGAAGGCGACCTACCGGCGCAGCCTCGTCGACCTCGCGGCCCTGCGCTTCTCGCCGCCGATCGCCGGAGGGCGGTCACTGCCGGCCGCCGGGCTCCCGTGGTTCATGACGATGTTCGGCCGCGACAGCATCTTCACGAGCCTCCAGGCGCTGCCGTTCACATCGGAGCTCGCGGCCACGACGCTGCGTGCGCTCGGCGACTGGCAGGGCGTGCGGAGCGACGACTTCCGCGACGAGGACCCGGGACGGATCCTCCACGAGATGCGCTACGGCGAGATGACGGCGTTCGAGGAGCGGCCGCACTCGCCGTACTACGGATCGGTCGACGCGACGCCGCTCTACGTCGTGCTGCTCGACGAGTACGAGCGCTGGACGGGCGACCGCGCACTCGTCCGCGAGCTCGAGGTCGAGGCGCGCGCCGCACTGCGCTGGATCGACGAGTACGCCGATCTCCAGGGCACGGGATACATCTGGTACCGCCGGCGCAACGAGGAGACTGGGCTCGAGAACCAGTGCTGGAAGGATTCCTGGGACTCGATCTCGTTCCGCGACGGCTCCCTGCCGGGCTTCCCGCGTGCGACGTGTGAGCTCCAGGGCTACGCGTACGACGCGAAGGTGCGCGGCGCACGGCTGGCGCGCGAGATCTGGAAGGATCCCGAGCTCGCCGACCGGCTCGAGCGCGATGCGGCTGACCTCAAGCGGCGGTTCAACCGCGACTACTGGGTCGAGGACGACCAGTACTTCGCGCTCGCGCTCGACCCGGACGGGCGGCAGGTCGACGCGCTCGGCTCGAACAACGGGCACCTGCTCTGGAGCGGGATCGTCGACAAGTCGAAGGCGAAGGCGGTCGCGCGCCACCTGCTCGGGCCGCGGCTCTTCTCCGGCTGGGGCGTGCGGACGCTCGCGTCGGGCGAAGCTCGGTACAACCCCATCGGATACCACACGGGAACCGTCTGGCCGTTCGACAACTCGTTCGTCGCGTGGGGCCTCCGGCGCTACGGCTTCAAGGAGGAGGCGGCAGAGATCGCCGCCGGGATCCTCGACGCCGCGGAGTTCTTCGACGGGCGGCTTCCGGAGGCGTTCGGCGGGTATCCGCGGCCCCAGACGAAGTATCCGGTCCAGTATCCGACGGCATGCAGCCCGCAGGCGTGGTCGACCGGGACGCCGCTCCTCCTCATGCGCACGATGCTCGGACTGGAGCCCCACGGGGAGCACCTCGTGGTCGACCCTGCCCTCCCGCGCCGTATCGGCCACCTCGAGCTCCTCGACATTCCGGGCCGCTGGGGGCGGATCGACGCGTTCGGGCGAGGTCGGGTCGACGTCGGTCGGACCACGCGCACGCGCCGGCAGTAGGCCCGTTCGACCTCGGCGATGACCGCGATCGCGGGCGGCCTCGGTGCCGCGGCGGCCTGGGCCGTCGCGATGCTCACGGCGTCGCGGGCGACGCGGATGATCAGCGCGCCGTCGGTGCTGGCGTGGGTGCTGTTCACGGGCCTCTGCATCGTCCTGCCCTGGGCGGCCCTCGAGGGCATCCCCGACGGGCTCGACGCGAGCTCGGGAACCTGGCTCCTCATCGCCGGTGCGGGGAACGTCCTCGGGCTCCTGTGCGCCTACTCGGCGCTGCGCATCGGGAAGGTCGCGCTCATCGCTCCTATCGTCTCGACGGAGGGGGCGATCGCCGCGGTTCTCGCGGTGCTCACGGGTGAGCATGTGGCCGAGGGTGCGGGTGTCGCGCTTGTCGCGATCGCGATCGGGATCGCGCTTGCGGCCGTCCCCGGAGAGGAGAAGAGCGTCTCGACGGCCGCCGGTGCCGCCTGGCGTGTGCCGACGTTGGCGATCGCGGCCGCCACGGCCTTCGGCATGAGCATCTACGCGACCGGACGTGCGAGCGCGGAGCTGCCGATCGCATGGGCGGTCCTTCCGCCACGCGTGATCGGTGTCCTCGTCGTCTTCCTTCCGCTGGCGGTCACCGCCAGGCTACGGCTGACCCGACGCGCCGTGCCCTTCGTCGTCGTCTCTGGCATCGCGGAGGTCGTCGGCTTCGCCTCGTACGCCGTCGGGTCCCGTGACAGCGTGGCGGTCGCAGCCGTGCTCGCCTCGCAGTTCGCGGCGATCGCAGGCGTCGCCGCGTACGTGCTCTTCCGCGAGCGGCTCGGGAAGCTGCAGCTCGCCGGCGTCCTGACGATCGTCGCCGGCGTCGCCGTCCTGACCTGGCTCCAGGCCTGAGAGGACTCGAAAGATCTAGCCCGAGCTCACTTCCTCCGTCTCCGGGACGCCCGCGCCCGCGTCGCTCTGCGGTGTGATCGTGATCGCGTGCGGATTGCCGTCGCACGCGACGACGACCGTCGTCGTGCCGCTCGGGCCGCCGCCAACGGGGGAGGCGGTGTCGACCGCGATCTCGACCGCCGTCGCGTTCTCCGTCTCCCAGGTCACCGTGACTGGACCGGTCGTCGCAGAGCCGCAGTCGAGCTCGGAGAGCTCGAAGGACGTCACTTCCGCCTGCGCGGCCTGCGTCGTCTCCGTCTCGGTCGTATCGGTCTCGGTCGTGTCCGTGGACGCCGGGCAGCTCGTGTCGTCGATCGTGCCGTCGGTCCGGGTCGTCCCGCAGAGCGTCGCGCCTTCGAGGTTCGCGCCGCTGATCGTCGCACCTGTGAGATTGGCGCTCGTGAGGTCCGCGTCGGAGAGGTCGGTGTCCACGATCTGGGCGCCGCTCAGGTCGGCCTCGCTCAGGTTCGCGCCGCTCAGGTTGGTGCCCTCGAGGTTCGTGCCGGAAAGCACGGCACGTTCGAGGTCCGCGCCTTCGAGATCGGCGCCGGAGAGGTCGATGTTCGCGCACTGTGTGTCAGGCTCGATGGAGCAGCCGTTCACCGTCTGCGTGTCGCCGCCGCCGCAGCCCGCGAGCAGGAGGCCCGCGACCAGAGCCGTGACCAACGCCGTTCCTGGACCTCTCACCGTCCCTACCCCCTCGTCGACTCGATGCGGCCCAGATCATGACGAAGTTGCGAGAGGATGTCGCGATGAGCGCGCACCCCGCGACCTTCCTCGTCGACGTCGACGACACGCTTCTCGACAACGACCGGATCCGCGACGACATCGAGCGCCACCTCGAGCGCGAGTACGGCCCTGACGCGCGGGCGGCGTACTGGACGATCCAGGAGCGCCGCTTCGCGGAGCTCGGCTACCGCGACTACCTCGGCGCCGTACAGGAGTGGTGGGAGTCCGAGAGCCGCGACCCACGGGTGCTCGCCGTCTCCGAGTACCTCCTCGAGTATCCCTTCGCCGATCGCCTGTACCCACGTGCGCTCGACGTGCTGGCGCGGCTGCGCGGCGTCGGGCCGACCGTCGTGCTCACGGACGGCGACGCCGTCTTTCAGCCGCGCAAGGTGTCACGTGCAGGCGTCGCATCCGCGGTGGACGGCGTTCTCGTCTACGTTCACAAGGAGGACGAGCTCGACGACGTCGAGCGACGCTATCCGGCCGAGCGGTACGTGCTCGTCGACGACAAGGTGCGGATCCTCGCCGCCGCCAAGCGACAGTGGGGCGATCGCGTGACAACGGTGTTGCCGATGCAGGGGCAGTTCGCGAACGACACCGACCTCCTCGCGGCGCACCCGTCGCCCGACGTCACCGTGACCGCACTCGGTGACCTCCTCGACATCGATGTTCAGGATCTCGTCCGTGGCTAGCGACCGCGAGAAGCAGCTCGCCGCGGAGGCGGCTGCCGAGCTGGTCGAGGACGGCATGCGCGTCGGGCTCGGGACCGGCTCGACGGTCGCCCACCTGCTGCCGGCGCTCGCGCGGAGAGGACTGACGCTGCGATGTGTCGCGACCTCGCTCGCGACCGAGGCGGCCGCGCGTGAGCTCGGTCTCGCGGTCGAGCCGTTCTCGGGCGCCGACGCGCTGGCCGAGCTCGACATCGCGATCGACGGCGCCGACCAGGTCGCGCCGTCGGGCTGGGTGCTCAAGGGTGGCGGCGCCGCGCATACGCGCGAGAAGGCGGTCGCCGCGGCGGCGACGCGGTTCGTGGTCATCGTCTCGTCGGACAAGCTCGTCGAGCGCTTGACGCCGCCCGTGCCGCTCGAGCTCCTCGAGTTCGGCCTCGCGGCGACGCTCAGGCGGCTCGGCCCGGTCGAGCTCCGCGACGCTCCGCGCAGCCCGGACGGCGGCGTGATCGCCGACTACACGGGTGACATCGCTGACCCCGCCGCGCTCGCGACGCTGCTCTCCGCGACGACCGGGGTCGTCGAGCACGGCCTCTTCCCGCCCGAGCTCGTGTCCGACCTCGTCGTCGGACGCGGCGCGGAAGCCGAGCACCGACGCACCGTCACCTGACGACACGTCCAGATCGGCCGCCTTGCCGAAGCCAGAGTGCGGCAGGCACGATGCGAGCATGGAATGGGCGCAGGCAGCCGCGATCGTGTCTGCGCTGGCTGCGTTCACGGGATTGCAAGCGCTGTGGATCTCGCGGGCGCTCGATCGCATTCACTCGACGCTCGACCGACTCGACGCGAGGTTCGATCACGTGGACGGCGTCGTACTCCGAGATCACGGCGAGCGCATCGCGCGGCTCGAGGCATCCAGCCGCTGACGATGCAAATGTGCTAGCCGCATCCGCGGTGCCGCTAGCGCTTCAGCGTGCGCTCCTTCTCCTCGCGTACGACGCCGCCACGAGGTCCATCCCGCGCCGGCCCAGCCGAACGTGATCGCGACGAGCAGAATCACGAGGCTGACGTTCCAGGCGGTCGTGATCAGCTGCTGACCGGCCGAGTGGGCGAGCCCGAGGAGGTGGAGGAGCGCGATCGCGATCGCCGCCGCCGCGAAGCAGGCGACGGTCCTCGCGATCCGCCGCGTCAATCCTCGACCCAGAGGCGAAAGCCGCCGAGGAACGCGTCCTCGTTGTGGCCGAGGCGGCAGTGCGGCGGGAGCTCGTGGAGGATGCGCGCGTTCCCGCCCCCGAGCACCACGTACTCGGGCTCGAGCGCCCTCGTGAACTCCTCGATCGTGTGGAGCACGTTCTTCGTCCAGCGCTTGTGGCCGAGGCGCTCGAGCGCGGCCTCGCCGACGTAGTCCTCCCAGACGCCCTTCTTGTAGGCGAGGTGACCGAGCTCCATCGGCGCGAGCACGCCGTCGAGGATCATCGTCGAGCCGAGCCCGGTGCCCAGCCCCAGGAACAGCATGCGCCCGCCCTCGTAGCTCCCGAGAGCCTGCATGGTCGCGTCGTTGATCACCTTCGTCGGCTTGCCGAACGCTTTTTCGAAGTCGAAGCCCGCCCAGCCCGTGCCGAGGTTCGCCGGGTCGTGGACAGGTTTGCCGTCGCGGACGGGCGAAGGGACGCCGGCGGAAACGTAGGCGTAGTCCCAGTCCTTGGTCATGTCGAGCACGCCGTCGACCATCTGCTGCGCCGTGAGCTTCGGGCCGGACGCGAAGCGGCGGCGCTCGTCGATCCCGTTGAGGACGGCTTTCACGTGCGAGCCGCCGACGTCCACCGCGAGAACGGCCGGGGCCCTCGGCTCGTAGGGGTACTTTCGTTCGGTCCGCTCGCTCATGAGCCGGATCCTGCCGCAGCGGCGTCGGCGAGGACGAGCGCATTGTCCGTCGAGATCCAGCCGGCCGGAATCGTCTGATCGCCGGCGCGCAGGCGGCGCAGCGCGTCCACCTTGTCGTCGCCGGTGACGAGCCAGAGCAGCTGGCGTGCGCGATTCAGCGCCGGGTAGGTCAGGGTCATCCGCCTGCGTCCCTGGTACTCCCCGGTGAGCGCGACATCGCGGTCCTGGACGGCGAGAGCCGCGTCGCCGGGGACGAGCGAGGCGGTGTGACCGTCGGGGCCGAGCCCGAGATGGACGAGATCGAGCTTGTCGGGAAGGGCGTCCGCGTACAGCGCCGCGGCGGCTTCGAGGTCCTCGGCCCAGACGGGCATCGGGCGCACGTCGGCCGCGCCCCCGGGTGGAAGCGCGCCCTTGAGCTGGGTCAGGTTGCGGTCGGGATCGTCCTCCGGGGCGATGCGCTCGTCGACCTGGAAGATGGTCACCTTCTCCCACGGCATGCGTCCGTACAGGGCGGCGAACATCGCCCACGGCGTGCGGCCGCCCGAGACGGCGAACGTGAAGCGGTCGCGATCCGCCACCGCCATCGCCGCTGCGGAAGCCACGACTTGTGCCCCGCGCTCGGCCACTGCGTCGGCGTCCGGGAGGACCTCGATCTCGAGTGCCATCAGGCCGTCTTCTCGTCGTGGCCGCCGAACTCTTTCCGCATTGCGGAGAGGAGCTTGTTGGCGTACTCGTCGAGATTGCGCGAGGCGAAGCGGGAGTAGAGCGCGGAGGTCAGGACCGGTGCCGGGACGCCGAGGTCGATGGCGGCGGCGGAGGTCCAGCGGCCCTCGCCCGAGTCGGACACGCGTCCCGCGAACTCGTCGAGCTTCGGCGATGCGACCAGGGCTTCCGCCGTGAGGTCGAGAAGCCACGAGCCGATGACGCTCCCGCGTCGCCACACCTCTGCGACCTCGGTCGTGTCGATCTCGTACATGTAGTACTCGGGATTCTCGAGCGGAGCGGTCTCGGCGTCCATCTCACGCTGCCGCTTGCCCGCGTCGGCGTTGGCGATGATGTTGAGGCCCTCGGCATACGCGGCCATGACGCCGTACTCGATGCCGTTGTGAACCATCTTCACGAAGTGCCCGGCGCCGTTCGGGCCGCAGTGGTAGTAGCCGTGCTCCGAAGGGCTCGGATCGCCCGTCCGTCCGGGCGTGCGCGGGGCGTCCCCGACACCCGGTGCAACCGAGGCGAAGATCGGGCTGAGGCGCTCGACGACGTCGGTCTCGCCGCCGATCATGAGGCAGAAGCCGCGCTCGAATCCCCAGACGCCTCCACTCGTGCCGACGTCGACGTGGTGGATGCCCTTCTCCTCGAGCTCGCGTGCATGCCTGATGTCGTCGTGGTAGTGCGTGTTGCCGCCGTCGATGACGACGTCTCCCTGCTCGAGCACCTCGGCCAGCGACGCGATCGTCTGGTCGGTGATGTCGCCTGCAGGCACCATGACCCAGACTGCACGCGGCTTCTCGAGCTTGGCCGCGAAGTCCTCGAGCGACGTCGAGCCCGTTGCCCCATCCGCCTCGAGCGCCTTCACCGCGTCGGGGAAGACGTCGTAGCCCACGCAGCGATGTCCGTCCTTCATCAGCCTCCGCACGATCCCGGCGCCCATGCGTCCGAGCCCCACCATGCCGAGTTGCATCGGCGTGTCCGTAGCCACTGCGCTAGCTCCTTTCGCTGAGGATGAAGCGGTCGACGGCGTTTGCGAAACCCTCCTCGTCGTTCGAGGTCGTGACGTGCCGCGCGGCGCGGTGCACCTCGCGCCCGGACTGGCCCATCGCGATGGAAACGCCCGACTGCGCGAACATAAGGACGTCGTTCGGCATGTCGCCGATCGTCGCGATCTCGTCCTGCGGGATTCCGTACTTCGCAGAGAGGAACTTCACCACGCCGCCCTTGTTCGCGTCCGGGTGGGTGACGTCGACGTAGTAGTCCTGGGAGCGCGAGGCGGCGATGTGGTGGCCGAGTGTCTGGCGCATGGCCTCGGCCGCCGCCGCCACGGCGTCGTAGTCGTCGCTCACGCCGACGATCTTCGCGACCCCCGTCGTGAGGTCGGCGAAGCTCGTGACCAGGGTGGGCGCGAACTGGACGGTCGACGACTCGTGCGCGACGTGCGGGCCTTCCCGGTCGCGGACGAACCAGTCGGCTCCCTGATAGACCCAGATCGAGAGGTCGAAGGACTCGAGCAGCGCGATCGTCGGCGCCACCACGTCGCCGGGCACCACCCGCTCGGCGACGACCTCCATGTCGGGCTGGACGACGAGCCCGCCGTTGAAGGCTGACAGCGGGGTGGAGAGCGCGAGAGGCTCGACGAGCATCCCCATGCCGCGCGGCGGCCGCCCGCTCGTCACGGCGAAGTGGATGCCGGCCGCGTGGAGCGCGTGCACGGCTGCGATCGCGCGCGGCGTCAGCACCTTCTCCTTCGTGACGAGCGTCCCGTCGACGTCCGAGAGCAGGAGCTTGATCATTTCAGCGACCGGTAGCGGCGGATGAGCGCGTTCGTCGAGGAATCGTGCTCGAGCGGCGGCTCGTCCGCGGCGGTCAGCTCGGGGATGATCCGCTGCGCGAGTGCCTTCCCGAGCTCGACGCCCCACTGGTCGAACGAGTCGATGCTCCAGACGGTTCCCTGCGTGAAGACGCTGTGCTCGTAGAGAGCGACGAGCGCCCCGAGCGTGAACGGCGTCAGCCGCTCCGCGAGGAGGACGTTCGAGGGGCGGTTGCCTTCGAAGATCCGGTGCGGGACGACGGCGTCGGAAGTGCCCTCGGCGCGCACCTGCTCCTCCGTCTTCCCGAACGCGAGCGCCTCGGCCTGCGCGAAGACGTTCGA
>DASTYQ010000141.1:0-2150 GCA_035764775.1 Gaiellaceae bacterium
GGGGTCGCCGACCGCGCAGACGTTCCCGTGCTCGCCCCCGAGGAGCTGGAGGAGCCGGTACTGCGCGTGGTTCGTGTCCTGGTACTCGTCGACGAGGACGTAGCGGAATGACGTGCGCCAGCGCTCGATCGCCTCGGGGAAGCGCTCGAACACCTGCACCGTGAGCATGAGCAGGTCGTCGAAGTCGACGGCGTTCGAGGCGTGCAGGCGCCGCTGGTAGAGCTCGTACGCCTCGGCGACCGTCTGGTCCCAGAACGAGGCGACGCGGGACGCGTACTCCTCCGGCGAGACGAGCTCGTTCTTCGAGCGCGAGATCTGGGCGTGGATGCCGCGCGGCGAGAAGCGCTTCGGGTCCTTGCCGAGCTCCTCGAGGCACGCCTTCACGAGCCGCACCTGGTCCTGATCGTCGTAGATCGTGAAGGTCGAGCGGTAGCCGAGGCGCTCGGCCTCGCGGCGCAGCATGCGGCCGCACGCGGCATGGAAGGTGAGGATCCAGATCGCCCGTGCGGTCTGGCCGAGCATCCGCTCGAGGCGCTCGCGCATCTCCCCCGCCGCCTTGTTCGTGAACGTGATCGCGAGGATCTCGTTCGGCTTCACGCCGCACGCGCGGATGAGATGGGCGACGCGATACGTGAGGACGCGGGTCTTTCCGGAGCCGGCTCCGGCAACGACGAGGAGCGGTCCCTCGGTGGCGAGGACGGCCTCGCGCTGGGCCTCGTTGAGGTCCGCGAGGTAGCTCTCCGGAGTCGCGACGGCCACGGGGCGATGCTACCCGGGAGCCCCGTTGACTCCGCTCGTGCTTCACGTCACAATCCCGGCCGCACACAAGTCGAACGGAGGGAGGAATGGACAAGGCCAGATGGGACAAGCTGGCGGCGGCCGGCGGCATCGTCGGCGTCGCCCTCTTCATCGTCGCCGGGATCCTGTACGGATCTCCGCCGGGTGTCGACGAGGACACGCAGTCCGTCGCAGATTTCTTCGCCGACAACCGAAGCCGGGTGCTCACGGCGATCTTCCTGCAGGGGCTCGGCGTCCTCGCGATCCTGTGGTTCGTCGCGGCGCTCGTGACGGCGATGCGCGACGCGGGCGAGTCCAGGCTCGCGACGGCCGCCTTCGGGAGTTTCCTGCTCGCGTTCTCGATCGGAGGCGTCGCGGCGATCACGAGAGCAACGCTCGCGTACAGCATCGCCGACGAGGGATCGGACCTCGTCCTGCCGCTCTACCACATGAGCGTCGTCTTCGACGTCTTCGTCAACATCCTCGGAGCCGGTGTCTTCCTGGCGGTCGGCGGGGCGACGCTCCGGACCGGGCTCTTCGCCCGGTGGTGGGGATGGCTCAGCGTGGTGGCGGGACTGCTCCTCATCGTCGGCGGGACGGCATGGGCGCGTGACGGCTTCTGGTCGCCCACGGGCGGCGCCTCGTTCGCCTGCTTCATCCTCTTCGTCGCCTGGATGCTCGTCACGAGCATCCTCCTGACGATGAAGTTCCACACGAGCACCGCCGCCTCGCCGTCGACGGCCGCTCCGGCTACCTAGCGCACACCGCTGCGGCTCGCGCTCGCGCGAGCCGCAGCCCGCTCACCAGCTGACGGTCAGCTCGACGTGGGCCGGCTGCTGTCCCGTCCACGCGACGCGCCAGGTGTACGTCCCTTTCGGGAGCGGCTCGTAGGCCGCGGTGCAGTAGAACGACCCGGCCGCGCCCTGACACGCGCCCGACTGGCCGGACGTGTTGCTCGTCTTGATGAGCGGGTTGATCCCCTTCGGCGCCTTCTTGCCGAGCAGGGAGAGCCTCGCGCTTCCCCCGGTCGGCACGCGCAGGCGGATGCGGAACGACGCGGCCTTGTGGGTCGTGAAGGTGACGGACGACGACGCGCCGCTCGGGATCGTGTCCTCGAGGTACACCCTGGCGTTCGTTGCCCCTCCCGCGAGCGACGGCAGGAGGAGTGCGCTGAGAGCTGTGGCGACGGCGAGCCGCACATTCAGATGGTACGACGCCGCTAGCGATCGGCGTAGACGCGGATCGAGCCCGTGTAGCAGGCGACCCACACGCGCCGGGTCAGCTCGTCGTACGTGATGCCGATCGGGTGGTAGCAGGCGTCGATCGTCTGCAGCGTCTTCATGTCCGACGTGCGCAGCTTCGTGATCGTGCCG
>DASTYQ010000142.1:0-3341 GCA_035764775.1 Gaiellaceae bacterium
GCAGGTTGCCCACGGTCGTGGCGTGGAACGACGCCGGCTCGGGAACGTCCCCGAGGTGCCCCACGTACTGCCACGAGCGCCGGAAGATCCGGTCGCGCTCGAGCCGCAGGACGGCGGGATCCGTGTACCAGCTCCAGGGCAGTGTCTTGACGTCGACGGCGGACACGCGCCGCAGGCTAGCGGTGCTCAGGCGGCGACGCGGGCGAACTCGTCGTCGAGCCGAGCGAGGTAGACCGGGCGTGGCGAGCGAAGGTGATCGACCACCGCGGAGTCGTCGTGCAGGCTCGGCAGGAGGGTGTTCCAGCGAATTGATGTGCAGCAAAGATTGCGTGAGCGCCCGAGACCGCCGCTAGCATCGCGGCGCGGATGAGCGACGCGCTGCGCATCGTCGAGGACGCCGAGGCGACGCTCGCGCCGCTCTCGGTCGAGACGAATCTCGCCTGGTGGAACTCGCAGGTCGACGCGACCGAGGAGAACGCCGCCCGCCGCGAGCGTGCGGAGATCGCGTGGTCGGCCGCGCTCGCCGACCGCGACCGGTTCGCCGCCGTGCGATCGGCTCGCGAGAACGGCGCTGGCGGGATGGTTCGTCGCCGGCTCGACCTCCTCCACGACGGCATGCTCCGGCACCAGCTGCCCGATGCCCTCAGGGAGCGGATCGTCGAGCTCGAGACGTCGGTCGACCTTCGTTTCTCGCGCCACCGGGGCGTCGTGGGCGGCCGAGAGGTCGGCGACACCGAGATCAAGCAGATCCTTCGGCGAAGCGACGACCCGAGAGAGCGTCGCGAGGCGTGGGAGGCGTCGAAGACGGTCGGAGCGGTCGTCGCCGACGACGTCCGGGAGCTCGCGCGACTTCGCAACGACGGCGCCCGCTCGCTCGGCTACCGGGACTGGTTCGCGCTCTCGCTCGCGACCGACGAGCTCGACGAAGGGAAGCTCGTCGCGACTCTCGCCGAGGCCGACCGGGCGACCGCGGAGCCGTTCGCGCGCTGGAAGGCGGCTCTCGACGAGCGCCTCGCGGCCCGGTTCGGATGCGCGGTCTCCGATCTTCGTCCCTGGCACCACGCCGATCCGTTCTTCCAGGAGGCGCCGCCGGAGGGTGCGGTCGACCTCGATCCGCTCTTCGAGGGCGTCGACATCGTCGATCTCGCGCGACGCACCGTCGAGGGCGTCGGGCTCGAGGCGGAGGGCATCGTCGCGCGCAGCGACGTGTATCCGCGCGACGGGAAGAATCAGCACGCCTTCTGCATCGACATCGACCGCCGCGGCGACGTCAGAGTGCTCGCGAACCTCGTCACGACGCAGGAGTCGGCGGACACGATGCTCCACGAGCTCGGCCACGGGGTCTACGACCTCGGCTACCGGGAGGACCTGCCCTGGCTCCTCCGCTCGACGCACCTCGTGGCGACGGAGGGGTCGGCGCTCTTGTTCGGCTCGCTCGCGTGGCGACGCGAGTGGCTCGAGCGGATCCTGGGCGTGAGCTCGCGGGAGGGGGCCGAGCTCGAGCCGCGGCTGCGCGCGGCGCGGGCCGTCGAGCTCCTGGTCTTCACGCGCTGGGTGCTCGTCATGAATGCCTTCGAGCGCGCGCTGTACGCGAATCCCGACGGCGACCTCGACAGGCTGTGGTGGGAGCTCGTCTCCCGCTACCAGACGGTGACGCCACCGGACGACCGCCGTGCGCCCGACTGGGCGGCGAAAATCCACATCGCCGTCTCGCCGGTCTACTACCACACCTATCTCTATGGGGCGATCGTCGCACTGCAGCTCACCGGCGCCCTCGAGTCGGAGGTCGGTGGCATCGTCGACCGTCCCGATGCCGGCACCCTGCTGACCGAGCGGCTCTTCTCCTCAGGGCAGTCGGTTCGCTGGGATCGACTCGTGGAGGAGGCGACCGGCTCTCCGCTCTCGGTCGAGTCGCTCGAGCGCGCCGTCGCGGCCGCATGAGCGACGTCGCGGCGCTCGTCCACGAGGAGACCGCGGCCGAGGAGGAGCGCAAGACCAGCTACCTCGAGCTCTTCTTCGACCTCGTGTTCGTCTTCGCGTTCACCCAGGTGACGGCGCTGATCCTCGAGGACACGAGCCCGCAAGGATTCGCGCGCGCCGCACTGGTGCTCGCGATGGTCTGGTGGGCGTGGTCGGCGTACGCGTGGATGACGAACGCGATCGACGTCGAGAACGCCGTGACTCGGCTGATCGTCTTCGCGGCCATGGTCGCCGGGTTCTTCATGGCTCTTGCCGTGCCCGACGCATTCCAGGACGAGGCGGCCTGGTTCGCCGTCGCCTACTTCGTCGTCCGGATCCTGAATTCCGCGCTGTACGCCTGGGGTGTCCGCGACAATCCGGATGTCCTCCGCGCCGTGGCGCGCCTATCGCCGTGGTTCCTCGTCGCCGCCTTCGTCGCGCTCGTCGGCGGCTTCGTCGACCCCGACTATCGAGCGTGGGTATGGCTCGCGTCGCTCGCCATCGACATCGTCGGGACGCTCACCGTCGCACGACTCGAGTGGCACGTGTCGCCGTCGCACTTCGCGGAGCGCTTCGCGCTCATCGTGATCATCGCGCTCGGCGAGTCGATCGTGGCGATCGGGATCGGGACGTCGGAGCTCACGCGGGACGCGACGTACGCCGTGTCGGTGATCGTCGCCTTCGCGGGCGTCGCCGCACTGTGGTGGGCGTACTTCGACTTCACGGCGATCGCGGCTGAGCGCTCCCTCCGACGGGCGTCAGCGCAGGCACGCGGCCCGCTTGCACGGGACGTCTTCACCTACTTCCACTACCCGGTCGTGCTCGGGATCATCTTCTACGCGGTTGCGGCGAAGAAGACGCTCGAGCATCCTCTCGATCCGCTCTCGGAGGCAGGCCGGTGGGCGCTCGGGCTGGGAGTCGCGCTCTTCTTCATCGGGTTCGCGCTCATGCGGTTCCGCGTCATCCGGCGCGTCGCGTGGGAGCGGCTCGGCGCCGCCGCGCTCGCGCTCGGCCTCGCAGTGTCGCTCGACGGCCCCGACGCGCTCGTGACGCTCGCCGTCGTCGTCGGCGTCGTCCTCGTCTCCGTCGCGGTCGAGGCAGCGCGTCTCCACGACGTGCGTGCGACTCTGCGCGGCGGGTAACGTCGGACGTCCATGAGGAGCCAGGAGGAGAAGGGCGTCGCCTTTCGCGCGCTGCACGAGGGCGAGCCGTTCGTCATCCCGAACCCGTGGGATGCGGGATCGGCCCGTGTGCTCGAGGCGCTCGGCTTCGAGGCGCTCGCGACCACGAGCTCGGGCTTCGCGTTCACGCTCGGGCGACTCGACGGCAACGCGACGCTCGACGAGGTCGTGGCGCATGTGGATGCGCTGGTCCGTGCGACC
>DASTYQ010000143.1:0-3396 GCA_035764775.1 Gaiellaceae bacterium
GTTAAGGCCGGCGCAACCGCCGGGTAAAGCGGCGCGACCCGCCTGCTTTACCGCAGACCGGTGCCGCGCCGAACCGTCGAATTGCCGACGCGCAGTGTCATGGGCTCCGTCCAGAAAAACGGAGGTGCCGAAGATGACCAATGCGGACAGACGGGACGGCGGCATGAGAGCTGTGAGCGCCGTCCTCTTCCTCTGCTTGTTCGCAGCTCAGGCCGGTGCGATAGCGCTCTCCCCCGTCCTCGTCGACGTCGCACGCGACCTCGACGTCTCCACCGCCGCCGCGGGCCAGCTGCGGACGATCGCCGGACTGGTCGCCGGTGCCACAGCGTTGACGCTCGCCCGTGTCGGGGGCCGCGTCGACATCCGGCGTCAGTTGCTCGGCGGCTCGATCGTGCTCGCGCTCGGCTCACTCGGAAGCGCCGGCGCACCGAGCATGGAGTGGCTCGCGGTCGCCCAGGTTCCCGTCGGTGCGGGTATCGCGACTCTCACGACCGCCGGCACGCTCGCGGCGGCCGAATGGGTTCCGGCGGAGCGGCGAGCGGCCACGCTCTCCTGGACACTCGTGGGCCAGCCAGCGGCATGGATCGTCGGCATGCCGCTGGTCGGCGTCGTCGGGGAGCGCAGCTGGCGATACGCCTGGCTCGTGCTCCCGCTCGCCGCGGCCGTTGTCGCGGCGGCCGCCGTCGCCCGCCGAAGTGCCGGGCAGCCGGTATCGAGGGCGAGGCCGCCGCTGCGTGCGGCGCTCGTCACTCCGGGCATCGCCCGCTGGCTGACGGCGGAGCTTCTCGCGAACACGGCGTGGGCGGGAACACTTGTGTACGCAGGTGCTCTCTTCGTCGAGTCATACGACACGTCGGGCGAGGCCACGGGCGGCGTCCTCGCGCTCGGTGCAGGCGCATACGTGGCCGGAACCATGTCCTTCCGACGACTTGCGGGACGAGAGCCCCGCCGCGTGCTCGTCCCGCTCGCGCTCGTCTTCGCCGTTGCGATCACCTCCTTCGGCGCCTTTCGGCCGTCCGTCGCCGTCAGCGCGACGCTGTTCTCGGCGGCCGCGTTCGTTGCCGGCGGACGAACGTTCCTCTCGAGCACCGTCGGGCTGGAGACGTCGGCCGAGTTCCGCCCGGCCGCGATGGCGATGCGTGCCGCCTCCATGCAGTTCGGCTACTTCACGGGTGCCTTCCTCGGAGGCACGGCGCTCGCGGTCGGAGGCTACGCCGGGCTCGGACTGACGGCGTCCCTGCTCCTCGTCGGCGCTGCCGTGGCCCTCCGGGTCCCGGTCCCGTCGCGTATGGGCTCGTACTTCATTGGCCGCGGCGTACCCGCCGCCTGCCGCACGTGAGCCTCAGGGGCGAAGCCATGGGGATCCGAGGTACCGGCTGCGCTGACCCGTCACGTGACAGCAGCGATAATTGTCCGCGAGCGTGGGGCGATGGACTTTGCGATTCTCGGACCTCTCGAAGTAACGGACGGCGGCAGACCCGTCGCGCTCGTCCGCGGAAAGCAGAAGGCTCTCCTGGCGGTGCTGCTCCTCCACGCCGGTCGCGTCGTCTCGATGGAACGCCTCGTCGACGACCTCTGGGGCGAAGACGTCCCCGAGACGGCGCAGAAGATGGTGCAGATCCACGTTTCGCAACTGCGCAAAGCACTGCCCGAGCCGCGCCTGCAGACGCGCGCCCCGGGCTACGTGCTCGAGGTCCGCGAGGACGAGCTCGACCTGGGCCGTTTCGAACGGCTGCTCGCAGAGGGCCGGGAGGCACTGTCCCGCGGGGAGCCGGCACGCGCAGCCGAGCTGCTGAGGGAGGCGCTGGCGCTCTGGCGCGGGGTGGCCCTCGCCGAGTTCGCGGAGCCGTTCGCGCGGCACGAGACCGCTCGTCTCGAGGAGGAGCACCTCACCGCCCTCGAGTGGCGGATCGAGGCCGACCTCGAGCTGGGACGGCACGGCGATCTGGTCGGTGAGCTGGAGACGCTCACGGCACGGCACCCGCTCCGCGAGCGACTGCGCGCCCAACACATGCTCGCGCTGTACCGATCGGGTCGACAGGCCGAGGCGCTCGCCAGCTACCAGGCGTTCCGGAAGTCGCTCGCCGACGAGCTCGGGATCGAGCCTACGGCAGGCCTGAAGGAGCTCGAGCGCCGGATACTCCGCCAGGATCCCGGACTCGGGGTCGAGCCCGTCGATCAGCCGCCGGCCGTGCGCCCGCAGCGCGCCGTGCCGCAGATCGCAGCGCCCGGCTTCGACATCGACGTCCAGTATGCGCGGAGCGGAGACGTCCGGATCGCCTACCAGGTCGTGGGCGACGGGCCGCTCGACATCGTGCTCGTCCACGGCTGGGTCTGCACCTTCCAGCCCGGCTGGGAGTACCCGAAGCTGGCCGCCTTCTACCGCCGGCTCGCGTCGATGGGGCGGCTCATCCTCTTCGACAAGCGTGGCACCGGGCTGTCGGACAGGGTCTCGCCGGACCAGTTGCCTGACCTCGAGACACGCATGGACGATGTCCGGGCGGTGCTCGACGACGTCGGCTCCGAGCGCGCCGTGGTGCTCGGTGTCTCGGAGGGGGGCGCGATGTCGATCCTGTTTGCGGCGACGCACCCGGAACGGACGATTGCCCTCGTGCTGATCGGGGCGTTCGCGCGCACGCTGTGGGCGGCGGACTATCCGATCGGGATCCGCGAGAGCGAGTACGGACGGCGACTCGAGGTCGCCGAGGCGGACGACTGGGGCCCAGCAGTGACAGAGGAGTGGCTCGGTCGCGTCGCTCCCGACACGGCCCGCGACCCGGAGGCGGTTCGCTGGTACAGGTCGTACGTCGCTCGCGGCGCGAGCCCCGCGGCCAACACTGCTGCTCGGCTCATGAACCGCGAGATCGACATCCGGCACGTGCTTCCGACCGTCCGCGTCCCCACGCTCGTTCTCTACCGGTTGGACGAGTACTTTCGCGAGGGAGGGCGCTTCTTGGGCGGGCACATCTCAGGGGCGCGCGTCGTCGAGCTACCCGGAAACGATCATCTGCCCTGGGAGGGCGACAGCGACACGCTCCTCGACGAGATCGAGCGCTTCCTGAGCGGAGTCCGCGACGACGCGGAGGCCGATCGCGTGCTCGCGACGCTTCTCTTCACGGATCTGGTCGCTTCGACGATGAAGGCGGCACAGCTTGGCGATCGCGCCTGGAACGCGCTGCTGGAACAGCATCACCGCATCGTGCGGGCCGAGCTCGTGCGCTTTCGCGGCCACGAGGTGGACATGCTCGGCGACGGGGTGTTCGCGACCTTCGACGGCCCGGCACGTGCAGTGCGTTGCGCATCTGCGATCGCGTCCGCGCTCACGCCGCTCGGGCTCGAGATGCGCGCCGGCGTCCACACGGGCGAGATCGAGAAGACGAACGGAGACCTGCGCGG
>DASTYQ010000144.1:0-12988 GCA_035764775.1 Gaiellaceae bacterium
ACGAAGGTGTGATGGCGAAGTCGCTCGACGCGCCGTACGAGGCGGGACGGCGTGGCGCCGGATGGCTGAAGGTGAAGCCCTCCCACACGCTTGACCTCGTCGTCCTCGCGGCGGAGTGGGGGCACGGCCGCAGGCAGGGAAAGCTCTCGAACCTGCACCTCGGCGCTCGCGATCCGGACGGCGGAGCGTTCGTGATGCTCGGAAAGACGTTCAAGGGGATGACCGACGAGATGCTCGCCTGGCAGACGGAGCACCTGCTCGGGCTCGAGACGCACACGGACGGTCACGTCGTGCACGTTCGACCCGAGCTCGTGGTCGAGATCGCGTTCGACGGTGTGCAGGCGAGCTCGCGCTATCCCGGCGGGGTCGCGCTCCGCTTCGCGCGCGTCAAGGGCTACCGGCCCGACAAGTCGCCGGCCGAGGCCGACACGATCGGCACCGTACGGGCGATTCACGCACGTGCGCAGTAGTCTCGCGCTCGATGCAATCGACCCGCTGGGAGGTGGGACATGACGCACTACGGCACGTTGCGCGCATGGGCATTCATCGCAATGCTCGTGGGGGTGTTCGGGATGATCGCCGCATTCATCGGATCGATCGTCTGGGCATTCGAGGTGGACGGCTTCTGGCAGACGCTCGGCGTCCTCCTCATCGGCCTGCCGGTGGCCGTGTTCATCGCGACGATCCCGATCGCGCTGTCGCAGGCGATGCGGGCCATCGCGGACGTCGGGGACACGGTGTCCGCGCGGTAGCGGTGGCAGAGCGGCGCCTCAAGAACTTCGAGGAGCCGGACGATCTCCTTCGGCTTCCGCTGATGACTGTGCAGCTCGTCGAGCTCGGCGACGTGACGCTGAGCAAGCTCGTCAACGAGCCCGGCTGGCGCTGGTCCGAGCACATCAAACCGAGCGTCGGAGGGGAGTGGTGCCAGGTCCGCCACATGGGCGTGGTGCTCTCGGGCCACCTCGGGATCCGGTATGCCGACGGCACGGAGATCGTCTACGGACCCGGAGACGCCTTCGAGATTCCGCCGGGCCACGACGGATACACGGTCGGGGACGAGCCCTGCGTGCAGATCATGTTCGCCGGGAACCGACCGTTCTTCGACAGCTTCCTCATCGGGAGCGGGAATCGCGTCCTCGCCACGCTCCTCTTCACTGACATCGTGGACTCGACGGCGAAAGCGGCCGGGTTGGGGGACGCACGCTGGCGAGCCGTCATCTCCGAGTACTTCGTCGGCGCGCGAGCCGAGCTCGAACGGTACCGAGGTCGAGAGGTCAAGACGACGGGCGACGGCCTGCTTGCGACCTTCGACAGCCCGGGGCAGGCGCTTCGCTGTGCCGCTGCGGTCCGAGCGCGTACGCAGCGCGAGGGGCTCAGCATGCGCGCCGGCGTCCACCTCGGCGAGGTGGAGCTCGTCAACGACGACGTTCGCGGTGTCACGGTGCACGAGGCCTCGCGGATCATGGGGGCCGCGGCGCCCGACGAGATCCTCGTGTCCGAGATCACGCGCACGATCGCCGAGGCGAGCGGTCTCCGCTTCGAGGATCGCGGCGTGCGTGAGCTCAAGGGACTCGAGGGCGAGTGGCGGCTCGCAGCGTTCGTGGGAGAGTGATGAGCGAGCTCCCCCTCATCCTGGCGGTCGACGAGGATCCGGAGGCGCTCCACCGGATCACCGGCGAGCTCCAGCGATACGCCCGCGACTACAAGGTCATCTGCGGGCCGTCGACCGAGGCTGCGCTCGCGCAGCTCGAGGCGTTGCGCGAGGACGACGCCGCGGTCGCCGTGGTGCTCGCGGCTCGCGGAACCCAGGAATTGAAAGGCGAGGAGCTGCTCGAGCGGGTTCATCACCTCCATCCTCATGCGAAGCGGGCGCTCCTGATCCCGTGGGGAGGATGGGCCGACGAGGAGACGGCGGACGCCATCCGCACTGCGATGGCTCTCGGCCACATCGACTACTACGCGCTCAAGCCGTGGAGCACGCCGGACGAGCTGTTCCACCGTCTCATCTCGGAGTTCCTGCAGGAGTGGCGACGCCAGAACGCGCCCGGTCGGCGGGAGCTCACGGTCGTCGCCGATCCGTGGTCGTCGCGCGGATACGAGTTGCGAAACCTGCTTGCCCGGAACGGCGTACCGCACGCGTTCCATACGTGTGACTCGCCGGAGGGCGCCGAGCTGTTGCGCTCCTGCGGCGAGGAGAACACCGACGTTCCGGTCGTGATCCTTCCCGACGGGTCCGCCCTGGTCGACCCGAAGGCAGAGGACCTCGCGCAGCACGGCACTCGAATGCCCACCGAGCTCGAGTCGCCCGGAACCTTCGACGTCGTCATCGTCGGAGCCGGGCCGGCAGGGCTGGCAGCGGCCGTCTACGCGTCGTCGGAGGGACTGAGCGCGCTCGTCGTCGAGCGCGAGTCGATCGGCGGCCAGGCTGGCTCGAGCACACGCATCCGCAACTACCTCGGCTTCTCGCGCGGCCTCTCGGGCTCGGAGCTCGCGCAGCGCGCATACCA
Organism: Gaiellaceae bacterium; assembly: GCA_035764775.1. Taxonomy (GTDB): domain Bacteria; phylum Actinomycetota; class Thermoleophilia; order Gaiellales; family Gaiellaceae; genus GMQP-bins7. Next base: position 2,508 of record DASTYQ010000144.1, read on the forward strand.
GCAGGCGTGGGTCTTCGGCGCCACGTTCCTGCTCACCCGCGAGGTGACGGACATCGCCCTCGGCGAGCACACGCACACCGTGTCGATTTCGGGCGGGCCGAGCGTCGAGGCACGAAGCGTCATCCTCGCCGTCGGAGTGTCCTATCGCCGGCTCGAGGTGCCGGCGCTGGCCGCTCTGGAAGGCATGGGTGTCTACTACGGGTCCTCGTCGTCCGAGGCGCGACAGTTCACCGGCAAGAGCGTCTACGTGGTGGGCGGCGCCAACTCGGCGGGCCAGGCGGCCGTCCATCTCTCCCGGTATGCGAAGAGCGTGACGCTGCTGTGCCGGAGCGCGATCGAGAAGAGCATGTCGCGGTACCTCATTGACGAGATCGACGGCAAGGCGAACATCCACGTGCTCGACGGCACAGAGGTCGTCGACGCGGGTGGGGAAGGGGTGCTCGAGTCGCTGGCACTGCGCACGCGCGACGGCGTCGAGAGCGTGCCCGCGGATGCGCTCTTCATCCTCATCGGCGCCGCGCCGCGCACCGAGTGGCTACCGCCGGAGATCGAGCGGGATGAGCGGGGGTTCATCACCACCAGGGACGACTACGCGACGAGCGTGCCGGGCGTCTTTGCCATCGGCGACGTTCGCTCGGGCTCGGTGAAGCGCGTCGCCTCCGCAGTGGGTGAAGGCTCGGTCGTCATCCAGCACGTCCACCACTACCTCGACGAGGCGCGTCTCCTCACGAAGCAATGAGCGTGACCACGCCGGGGGATGCGTTCGCGCGGGGCCACGCGGCGCTCGCGTCAGGCGAGTGGGAGAACGCGCGCGATGCATTCGAGGAGGCCGTTGCTGCGACCGACTCGCCCGATGCGCTCGACGGGCTCGGGCGAGCACTGTGGTGGCTGCGCGACGAGCGCGGCGCGGTGGTTCAGAGGGAGCGGGCGTATGCGGGCTTCAGGCGGGACGGCGACCTCGCCCGTGCCGCTCGCGTCGCGCTCTGGCTCGCACGCGAGTACGGTCTCGCGTTCGGCAACGACGCGGCCTCGAGAGGGTGGCTCGCCCGCGCGGAGCGCCTCCTGCGCGACGTCTCGCCGGGAGCAGAGCAGGGCTGGCTCGCACTCGTGCGCTCCGAATGCGCGCAGGATGCGCCCACCGCGGCGCGCTTCGCCGCACAGGCCCTCGACGCGGCAGTCGCCGCAGCCGATGTCGATCTCGAGCTGCGCGCGCTCGCGCAGCTCGGCTTCGCCGAGGTTACGCTCGGGGACGTGGACCAGGGTCTCGGCCGTCTCGACGAGGCCATGGCCGGTGCGACGAGCGGTGAGCCCGCGAGCCTCGAGACGTTCGCCGACATCTGCTGCACGCTGATGCTCGCGTGCGAGCGCGCCGGCGACAGCGAACGCCCGCAACAGTGGAGCGCGGTGCTCGACGACTTTGTCCGTGCGCACGACCACGTGACGCTGCTCGCGTTCTGCCGGACGTGCTGCGCCGACGTGTACGCGGCCAACGGGCGGGTCGATGCCGCCGAGGCGGAGCTCGAGGCGGCTGTGCGCGAGCTGGCGGACGCGGGCCAGCGATCACGGTGCATACCTCCCTCGGCGCGGCTGGCTGAGATCCGTGTCCAGCAGGGACGCTTCGACGAGGCGGAGCACCTTCTCCAGGGTCTGGAGGGAGAGGCCGAGGCCGTCCAGGCGCGCGTTGCGCTCCGACTCGCCCGCGGCGACACCGAGGCCGCCGCCGCGATCTTGCTCCGCGAGATCGACGCCCTCGGGTGGGAGAATCTGGTTGCTGCGCCGCTCCTCGCACAACTCGTGCAGGCGCGCGTCGAGCAGGGGCACGTCGATGCGGCCCGTGCCGCAGCGGCCGCCCTTGATCGCATGGCGGCTGTTCCGGGCCGCGAGCGAGTGCTCGCATTGGCGGCCGCGGCGCGAGGACGCATCGCGCTCGCGGAGAGTGGCGAGGACGCGGCCCAACGCCTTCAGGAGGCCGTGAACCGATTCGCCGCGCTCGGAGCACGGCTTGACACAGCACGGACGCGACTCGAGCTCGCTCGCGCGCTGGCGCCGGCGACCCCCGAGGTTGCGGCCGACACCGCGCGCCATGCGCGCACCGAACTGGAGGCCTTGGGCGCGGTCCGGGATGCCGATGCGGCGGCTGCGCTCATGCGCTCGCTCGGCGTGAAAGGGCGCGCGGGGCCGCGGGCCGTGGACCTCCTCAGTAGGCGGGAGACCGAGGTTCTCCGCCTTCTCGGCGACGGCCTGTCGAACCGCGAGATCGCCGAGCGCCTATTCATCAGCCCCAAGACGGCCGAGCACCACGTGAGCCGCGTCTACGCGAAGATCGGAGTGAGCACACGGGCGCAGGCAGCAGCTTATGCCGCTGTCAATCTGGGGCCGAAATAGGGGAGACGCCCCTACCGCCGCGCGCCGGACCGCGCAATGCTCCGCCGGCAGCCCACGAAAGGAGGACAACGATGTCCGAGCAGCTGAAAGACGTCGTCCGCGACTACTACGCGCGCGTCATCAACGGGCGCGACCTCGACGCGGTCGACCAGTTCTTCGTCGACGAGCGGCTCGTCGAAGGTGTGCGGTCCGGATGCTTCCGCTACTTCGAGGCGTTCCCGGACATGCATGTCTCGCTGGACGAGCTCATCGCCGAGGGCGACCGAGTGTTCCTGCGGTCGACCCTGACCGGAACCCACGACGGCGAGTACAAGGGCATTCCGGCCACCGGACGTCACGTCGCGACCGAGTGCGCGGAGGTCTTCCGCGTCGCCGACGGCACGTTCGTCGGCTACTGGTGCCTGACGAACGTCGCCGGCCTCATGCGCCAGCTCACCGAAGAGGCCGCGGTCGCGACCGCCTAGCCACGCGGAGAGGAGAAGCTGATGCCGAAGGCATCCAAGGCGAGCGCGTCCGAGACGTTCGAGCTCGACGGGTACGAAGGCCATTTCGAGGACTTCGGCCCGTACACCGTCGGCTTCGAGCGGTACACGGCAGACGCCGATCTGACGCCGCTGTTCGTCGGTCTCCCCGACGACCGGTGCCAGTGTCCGCACATGGGCTACGTCGTCACCGGCAAGGTGAAGTTCACGTTCGCGGACGGCCACGACGAGGTGTACGAGACCGGCGACGCCTACTACGCGCCGCCGGGTCATCTACCGACGCTCTACGCGGGCTCGGAGATCGTCGAGTTCAGCCCGACGGCCGAGCTCCAGCAGACGCTGGCGGTCGTCGAGAAGAACCTCGCCGCAGTCTGAGGATTCGGGGCCGGGCCGCTGAGGCGATCCGGCCCTTGATCGCTTTCGTCAGCTCGAGGTGATGTCCGCGCACTCGGGCGAGTCCTCGAGCGCCGCTTGCAGCTCGCCGCTGACGTCGGCGTCGTCGATCGCCTGCAGGGACTGCGAGAACGCGGTCCCGAGAGCACTGAGCGACGAGGAGATCTTCGTGATCGCGCTCGGGAGCTCGGTGAGGCCCGAGACGCCGTTTGCGGTGTCCTCGATCTCCGCCGACTCGTCCTCGAGCGTCGTCGAGAGGGTGTCGAGTGCGTCCTGGATCTCCTGGCCCGAGTCCGTGCCGGGCGCACCGAGGTCGCGAAGCTCGTCGACGAGCGTCTGCGTGGCCGTCTGCACGTCGCTGGCCGCCGAGCGGATTCCGTCCTCCGAGAGGTTCGAGGTGTCCGAGAACTGCGAGCTGATCGTCTGCAGCTCGTCCGTCCAATCGGTCACGGCGTTGCAGAATCCGGCGGCCCAGGCTGCGGTGGGATCGCTTTCGCTCTCCTCGTCACCGCCGCCGCACCCGGCGGCCACGCCCGCGAGTGCGAGCACGAGCACAGCGGCGATCCAGAACCGGCGCATGGGCGGAACCTAGCGGGTCCGCGCCGCGACCAACGCCAGCACCGGAACGACGGTCCACGCCGCGAGCTCCCGAAGTCGACGCGCCGGCGCGGTGCCGTGAGCGGTCGCTGCAACCCGCAGCGTGGTGCCGGAACCGAGGAGAGCCGCGCGAACGAGGACGCTCGCACGCCGTGCGTGCCAGCTCGAGGTGACGAGGAGCACCTCGGTCGCCTCGACCCTCCGTGCCGCTTGCCCGACCGAGATCGCGTTTCCGAGGGTCGTCCGCGCCCGGCGGTCGACGAGGTGCCATCGCTTCGCTCCAGACCACGACGCCGCCATGAGATCTGCTTCGCTCGGTGCGCGTCCGTTCCGTGCCCAGCCGGAGAAGAGGACGACGTCGTCGGCGGTCGCTTCCTCCGCCGCACGTACGACGCGGGCCTCGCAGACCGGATGGAGCTCGGCTCCGGTTCGGCTGTCGGAGTAGCCGAGCACCGCGACGAGGCGCGTCATCGCGATCGTCGAAGCCGGCGCCAGACGCCGTACAGGAGGAGCGTCCCGACGACGGTAACCACGAGCCGCACGGCCTTCCCGCCGCGCAGCTTCGACTCGCCGCTCGCGCGCTCTCGCATGTGCACCGGCACCTCGACGATGCGGAGCCCTGCCTCGCGAAGGCGCAGGAGCGACTCGACCTCGGGCGCGCCGCTCGTGTACGGGACGCCGAGCGCCGGGAGCGCCTTTCGGTTCGCCGCGTACATCCCGCTCGTCGCGTCGTGGAAGGGGCGACCGAGTGCTGCCGTCATCGCTCGGCGGAGGACGGACGTCCCCAGCCTGCGGCTCGGCGACGGCTCGTAACGGTAGGCCTCGTATCCGTTCCCGACCGCGAAGCGCGAGCCGACCGCGACGTCGGCCTCGTCGGCGCGGACGATCGCGAGCAAGCGTGCCAGCTCGTCGACGGGATGCTGGCCGTCCGCGTCGACCCGGCCTGTGTACGCGTAGCCGTGCGACTCGGCGTGGGCGTAGCCGGCGGCGATGCCCTCGCGGAGGCCCCGGTTCTCCCCGAACGAGAGGACCTCAGCTCCGTGCGCGCGGGCCACCGATGCGGTCTCGTCGGTCGAGCCGTCGTCGACCACGAGGACGTCGGCCTCGGGGATACCCGCCCGCAGCTCGTCGAGGACGGCCGGGAGGTTCGCCTCCTCGTTCCAGGCCGGAATGAAGACGAGGGTGTCAGGGGCCACGGCTCGAGCCTAGCTCGCTGTCCTTCACGAATGCGCGTCGAGCAGCGGCTCAGATCACGTTTCGCTCGGGTCTCGCCTCGGCCCGGGTGAACCGCTCGGCCGAGAGGGCTGCGACGTCCACGAACGGCTCGCGCCCGAGTACGAGGTCGCGCACGATCTCGCCGACCGCGGGGCCTTGCAGGAAGCCGTGGCCCGAGAACCCCGTCGCATAGAGGAAGCGGCGTGGGCTCGCGGCCTCGCCGACGAGGGCGTTGTGATCCGGCGTGACCTCGTAGTACCCCTTCCAGCCGCCCGCGATGCCCATGTCGAGAAGCGCCGGGCAGCGCCGCACGGCTACGTCCATGACGTGCTCGAGCCAGTCGGGATCCGTCGGCTGGTCGAACCCCGCCGGCTGCTCGCGGTCGCCCATGCCGAAAAGCAGCCCGGGGCCCTCGCGGTGGAAGTAGAAGCCTGTCGAGAAGTCGATCGTGAGCGGGAATCGGCTCGGCAGATCGGGCGTCGGTCCCGTGAACCCGACCTCGCGTAGGTACGGCTGCACGGGCAACTCGACGTCGACCGTGCGCCCGAGCTCCGGAGACCACACGCCTGCGGCGCAGACCACCGTCCCGGTCGCGATGCGGCCGAGCCTCGTATCGACTGCGGCGATGGCGTCGCCGTCGAGTTCGATGCCGCTCACTGCACAGCCCGTGACGACCGTCCCGCGGTGCGCGCGGGTTCCAGCCGCGTATCCCTGCGTCACCGCCTCCGGGCTCGCGTGCCCGTCGAGCGGGCAGAAGGTCGCGGCGAGGACGCCGTCGAGCCCGGCGAGCGGGGAAAGCTCCCAGGCCTCGTCGCGCGAGACGAAGCGGCTGGCGACGCCGACCTCGTTCTGCAGCGCGACGCTCGCCTCGAACGCAGCGACGTCTTCGGCCCGGTCGAGCAGGAAGAGGTATCCGACCTGGTGCAGGTCGATCTCCGCGCCCGGTCGCTCGTCGAAGCGCTCGAACGCTTCGATACTCCGCCGCCCGAGCGCGATGTTGAGCGGATCGGAAAACTGCGCGCGAACGCCGCCGGCCGCTCGGCTCGTCGACCCGCCTGCGAGCTCGTCCCGCTCGAGAAGGCAGACGTCGACTCCGGCTTCGGCCAGATGGAACGCGATGCTGCTCCCGATGACGCCGCCTCCGACGACTACGACGTCGGCGGCAACGGGGACGTCGCTCACCGGCGCACGAGGTTCTTCAGGAAGAACCCGAGGTTCGCCGGCCGCTCGGCGAGCCGCCGCATCAGGTAGGGGTACCAGTCGGGGCCGAACGGCGTGGCGACGAGAACCTTGTAGCCGTCCCCGGCGACGGATCGCTGCAGTCCCGGGCGTACGCCGTACAGCATCTGGAACTCGAAGCGGTTGCGGGGAATCGCCTCGCGCGCCGCGAACGCCTGTACCTGCCGGATGATCGCCTCGTCGTGCGTGGCGACGGCGATGTAGGCGCCTGCGCGGAGGCCGCGCTCGACGAGCTCGACGTACGTCCGGTCGACGTCCGCCTTGTCTGGGAAGGCGACCGACGCGAGCTCGAGATACGCGCCCTTCACAATGCGCAGATTCGGGGATCGGGGCAGCAGGCGCTCGAGGTCGTCGGGCGTCCGGTACAGGTACGACTGGAGCACCGTTCCGACTGCGTCGTGGCCCGCGTCACGGAGGCGCTCGTAGACGTGCAGCGTCACCTCGACGTAGTCAGACTGCTCCATGTCGATGCGGAGGAACGTCCCGAGCTTCCCCGCACGGGCGACGAGCCGCTCGACGTTCGCATACGCGAGGTCCTCGTCGACGGAGAGACCGAGGTGCGTCAGCTTCAGCGAGACGTTCGCCTTCAGCTGCTCGGCGACGAGCCGCTCGATGATGCGCTCGTACTCGGCGGTGACGGCCTCCGCTCCCTCCGGGTCGCGAATGGCCTCGCCCAGCAGGGTCGTGTTCGCGTAGAGCCCGGCGTCGTTCAGCCTCCTGAGCACCTCGACGCACGAGTCGAGCGTCTCGCCCGCGACGAACCGCGCGGCGCCGACCCGCCTGCCGTGGCTCTGGACGAGGTGTTGCAGGCGCGAGCTCTCCGCCGCATGGAGGATCGCGGATCGCGGAAGCGTCGCGAGGGTTGCGCGAAGGTCGGCCACGCGCCGCCGAGCCTACCGCCGGCCGCGTCAGTTCCGGCTGGGATCCGGAGGCATGGCCGCGAGGAACGCGAACGGGCCGCCTTTCCGGCGGAGCACCGCGCTCCAGAGCCCTTCCGGATCGCTCGTGAAGACGTCGTCGGGCTGCGCTGGCTCGACGATCCAGGAGCCCTCCTCGAGCTCGGCGTCCAGCTGTCCCGGCCCCCAGCCGGCGTAGCCGACGTACACGCGAGCGCGCCGCAGCTCACCGAGCGCGTCGGGCTCGATCTCCGCGTTGAGGAAGCCCACCGAGTCGACGACGAGCGACTCCGCCTGATCCGCCTCTGCGAAGTCGGCCAGGACGACGACGGCAGAAGGCTGCACCGGGCCGCCCACGTGGACCGTTCCCATCGCGTCGGCGAGCAGCGCGAGCTCTGGCAGTGCCTCGTCGACGGTGGTCTCCGACGAGCGGTTCAGCACGACGCCGAGCGCACCCTCGTCCGTGTGCTCGCCGACGAGGACGACCGTGCGCCAGAAGTTCGGGTCGAGGAGGCCCGGTCCGGCGATGAGGAGGTGCCCTCGCAGCGACTCCACCGCCGTATCATCGCCGCATGGAGGGCGTCGGCCGCGAAATTCGTCTCGTGGCCCGACCGCAGGGCCTTCTTGTCGAGGATCTCTTCGAGGTCGCCGAGACGCTGATCCCGGATCCCGGCGAGGGCCAGGTGCTCATCCGAAACGCGTACTTCTCGGTCGATCCCTACATGCGCCCGCGTATGAACGACGTGCGCTCGTACGTCGCGCCGTTCACGCTCGGCGAGGCCATGACGGGTGGGGCGGTGGGCCAGGTCGCCGCGTCGCGGAACTCACGTTACGCGGAGGGCGAGTGGGTGCTGCACCAGCTCGGCTGGCGGGAGTGGGCGCTGTCCGACGGGACGGCTCTGCGCCGGCTCGATCCGTCGGCGGCTCCCGTGTCGACGGCGCTCGGCGTTCTCGGCATGCCGGGGCTCACCGCGTGGTACGGCCTCTTCGTCCTCGGCGAGCCGAAGGAGGGCGAGACGGTGTTCGTCTCGGGCGCCGCCGGAGCAGTCGGGAGCGCAGCTGGGCAGATGGCGCGAATCGCGGGCTGTCGCGTCGTCGGCAGCGCGGGATCGCCGGGGAAGCTCGAGTGGTTGCGGGAGCTCGGATTCGACGAGGTGTTCGACTATCGCGAGCAGCGTCCCCACGCGGCTCTCGGGGCGCTCGCCCCCGAGGGGATCGACATCTACTTCGACAACGTCGGAGGTGATCACCTCGAGGCCGCGATCGGCGCGCTTCGGACGTACGGGAGGATCGTCGCCTGCGGGTCGATCTCCCGCTACAACGACGCGGCGCCGTCACCGGGGCCGCGAAACATGTTCATGGTCGTGACCAAGCGGCTGCGGATGCAGGGGTACATCATCACCGATCACTTCGACCGCTTCGGCGAGTTCGCGCGCGAGGCCGCCGAATGGGTGCGCGACGGACGGCTCCAGTACCGCGAGACGATCGTCGAGGGCATCGAGAACGCCCCGCGCGCCTTCATGGGGCTGTTCAGTGGCGAGAACATCGGAAAGATGCTTGTCAAGGTCGGCCCGGACGCGTGAAGCTGCGCTGCCGGATCCTCGGTCATCGGCTCCCTCGAAGCCGACGGCCGTTCTTCCTCACCGAGCGCTATCAGCGCTGTGAGCGCTGCGGCAAGCGCATTCGGCTGCGCGGACGCTGACTGCGCGTCAGCCCACTCGGTCGAGCTGCAGGCGCTCAGGGAAGAGCATGCAGAGACGCGTGCGATCGTCGATCGAGTGGCTCGAATGCTCGACCAGCCAGCGCAGCGTCGAGCTGCTCCAAGCTCAGCGTCAGCGTCAGCGTCAGCGGACATCGTACGACGCCGGTCGACCCGTCCGCAACGGACACGTGGGGGGTCAGACCCCTGGACATGTCCCGCTACGCTCCGGACGTGGGCGCATCCGTCATCATCGCAGCCGTTCGGACGCCGTTCGGGCGGCTCGGCGGAGGGCTAGCCTCGTACCCGGCCACTGAGCTGGGCTCGATCGTCATCCGGGCTGCGCTCGACCGCGCGGGCCTCGAACCGGGTGAGGTCCAGTACGTGATCATCGGCCAGGTACTCCAGGCAGGTGCGGGACAAGCGCCCGCACGTCAGGCAGCGGTGGGCGCCGGAATACCGAAGGAGATTCCCGCCGACACGATCAACAAGGTCTGCGCCTCTTCCGTTCGCGCGATCGAGATCGCGGATCTCATGATTCGCTCCGGTGAGGCCCAGCTCGTCGTGACAGGGGGCATGGAGTCGATGTCGAACGCGCCGTACCTGCTGCCCGAGGCGCGGTTCGGATACCGACTCGGCAACGGAGAGGTCGTCGACCACATGGTGTTCGACGGACTCACCTCGTCGTTCGACGGGATGCACATGGTCCAGCAGGCCTCACTCGTCTCTCGCGAGCTCGGCATCACGCGGGAGGAGCAGGACGAATGGGCGTTCCGATCGCATCAGCGAGCGGCCGCGGCGCAGGACGAAGGCCGCTTCGCCGACGAGCTCGTCCCAGTCGGGGACGTCACGGTCGACGAGGGCATCCGTCGGGACACGACGCTCGAGAAGCTCGCCGCGCTTCGGCCCGTCTTCGATCCCGACGGCACGACGACGGCCGGCAACGCGCCCGGCGTCAACGACGGCGGCTCGTGCGTCGTGGTCTGCTCCGAGGAGTTCGCCGCGCGTCGCAACCTCGAGCCGCTTGCGCGCATCCTTGCGCAGGGCTACGTCGCCGACGACTACGCGTATCTTGCGCGGACGCCGGCTCGCGCCGGCGAGCAGGCGCTCGCGAAGGTCGGGAAGTCCATCGACGACGTCGCGCGCGTCGAGATCAACGAGGCATTCTCGTCGGTCGCCAAGAACTCGACCCGGATGCTCGGTGCCGAGGAGGCGATCGTGAACGTCAACGGCGGCGCCGTCGCGCTCGGGCACCCCATCGGCGCATCGGGCGGCCGGATCGTCGCGACGATGGTGCACGATCTGCGGAGGAACGGCGGAGGGCTCGGGCTCGCGGCGATCTGCTCCGGTGGCGGGCAGGGCGACGCGCTCCTGATCGAGGCCTGAAGGCGCTCGTCTCCATCGCGCTCGCCGCGCTCGCCGCTGCGAGCCCGACCTCGGCGGCCGTATGCCCCGACACGCCGCTTTCGCAGCGCCTGGACGAGGCCGACGCGGCGGTCGTCGGACGCGTCGTCGACGAGAAGCCTGCGGAGGTCGCGGGGGCGCCCGTCACGCTCCTCACGGTCGCGGTCGACC
>DASTYQ010000145.1:0-2688 GCA_035764775.1 Gaiellaceae bacterium
GAAGTGAACCTTCTCGCCGTCGGCGAGTGGCAGGCGCAGGTCCCGGTTCTCGCCATCGACGCGCGCGAGCACGGCCTGCTCGGCGAGCTTGGGCCCGATCGCGCGCGCCGCCTCGAGCCCGGACGCGCCGTCAGGCAGTTCGAGCTCGGAGGAGTCGGGAAGCACGATCTTCATGGAGCCGCGGAGGATAGACCGGGATACTTCAGTGCGGATGCGTACCCGTACGTGGGTGGCCGTCGCCGTCGCGCCGCTGCTTCTCCTCGTCGTGCTCCTCGCACGGCCGGCGATCGACGGCGACTGGGAGAACCATCCGGCGCACTTCTGGCTCGTGCTGGGCGCCGCGCTCGCGGCAACGGCACTCGGATTCAGCGTGACCACGGCAGCGCGCCGACGGCGCGACGCTCGCCTCCTCCTCATCTCGTTCGCCTTCATCGTCAGCGCCGCGTTCCTCGGACTGCATGCGCTCGCGACGCCCGGAGTGCTGCTGGGGGCGAATGCCGGCTTCGAGCTGGCGACGCCGGTGGGTCTCGTCCTCGCCGCCTTCTTCGCGGCGGCGGCGTCGCTCGAGCTGAGCAGCGGGCGGGCGGACGCCGTCCTGCGGGCGGCACCGGGAGCCATCGCGCTGCTCGCGGCGCTCGTCGCGACCTGGGCCGCGGTCTCGCTCGCCGAGCTCCCGCCGCTCGACAGCGCGCTCCCCGCCGAGCAGCTCGACGGCTGGCAGCTCGTGCTCGCTGCCCTCGGGTGCGCGCTGTACGCGGTCGCCGCGTTCGGCTTCCTCCGGCTGCACCGGCGTCGCCAGGAGCGCTTCGTGCTCGCCTTCGCCCTCGCCTTCGTCCTGCTCGCCGAGGCGATGGTCGTGATCGCCTGGGCGCGGAACTGGCAGGTCTCGTGGTGGGAGTGGCACATCCTGATGCTCACCTCGTTCCTGCTGATCGCGTTCCTCGCGCGGGCGGAGTGGCACGAGGAGCGCTTCAGCTCGCTCTACCTCGACGAGACGCTCGCCGGCGTCCGCGAGGTGAGCGTCGTCTTTGCCGACCTCGCGGGCTTCACCTCGTTCACGGAACGGCATGCTGCGGACGACGTCGCGGCGATGCTGAACGCCTACTTCGGCTCGATCATCCCACTGATGGAGCGAGCGGGAGGCGAGGTGCACCAGATCGTCGGCGACGAGCTGATGGTGATCTTCGGCAAGGACGCCACACTTCGTGACCACGCGTACCGCGCGTCGCGCGCGGCGCTCGTCCTGCAGCGTGTCGCGAAGCGGGTCGCCGAGGGCGAAGAGGCCTGGCCGCACTTCCGCGTCGGCGTGTCGAGCGGCGAAGTTCACGCCGGTGTCGTGGGCGCGAGCCGAGGCCATCGCAAGCACGCCGTCATCGGAGATGTCGTCAACCTCGCCGCGCGCCTGCAGGCGGCCGCTCCGGTTGGCGGAGTCCTGATTGCGGAGGCGACGTTTCGTGAGCTGGGCTCCGCTGCGGTGGTCGAGCCGGTCCCGTCGCTGCAGGTGAAAGGGAAGCGCGAGCCGGTCACGGCCTACGTCCTCCACCGGCTGTCCGCGCCGCAGTCGCGGTAGGGCCGGACCTGTCCCGCCCCCTACGCGATGCGTCGCAGTCGTTGCGCCGCCGTACACTCAGACCGATGACTGACGGCGCCGCCGAGCCCTCGGGCAGGGTCGAGCGACTCGCGCGGAGGCCACTCGAGCACCTGGCCGGCGTCCTGCGCGGCGTCGTGCGGTCGCTCCCGCAGGCGATCGAGGACATGTTCGCCGACCGCTGCACGCAGTACGCGGCCGCGATCGCGTACCGGGTCCTGTTCTCGCTCTTCCCGCTGGCGATCGCGCTCGTTTCGATCTTCGGTCTCGTGCTCCAGGACGACGAGCTGCGGCAGAACGTGATCGACGAGATCCTCGACATCCTGCCCGTTTCCCAGTCCGGCCAGGGCAACGTCCAGACCTCGATCGAGCAGATCGCGACGCCGCTGTCGGCAATCGGGCTCGTCTCGCTGGTCGCGCTGCTCTGGGGCGCCTCCGGGATGATGGCGTCGATCCGTCTCGGGCTCGAGACCGCGATGAAGGTCGATCGCGGGCGGCCGGCGGTCCGAGCGAAGCTCGTCGACTTCGTCCTCGTCGCGGCCGCCGGCATCCTGGTCATCTTCATCGTCGGCCTGTCGGCGTTCGGCGCATTCTTCAGCGAGCTCGTCGACCGCTTCACGAAGTGGGCCGGGATCGAGACGCCGTCCGGCCTCCTCCTTCGCGACGGCGTGCAGCTCGTCGCCATCGCGGTGACCGTGCTCCTCCTCTATCGCTTCGTCCCCGCACGCCGGATCCGCCGCCGCGGAGCGATCGCGGGCGCGATCCTCACCGCCGTCGGCATCTGGGGCGCGACGAAGGTCCTCGCGATCGTCTTCTCCGACTTCTCCCGCTACAACCTCATCTACGGCTCGCTCGCAGGCGTGATGACGTTCCTCTTCTTCGTCTACGTCGTCGCCTGGATCCTGCTGCTCGGCGCCGAGTTCGCGTACGCGTGGTCACAGCCCCCAGGTCCGCCCGGACCGCCTCTGCGGACTCAGGTGATCGGCGTCGTGCGCGGCCTCTTCGTCCACCACGACGACGGGGAGAAGGTGACTAGCGCAGAGCGGGCTCGTCGACCGTGAGCGTCTTCGCGTCGGCGTCGAGCGTGCAGGTGACGCCGA
>DASTYQ010000146.1:0-7956 GCA_035764775.1 Gaiellaceae bacterium
GGTCACCAGGAAGCTCGGGCCGCTGTCGAGAGTCGCCAGAAAGGCCACCTACAACCCGAAGACGAAGAGGTTCTACGGCTTCCCGGAGAGCTACGCGCCCGACCCGGTGCAGTACCGCAAGAGCTTCCTCGAGCAGACCGGGGTGAGCCTCAACACGTGGGAGGACGTGCGCAAGGGAGCGGCCAAGCTCAAGGCGATCGGGCACCCGGTCGGCCTCGGCATGTCGAACGAGATCGACTCCAACATGTTCCTGACGAGCCTTCTGTACTGCTACGGGGGCTTCATCCAGAACGAGCAGAACCGCATCGTCATCGGGCAGGGCTCGAACAGGAAAGGCGCGATCGAGGCCCTGAAGACGATGCGCGACATCTACCGGAACGGCATGTCCGACGAGGTGTTCGCCTGGACGGCGGCATCGAACAACCAGGCGTTCCTCGCCGGCCGACTGTCGATGGCGTTGAACGCGATCTCCATCGAGCGCTCGGCGGAGCAGTCGGGCAACCAGGCGCTGTCGGACGACTCGTGGCTGGCCGCGATTCCTCGCGGTCCCCACATGCGGCTCGGCAACGAGCACGTGATGGGCGTGTACCTGATCTGGAAGTTCGCGAAGAACAAGGAGGCGGCTCAGAAGTTCGCCATCGATCAGCAGCTCGGGTACCGCGAGCACTTCATGCGCAGCCTCTACTACAACTTCCCGCCCTGGACCGGTGCGGTCAAAGGCGGGTTCAAGACGATCCGCAAGCTCTGCGCTCAGGACTCCCACAAGCCCAAGGGCAAGTACACGGTCCTGGCGACGATCGCCGAGCGGTACACCACGAATCCCGGCCACCCGGGGAACACGACGCCGGTGATGGACGAGGTCTACAACACGTGGCTCATCCCGCAGATGTTCGCCCAGGTGGCTCAGGGCAAGCAGACGCCCGAGGAGGCCGTGTCGGCGTTCTCGAAGAAGGCGCAGGGGATCTACCGCAAGTGGAAGAACCAGGGTCTCGTGTAGGCGCGACCCAGGACGGATCATCCGAGGGCCTCGCTTTGGCGGGGCCTTCGGTCGTATGGGTCGCCAGCCGACCGTTGTTACACCCAGCGGTCTCCGATCCGGCCGAATGCCTCAGCTTCCGCTGAGGTGTGCGGCGACGGCGTCCGCCACGTGCGCGGCATCGTCGCCGACGCCGAGGAGGAGCGGCGACTTGCGCTTGTGCAGCCACGGGAGCCCGACGAACGCGAGCCCCGGCACATCGGTGACGCCGCGTGTTGCGCGCGGGAACCCCAGCTCGTCGAAGATCGGGAGGTCGATCCAGGAGAACGCCGGACGAAAGCCACCCGCCCACAGCACGGTCCTGACGCCAGCGCGGTCGAGTCGGAGCTCCGTCGGATCGTGGTGGCGGCGCGGACGCTCGGCCTCCGGCACGGCCGCCGGCAGGTCCAGGCCCGTCGTCTGTGCCCACTCGTCACAGCGCCGAGCGAGATTCGCTTCCCACTCCCTCGCGTACTCCAGGCTGGCATCGAGGTCGGAGGCAAAGACGGCCCGGCCCGAGCGGAATCCTTCGAATCTCCCGTAGAGACGGGCGCCGGCGCGCTCGAGGACGAGGGCGTTGCAGTCGCGGCCGCCGCGTGAGCCCGACACGACGACGTTGCCCGCAACCCGCGCGCTCGGGCTCGGGAGCACGTCCGGCGTGTCGTCGGCCACGCCAACGTCGACGATCCAACGCATGAGCTCGCGGCCGCGATACCGTCGCGGGAACCAACCGCAGCGGCCGAGCGAGAGATGGACCTCGCGTCCGGACTCCAGGAGCTCGAGGCCGATCTCGCAGCCGGACTGACCGCTGCCGACGATGAGCACGGCGCCGTCGGGGAGGTGGCCCGGGTTGCGGTACGCAGACGTGTGCAGCTGGACGACTCCGCTTGGCACGTCCTCGACCGCGCTGTTGGCGAGCGGCTGCTGGAACGCCCCCGTCGCGACAACCACACTGCGCGCGTCGAGTGCGTCGTCGGCAAGCTCGAGCTCGAAACTGCCCCCTGATTCGCGTAGCGCGCTCACGTCCGCCGTTCTGACGGGAGCGCCGATGCTCGTCGCGTATCCCGCGATCTGCTCGACGATCTCGGCGCGTGTTGCGAACGCGTCCGGCTCATAGCCCGCGAGGTCGAGTCCGGGAAGCTGCGTGCACCAGTTCGGCGTGTTCAGGTGGAACGAGTCCCAGCGCGTGCGCCACGTCTCCGCGACCCGGCCTCGCTCGAGGACGACGTGCTCGACTCCGAGTCGACTCAGGTGGAAGCTCGCCGCCAGTCCTGCCTGGCCCGCCCCGATGACGACGCAGTCGATCACGCATCGATTATCCGGCCAGGCTCGCGGGGACGTCGCATTAGACTCGACCACTGGTGCGAAGGAACTGGTTCATCGCCGCCGTGGTCATCGGCATCGCCGCGATCGTCATCGCCGCGATCGCGATGCGCCTGAGCGACGACGACGGTCCGCAAACGACGGAAGAGTGGGCGGGCGAGGTCTGCACGAGCCTCTCCGACTGGCGAGACTCGATCACGTCGCTGGCTGACGTCGGTGGTGAGACCCTCACAGCCGACACGCTCCGCGACAGGCTCGACGAGGCGGAGGACGCGACGACCGAGCTCGTGACAGAGCTACGCGACCTCGGCCCGCCGGATCTCGAGGAGGGCGAAGAGCTCCAGCAGCAGCTCGACCAGTCCGCCGCGGAGCTCGAGTCGAGCTTCGACGAGCTCAAGGAGAACGCCGAGGCCGCCGCGGACGCTCCCGCGGGCGAGTTCCTCCAGCAGCTCGCCGCGCTCGCACCGGACTTCGCGGCGCTCCAGACGGCGATCTCGACGACGGTGACGTCACTCCAGAATGCGAACGTCGCGGAGGACTCGAAGGCCGAGCTGCAGCAGGCGTTCGCCGACGCGCCGTCGTGTCAGTCGCTGCAGGCGGAGAGTTAAGAAGCCGCGTACTCGAACCCCCTGCCCTTGCAGGGTCGAGGGATACGGCGGATACCATCCCCTCCGTGATCTGGATCGTCTGTTTCATCGTCCCGATGGTGCTCGGCTTCTGGGCCCAGCACCGGGTGAAGTCGACCTTTGCCAAGAACCTCCAGGTGCACGTCGCCAACGGCATGACGGGCGCCCAGGTCGCGCGGCGCGTCCTCGACGCGAACGGCCTGAACGAGGTGCCGGTCGAGGAGACGCCGGGCTCGCTCTCCGACCACTACGACCCACGGAGCCGGTCGGTGCACCTCTCCCCGGAGGTCTTCCAGGGCGTGTCGGTCGCGTCGACTGCAGTCGCGGCTCACGAGACCGGTCACGCGATCCAGCATGCGAAGTCCTACACGTTCTTCAAGTTCCGCAGCGCGCTGTTCCCCGCGGTGCAGTTCGCCTCGAACATCTGGATGCTCTTCCTGCTCGGCGGGATCTTCCTCCAGATCGCGGGCTTCATCGTCCTTGCGATCGCGCTGTACGCGGTGGCCGTCCTGTTCCAGTTCGTGACGCTCCCCGTCGAGTTCGACGCGTCGAAGCGCGCGAAGCGGCAGCTCTCGGACCTCGGGCTCGTCGCCTCGAATGAAGCGGCAGGTGTGGAGGCGACGCTCAACGCGGCCGCCTGGACCTACGTCGCGGGTGCGCTCGCCGCGATCGCGCAGCTCCTCTACTTCCTCTCGCTGCTCAACAACCGCTAGCGCTCGCGCGGCATCCAGCCGAAGCGGCGGAGTGCCACGACGGCGCCTGCGGCGCCCCAGGCGAGCGTGATCAGCAGCGCCTTCGGATCCGCGAACAGCGAGTCGCCGTCGAGGTAGACGCCGTTGACGACATCGAGGAAGTAGGTCAAGGGCAGGAGGTCCGCGATTGCCTGCAGGACCGCGGGAAAGTCCTGCGTCGGTCCGAACGAGCCGGAGAGGAACGCCATCGGGAGGATGACGACGTTGACGACGGCCGAGACGCCCTCGGCGGAGCGGATGAGCGCAGCGGCCGCGAACCCCATCCCCGCGAAGGACGCGACACCCAGGACGATCGCACCGGCGAAGCCGAGCCAGTTCGCGGGCATGCTCGCGTCGAAGACGAGACCGCCGAGGACGAGCAGTCCGACTGCCTGCAGCGCGAAGGTGACGAGCGTCGACAAG
The DNA here is from genome assembly GCA_035764775.1 of Gaiellaceae bacterium. Taxonomy (GTDB): domain Bacteria; phylum Actinomycetota; class Thermoleophilia; order Gaiellales; family Gaiellaceae; genus GMQP-bins7. The sequence goes on from DASTYQ010000146.1 coordinate 4,119, forward strand.
AAGACCGCGGTGAGGTAGGTCCCGGGCGGGAGCGGCGTCGCGCGGATGCGCTTCAGGACGCCTGCCTCGCGCCGGACGACGAGCACGATCGCGAGGCCGCCGAAGGCGGTGTTCGCCGCGCCGTATCCGAAGAGGCCGGCAAGGAGGACGTCCACGGCCGGCACGCCGTCGATGTCGTCTCCGTAGACCGACCCGAGCAGGGCATAGAGGAGTAGCGGGAAGACGAAGATGAACACGGCTGCCTCGCGGCTTCGCCAGAACGTCTTCTGCTCGAAGCGGAGCTGGTGGACGAGCGTGGTCACTCGTTCTCCTCTCCGACCAGCTCGAGGTAGACGTCCTCGAGCGTCGGGCGGCGCACCTCCAGCTGCTCGAGCTCACGGCCGGATGCGAGCGCGTCGGCTGTCAGCTCGCTGAGCACGCGCGTCGGCTCAGTGGTCGTGACGACGACGCGCTCACCGTCGCGGAGGTAGCGGATCTCGGTCGTCAGCACGTCGCCGATCAGGTCCGCGGGTGCTCCCTGGCTCACGATCACGCCGTCCCGAAGCACGGCCACGCGATCGGCGAGCTGCTGTGCCTCGTCGAGGTAGTGCGTCGTGAGGAGGATCGTCGTGCCGAGCGATCGCAGCGAACGAACGAGCTCCCAGGCGGCACGGCGCGCGGCCGGGTCGAAGCCGGTGGTCGGCTCGTCGAGGAAGACGAGCTCGGGGTTCCCGACGAGCGCGACGCCCAGGTCGAGGCGCCGCTTCTGACCCCCCGACAGCGACTTCACACGCGCGTCGCGCTTCTCCGCGAGGCCGACCTGCTCGATCACCTCGTCCACGTCGCGCGGGTTCGCGAAGTAGCCGGCGAACAGGCGATGCGTCTCGCGCACGGTGAGGAGGGGACTCAGCTCGGACTGCTGGAGGACGACTCCCATCCGCTGGCGAAGCCCGCGCGGCGCTGTGCCGGGGTCGAAGCCGAGCACCGTCGCGGTTCCGCCGTCGCGCCGGCGGTAGCCTTCGAGGATCTCGACCGTCGTCGTCTTGCCGGCACCGTTCGGCCCGAGGAGCCCGAACACCTCTCCTTCGGCGACGTCGAAGCTGACGCCGCGGAGCGCCTCCACGTCTCCGTACGACTTCGTGAGCTCCGAGACCACGATGGCGTGCGCCACGGCCCGAGACGATATGCGCGCCGGTGGTCTAGGGTGCCGCGGTGCCGACGCACCGCTTCCTCGTCGTCGACGTCTTCACCGACAGGGCGCTCGTGGGAAACCAGCTTGCCGTCTTCACCGACGCACGCGCGATCGACGACGTGACCATGCAGGCGCTCGCGCTGGAGACCGGCTTCTCCGAGACGACGTTCGTCTTGCCGCCGGAGCAGGGAGGAACGGCGCGCGTCCGGATCTTCAACCCCGATCACGAGATGCAGTTCGCGGGTCATCCCGTCCTGGGGACGGCCTGGGCACTCGCGCAGCCGCTCCAGCGCGGCGTCCTCGAGCTCGAGACGGGATCCGGAATCGTCCCGGTCGAGATCGATCGCGACGAGGGGGGCGCGCTCGTCTTCGGGCGAATGCAGCAACCGATTCCGGCGATCGAGCCGCTCGAGGACGCGGCGCGGCTCCTGGAAGTGCTCGGCCTCGAGCGCTCCGAGCTACCGGTCGAGCTGTACGACAACGGCGCGACGCACATCGTCGTGACGCTCGCGAGCGAGGAGGCCGTGGCGGCGCTCGCGCCCGATCTCGCGGCGATCGCGTCCTTCCGCGTGACCGGCGTGAACTGTGTCGCCGGCGACGGTTCGCGGTGGAAGACGCGCATGTTCTGGCCGCGCGGTGAGGACGCCGCGACGGGCTCGGCAGCCGGACCGATCGCGTGTCACCTCGGCCGGCACGGACTCGTCGAATGGGGAGAGTGGATCGAGATCTCGCAAGGAGCCGAGATCGGGCGGCCGTCGACGCTCTTCGCCCGAGCCGACGCGGCCGGTGGCGAGATCGTTCGCGTCGACTGCGGTGGGCGTGCCGTCGTGGTCGCGCGCGGCGAGTTCAGGCTCTAATCGCCATCAAGGCGGAGACGGTCTCGGCCGCGGTGCGGGCGGCCTCGACCGGCTCGGCCCCGGAGAGGCGCTGCACGACGTAGGTCACCGAGTACGTGTCGCCTGCACCGGTGGGATCGACGGGACCTTCCACCGGGATTGCAGGTACATGCTCGTAGCCTGCCGGCGTGATGACCCAGGCGCCCTGGGAGCCGAGCGTGAGGATCACCTCCGGCACGCCGAGCTCCTGGAGCGCTTGCGGCTTCGCGCTCCCGACGAGGGTCACGGCCTCCTCGTCGTTCAGCTTCAGCACTTCGACGTGGCGGAGGGCGTCGCCGATGTGCGGATCCGTGTGCAGTGGCCCGACGGTTGCCGTTCGCACCAGCCCCTGAAGGTCGACCAGGAGCTGCCGCCCGCCGCTTGCGAGTGCCTCGAGCGTCTCCGGGGCGAAGTCGGTGCGGGTGAGCGCGCACACGTTCACCCACGCGGCGTCGCCGGCGGCTGCGACTGCCTGCTCGGCGCTCCACGGATCGCCGACCGCGTCCTGCCGCATGATTCGCCGGTCGCCCTCGTAGTGGAAGCTGTAGGCGGTCGTCCTCGACGACTCGATCCACGTGACGGGCAGCCCGAACGCCTCGAGGGGCGGAAGAAGCTGCGGCCGGTCGTCAGCGCTGCAGGCTGCTGTGACGCTCGCCTCGATGCCGAGCCGCGCGAGCGCGCGCGTGCTCCAGAACACTCCTCCGCCGGGACGCGCCTCGGCTCCGGCGACGACGTCGCGCGAGAGGTTCCCGAGAACTGCGAGCCCGGTCACGCGGGTGCCGCTCCGGTCGCTCCGCGACGAGCGAGCAGGGCGACGATGCTCGCGATCCCGAACGCCACCAGGAAGCTCGGCACCGTGGCGCCGATGCCCCACTCGGGCGGATTCACCTTCGCGACCTGCTCCACCCACCATCCCGGCCCCGTCGGGAACAACCACTGGTACAGCGCGAAGCCGGCGATCCACGCGGCGATGAGGCCCGGTCGCCATGCCGGTGAGTCGAACACGTCCTCGGACGTGTAGTGGGCTCCTGCGGCGAGCCAGTCGGCAAGCAGGACCGCGAAGAGCGGGACGAAGATCGAGCCCAGGAGGAGGAGGAAGCTCTGGTACTTCGTGAAGTCGGCCACGAGCGCTCCTGCTGTCGCGATCGCCGTGACGATGGCGATGAGTACTGCCTGCGGCGCGCGTGGCACCGCGTTCTGCAGCGAGACCGCCGCCGAGTAGGCGTTCGCGAACGCCTCGTCGGTCTCGGTCACGAGTAGCGCGAAGAGGGCGAGAACTGCGGCGAAGCCGCCCGCGACCACTGCGGTCGGGAGCGCCGAGGGATCGGTGAGATCGCGCGAGAGGACGAGGACCGCGCCGAGCGCGAGCAGCCAGACGTCCGGGACGAAGTAGCCGATGCCCGTCCCGCCGAGCGCTCCGCGCCGCGTCCTCGAGAAGCGCGTGTAGTCGGCGGCATACGGAATCCATGACACCGTGATGCCGACGACGACGTCCGCGCCCTGCCACACGCTCAGGCCGCCTTCGCCGTCGGCGTTCCAGAGCGCGGACAAGTCGGCGCCGTCGAGCGTCCACCAGGTGAGGTAGACGAGGGCGAGCGGCACCGCCCAGACCGCGAAGCGGCGGATGAAGCGGCGGACGAAGCCGATCGGACCGAGCAGCGCGAGGACCAGCGCGCAGGCGCCGAAGACGAGCGTCCACATCCATTTCGCCTCGAATCCGAACAGCTCGTCCGAGAGCGCGGAGGCAGCGGTTGCGATCACGAGCAGCTCGAAGGTCGTCCAGCCGATCCCC
>DASTYQ010000147.1:0-7651 GCA_035764775.1 Gaiellaceae bacterium
GAGATCCTCGTCGAGCGGTTACGGTCGTTGCGCGGCGGCTCCGCGATCGTCTACGCGCGCTCGCGTCGCTCGACGGAGGAGCTGGCGCGAGTTCTCCGCGGCCACGGGGTGCGGGCGGAGCACTACCACGCCGGACTCGAGGCAGAGGAGCGGACGCGCGTGCAGGACGACTTCGTGTCCGGCGACACGCAAGCGGTCGTCGCGACGACGGCGTTCGGGATGGGGATCGACAAGCCCGACGTGAGGCTCGTCTGCCTCGTGAACTACCCGGACTCGCTCGAGGGGTACGTCCAGATGGTGGGCCGTGCCGGACGCGACGGCGAGCCGAGCCAGACGCTCCTTCTGGCGAACCCGTCCGACGCAACAGCGCTGAGGCGATTCGCCGTCTCGGACGTGCCCACGGCCGCCGAGCTGCGAGCGATCTACCGACGGATCGGAGAGGGAGACGGACTCGTCGATCCCGACGACCTCGCGCCGCTCGTCCCCGAACGCGACGTGCGCGTTCTCGTCGGCATGCTCGAGCAGGCCGGCCTCGTGCGTCGCGACTTCGACGAAGGCCGGCTCATGCGGATCGCGCTCGAGGCCGCTCCGGAGGATGCGCGCGAGCGCGTCGAAGGGATTCTCGACCGCGCACGACTCGTCGCCGAGTCTCGTGCGGACCGGATCGTCGCGTTCGCGGAGACCCGAACCTGCCGTCACGAACAGGTGGCGCTCCACTTCGGCGAGCAGTTCGCCGCGCCGTGCGGCACCTGCGACGTCTGTGCGCCTCTGACGCGCGGGTCCGCCTCGATCTCGAGCCCGCCGCCGCCCCTCCCCGAGGACGTCGGCGAGGCGATCGTCGACGCGGTCGCGTCGCTCACGTGGCCGCTCGGGCGCCGGAGCCTGGTCGCGACGCTGCGTGGCTCCCTCAAGGCGCCACCATCGGCACGACGCTCGGGCGCCTACCGGCTCCTGGCGGCGGCCACCGACGCCGACGTTCGCCGCTGGGTGCAGCTGGTGGAGCGCTCGGGCGCGCTCGTCGAGGTGACGACGTCCGACGGGTTCCGTGTCCTGCAGGTCGACCGCTCGTCACCGCCACCGCAGATCCGAGCAGGCGGCGACGCGACCGTCGACGAGCAGCTCGTCGTGCGACTTCGCAGCTGGCGCCTCGAGCGTTCGCAGGAGGATGCCGTGCCGGCGTACGTCGTCCTCCACGACGCGACGCTTCGCGAGCTCGCCTCGATCCGCCCGCAGTCGCTGGAGGAGCTCGCGGCAGTGAAGGGCTTCGGCCCCGTCAAGCTCGAGCGCTACGGCGACGACCTCCTCGCCGTTCTCGCAGCCACCGGGTAGGCGGCTCGCGCCCGGCGCGTCGCCGAACCTGACCGAGCGACAGGGCCTGCCTTGCTGCAGATCTCCGGCGCCGCCTAGGATGGATCCGCGAGAACGCCAATCCGGTGGAGGTGAGCATGTCCGAGAAGATGTGGGGAGGCGAGCCGTTCTGGGGGCTCGGCTACGACTGGGATCCCGACTGGGTCTTGACCGACCGCCAGAAGGAGCTCCGCGCGACGCTCATCGAGCTCTGCGAGAAAGAGATGCGCGCGAACGCGAAGCGCTCGGACGACGAGCTGCTCTTCCCGCGCCGCAACCTCGAGCTGCTCGGCGAGCACGGCTTTCTCGGACTGATCGTCCCCGAGGAGTACGGCGGGCTCGGCGAGAACCACGTTGCCTTCTCGATGACGTGCGAGACGATCGCGCGCTACGGCTGCGCCTCGACCGCCATGTGTTACGTCATGCACATCGGGGCGGTCGCAGCCCTGATGCTGCGCCCGACCCCCGAGATCGTCGACAAGTACATCCGGCCACTCAACACGGGATTGATCGGGACGCTCTCGTATTCGGATCCCGAGACGGGCTCGCACTTCTGGTACCCCGTGAGCTCACGCGCCGAGCGCGTCAACGGCGGGTATCGGATCAACAAGAAGGCGTCGTGGACGACCTCCGGCGGATTCGCCGACTTCTACGTGCTGCAGACGACCAGCCCCGACTTCAAGGGCTACGACGACCTGTCGGTCTTCGTCGTCGACAAGGAGCACTGCGAGGCGCAGCCGTCGCTCTGGGACGCGCTCGGGCTCCGCGGGAACCAGTCCGGGGCGATCTCGTTCACCGACGTCGAGATCCCCGGCACCCAGCTCGTCGGGCCAGAGGGCGACGGCGCGACCTCGAACGACGAGGCCGTCGACCCGTGGTTCCTGATCGGGTCGTCCTCGTGCTGGAACGGGCTCGCGTTCGGCGCCATCGACATCGCGAAGCGCCACACCACCCGCAAGCGACACGTCGACGTCGGGATGCGCGTCGCGGACTACCCGACCATCCAGGACTACGTGGGCCAGGCCGTCATGGAGACGAATGCAGCGCGGATGTTCGTGTACTCGGTTGCCCAGGCGTTCGACGGAGCCACCGAGAACAACACGATCGTGCTCGAGCCGGGCGTGCTCGCACGCGGGAACTACTTGCACTGGGCCTGGCAGATCAAGTTCGTGGCGGCCCAGAACACCGCCAACGTCGTGGACAAGATGCTCCACGCGTGTGGAGGCTCCGGCTACAAGCGCGACATGGAGCTCGAGCGCTACCTCCGCGACGCGAAGGCGGGATGGGTCATGGGCCCGACGAACGAGGTGCTGCGCCAGTTCGTCGGCAAGGCCGTCCTCCTGGGCTTCGACTCGCTGGACTACTGGAACCAGTCCTACAACCGGCGTGCGGTCGAGAACGAGGTGAAGAAACTCGACGCCGACGGGAAGCGGGAGCTGGCCGAGAAGCTCATGTCCGAGGCGGCCGAGATGGAGGCGAAGGCGCCGGCACCGGCGTCGTGAGGTGAGCGCACCGGCCCTAATCCGGGGGCTGCTTCCGGAGGATCCGTTCCTCGAGACGTACCTCGTGCGGCCCGGAGGCGCGACGGTGTTCGGGCTCGGGCCGGACGAGCGAATGACCGTCGTCGACACGCGCGGGAGCCAGGCCGCGGAGGTGTCCGTCCTGGGAGCGGACGGACGCGACGACGCTGCCGCGGTCGCCGCCAGGGCGGACGCCCCGGCTACCGTGATCCGGGCGGCGCTCGCCGATCGCAACGGGAGCCTGCTCGCGCACGAGCTCGGCTCGCGCGGGCTCGACCCCGCCGAGGCGACCGCCATCCGGCTCTTCGGAGAGTGGTCGCCCGCGGGATCCGCGCAGGCGTTCAGGGCCGAGCGAGCGGTGACGGTCGTCGTGGCGGCTCCCGCCGGCCGCATCGTCGACGGCGCGCCTCCGCCCTCCGAGCTTCTCGTTGAGGTGCGACGCGCGACACCTCGAAGCTACGAGCAGCAGGAGCTCCCTCCCCCGCTCGCGGAGCCGCGGCTCGACTTCCGGGTCGATTCGGCGACGGCCCTTGCCTACGAGGTACGAACGGGCGAGTTCATCCAGGTGATCGACGTCGAGGGCAAGCAGTGCTCGGACTTCCTCGCCTTCCACCGCAGCAAGCTCGAGTCGGGGCTCGAGCGCGGGCTCGATGCGACGACGACGCGCTCGCTCATGGGCCAGGCGTATCCGATGCCCGGCCTGCAGGGGAAGTTCTACGACGTCGATCAGGACCCGCTCATCGAGGTCGTTCGCGACACCGTCGGCCGGCACGACACGTTCGGGCTCGCCTGTACCGCGAAGTACTACGAGGACAAGGGCTACCCGGGGCATGTCAACTGCACCGAGAACTTCAATGCCCAGGTCACGCCCTTCGGCATCGCCGAGCGGGCAGGCTGGGAGGCTCTGAACTTCTTCTACAACACCGGGTTCGACGCCAACAACGTCTTCGTCATGGACGAGCCGTGGTCGCGCCCCGGCGACTACGTGCTGCTGCGGGCGATGAGCGACCTCGTGTGCGCGTCGTCCGCGTGTCCCGACGACATCGACCCTGCGAACGGCTGGCAGATCACGCCGATTCACGTGCGGGTGTACGCGCCGGACAACACCTTCTCGGTCGCGATCGCGCGCCGCGTCACCGCCGACGCCGATCCCGTGCTCACACGCGAGACGACGTTCCATCCGCGCACGAGCGAGCTCACGAAGAGCTTCGTCGAGTACCGCGGCTATTGGCTGCCTCATTGCTTCGACAACCAAGGCGCGATCGCCGAGTACTGGGCCTGCCGCGAGAGGGTCGCGATCATGGACTTGTCGCCGCTGCGCAAGTGGGAGATCCTCGGCCCCGACGCGGAGGCGCTCGTCCAGAAAGCGATCACGCGCGACGCACGCCGGCTCTCGGTCGGCCAGGTCACGTACACCGCGGTCTGCAACGAGACCGGCGGGATGATCGACGATGCAACCGTCTACCGGCTCGGGCAGGACAACTTCCGCTTCGTCGGCGGCGACGAGTACGACGGCATCTGGCTGAACGAGCTCGCCGAGCGCGACGGGCTGAAGGTCTGGGTGAAGCCGTCCACGGATCAGCTCCACAACCTCGCCGTGCAGGGGCCGGAGAGCCGCGAGCTCCTGAAGAAGATCGTCTGGACTCCGCCGACACAGACGTCGCTCGAGGACCTCACGTGGTTCCGCTTCACGGTCGGCCGCATCGGGACCTATGACGGCATTCCGATCGTCGTGTCGCGGACCGGCTACACGGGCGAGCTCGGCTACGAGGTGTGGTGCCATCCCGCGGACGGGCCGGCGGTGTGGGACGCGATCTGGGAGGCCGGCGCGGAGCACGGCCTGACGCCACTCGGCCTCGAGGCGATCGACATGCTCCGGATCGAGTCGGGGTTGATCTTCGCCGGCTACGAGTTCGACGACCAGGTCGACCCCTTCGAGGCGGGGATCGGCTTCGCGGTCGACCTCCGGACGGACGACGACTTCGTCGGCCGTGCCGCCCTCGAGGAGCGCTCCGCCCATCCGCAACGCGTGCTCGTCGGCCTCGAGCTCGACGGCAACGAGACCGCCGGGCACGGCGACGAGGTCTACGTCGGCCGGCAGCGCGTCGGTGTCGTCACGAGCGGCACGCGCAGCCCGATCCTCAAAAAGAACATCGCGCTCGCACGCGTCGCCGTCCAGTACGCCGACCTGGACATGAAGCTCGAGGTCGGCAAGCTCGACGGACTCCAAAAGAGGATCGCGGCGACGGTCGTGCGCGTCCCCTTCTACGACCCCGAGAAGACGAGGCCGCGCTCCTGATCGAGAGCTTCACGCGCGATCAGGTCGAGGCCTTCCGTCACGACGGCTTCCTGATCGTCGAGGAGGGCCTCGTCCCCGAGCAGGGGCTCGAGCTGCTGCGCGAGCGCCACCTGAAGCTCTTCGAGGGCGAGTACGAGACGGGGATCCGCCCTGACGAGGTCAACTGGGTGCCCGGGCGCGACCCGGAGGACCGCACTCGCCAGCTCTGCAATGCATGGAAGTCGGACAACGTCGTGGCCGCGCAGGTCTTGTCCGAGCGAACAGGACGACTCGCAGCGCAGCTCGCCGGGTACCACGGCGTGCGGATCCTCCAGGACAACGTCCTCTGGAAGCCGCCGGGCACGAAGGCGATCGGCTTCCACCAGGACTCCTCGTACGCCGACTACCTCGTGCCGCCGGAGATGGTCACGTGCTGGATCTCACTCCACGAGACCCAGGCGGACGCAGGACCGCTCGAGTTCGTGCGCGGCTCGCACATGTGGCCGAAGTCGCCTCCGGCGCGCTCGCAGTTCCATGCGCCCGACGACTGGCTCGTCGGTGCTCGCGAAGCGGCGCCCGAGGGCGCCGAGCTCGACACCGTGCCGGTCGTGGTCAAGCCGGGCGGAGGGTCCTTCCACCACGGCCTCACGTGGCACGGCTCAGCGCCCAATGTCTCGGGTACCGTCGCTCGCATGGCGCTCGTCTCGCACTTCGTGCCCGTCGAGACGCGATTCCACGAGACGAACGTCGACGTCACCTACTCGCGTTACCGCCGACACGGAGACCTCGCGCTCGACGAGTCGTTCTTCCCGGTCGTCTGGGACGAGTCGGGCTACCGCACGCCCTGGCTCGCCGAGCTGCCCGACCTCGACTGACGTGCTCGGTGGACGGCCGCGTACGGCGGCGATGCCGAGCAGCCAGCCGAATGCTGGTCAAGGTAGGAAACTTCCGAGCCGCTCGAGCGTCTCGAGGACGAGCCAGGGCGGCACCTCCTCCGCCGCCTTGCGGACGAGCGGAGCGATCAGGCCGGGGAGCGTGCCGTCCTCCTCCGCCTCGTCGACCGCACGCACGAGGCCGTCGTGAATCGCCTGCTCGGCCTCCTCGCGCTCGATGCCGTGCTCGGCCGAGAACGAGTCGAACGCCTCCTCGCTGCGGAGCGCCAGCACGAGGTCCTCGCGCGAGACGCCGAGGTCGCAAGCCACCCCGTCCACGGCACGAAGCGCAATGCGCTCGATCGTCTCCCCCAGGCCCTCCGCCTCGGCCAGCGTGCGGGGCTGACACGGATCGGCGACGGGCGTCGGCTCGAAGGAACCCCCACCCAGCGCGACATACGGGACGACGACGCACGCGACGAGCCCGAGCGCCGCGAGGAGCGGAACGAAGCGCTTCACGCTTGCCGCCGTCGCACGAACGGCAGCGGCACGAGCGCACAGAGGGTCAGGGCCGCCGCGAGCAGGAACGGGCCCGAGAACGCGCTCGTCACCGCCCGGTCGAGTTGATCCTGCAGCGCGCCGACGAGCGCGCTCCACTCGTCGTCGTCGGGTCGGTCGGAGAGCGCGCGCTCGACGTCCGGCAGCTCGCCCGCGTCGCCCGAGCGATCGACCTCGGCGAGCACGTCCTGCGCGACGCCGAGCTTGGCGAGCGGCGGGATCTGGCTGTCGAGCACGACAGCCGCGCCGGCTCGAATCGCTTCGTCACGGTTCTCGTCGAGCGCGGTCGTCAGCACCGGAGCGAGCAGCACCAGGCCGACGACGACTCCGGCGTGCCGTGCCGAGAGCGTCCAGCCACCGTGCACGACCTGCTCGGCACGACCGTGCAGCGCGAGTTCCGTCAGCCCGCCGACCGTGAGGCCGAGGCCGGCACCGACGAGCAGCTGCGGCGGGATCGTCCAGCCCCAGCCGGCGCGCGGCATGAGCGCGAGCGCCAGCAGGCCGCCGGACAAGAGGATCACCCCGCAGGCGACGGCCTGCACCTCGCCGAGCGACCCGAGGCGGAGACGCCCGACCACGATCGCCGTGAGCGGCATCACCGTCACGACCACGCCGGCGGCGGCGGGCGACATGCCCCAGCCGTCTACGAGAAGGAGCACGACGAGGAACAAGGCGGCGACCAGCCCGCCCGCGACGAACAGCAGCGCCGCGTTCGCGGCGAAAGAAGGTCGCCCGGCGGGCGAGGAGATCGGCCGGGCGTCGACCGTGCGAAGCGCGACCAGCAGCGCGAGCGCGACCGGAACCTGCGCGAGAAAGATCGACTCCCACCCGAGCAGCTGCGTCAGGATGCCGCCAGCGGCCGGTCCGAGGGCCGCGCCGACGACCCCGGCCAGGACCCAGATTCGGACGGCGCGCTCGTCGCTCCCGCCCTGTGACAGCAGGTCGAGGGCAGAGGTGACGAGAAGGGCGGCGCCGACCGCTTGCACGCACCGGGCGCCGACCAGCACGCCGAACGAGGGCGCGAGCCCGCAAGCGAGGGACGCTCCGGCGAAGACGAGCGCGCCGATCGCGTTCGA
>DASTYQ010000148.1:0-9522 GCA_035764775.1 Gaiellaceae bacterium
CGCCGTCGAGCAGTGCCGGATCATCGTCCGAGCGTGCGAGCAACTCGCGACGGCATGCGACAACCTGAAGGGAATGCGCGGCGTCCAGGAGGCGCTCGTCCAGGTCAAGGCGTACGAGGACGAAGGCGACCGTGTCCTCCGCGACGCCCTTGCGGCGCTCTTCCGCGACCCGGGGATCGACCCGCTCATCGTCATCCGCTGGAAGGACATCTACGAGGCGCTCGAGCGTGCGCTCGACGCCTGCGAGACCGCCGCGAACGTGATCGCGAACATCCTCGTCAAGAGCTGAGGCGCGCACGTGGAGGACCTCACGCTGGTCGCAGTCGTCATCGTCGCGCTCTTCTTCGACTTCACGAACGGCTTCCACGACACCGCGAACGCGATCGCGACGAGCGTTTCGACCCGGGCGCTGACGCCGCGCACCGCCGTTCTCCTCGCCGCGATCCTCAACTTCGCGGGCGCTTTCGCGTCGTTCGCCGTCGCCGCGACGATCGCAAAGGGGATCGTGAATCCGGATGCGATCACCCTCGACGTGATCCTCGCCGGTCTCGTCGGCGCGATCACCTGGAACCTCATCACGTGGTTCCTCGGCCTGCCGTCCAGCTCGAGCCACGCCCTCATCGGAGGCGTCGCCGGATCGGCAATCGCCGCGTCGGGGCTCGACGTCATCAACTGGGACGGGATCTGGGACAAGGTCGTGATCCCGGGCGTCCTGTCGCCGGTCGTGGGCTTCGCTGCCGCGCTCACCCTCATGCTGGTCATCGTCTGGGTGATCCGGCGGCGCTCCCCCACCCGCGTGAACCGGGTCTTCCGCCGCGCTCAGATCGTCTCCGGGAGCTTCGTCGCCTTCACGCATGGCACGAACGACGCGCAGAAGACGATGGGCATCATCGCGCTCGCCCTCGTCGTCTCCGGACACCTGAACGAGGACTTCAGCCGGCCGCCGAGCTGGGTGATCGTCTCGTCCGCGCTCGCAATGGCGATCGGGACGTACGCAGGCGGGTGGCGGATCATCCGGACGATGGGCACGCGGATCGCGAAGATCGATCCGCCGCAGGGATTCGCGGCCCAGACCGCGTGCGCAGGGATCCTCTGGACGACCGCGCACTACGGCTTTCCCGTGTCGACGACGCAGACGATCACCGGCTGTGTGATGGGGGCCGGCTCGATCCGCGGCCTGTCGGCCGTTCGGTGGCCGATCGCCGGGAATATCGCCGTCGCCTGGGTGCTGACGCTCCCGGCCGCAGGTGTGGTCGGGGCGATGATGGAGATGGTCACGAGGCTGCCCGCCGGTGACCTCATCGTCTTCCTGCTCGCCGGCGCGATCGCGGCCGCTGCCTTCATTGCGCGCCGCTACGAGACCCGGCGTCTCGTCCCCGCGCACGCCTAAGGCGCCTCCCTTCACCGGAAGCTCACCCCACGGGGTGCGCTGCCGATACACAATGCAGCGATGGCGACGCGCGTCCGACCGAAACCGGCAGGCACAACCCTCCTTAACCGGGAGCTCTCGCATCTCGAGTTCCACGGGCGGGTCCTCGAGCTCGCGACCGACGAGGCGCTACCGCTGCTCGAGCGCGTCAAGTTCTGCGCGATCTTCTCGAGCAATCTCGACGAGTTCTTCCAGGTGCGCGTGGCCGGCCTCCTCGGCCAGGCGGAGTCCGGAATCACGGTCCGGTCGGCAGACGGCCTGACGCCACAGCAGGCCCTCGCACGCATTCGCGAGCGGGTGCTCGAGCTCTCGGCGATCCAGTCGAAGCTATGGAAGCGCGAGCTCCGGCCGGCGCTCGCCGCTGAGGGCATCACGGTCGGCGGCATCGAGGACCTGTCCGACAAGCAGCTCGCGCAGCTCGAGCGTCGCTTCCATCGCGAGATCTTCCCGGTGCTCACGCCGCTCGCGGTGGGCCCGGGCCAGCCGTTTCCGTACATCTCGGGCCTCTCGCTGTCGTTGGCCATCTTCGCCGAGGATCCCGACAACGGCGAAGAGCGGTTCGCCCGGGTCAAGATTCCCGAGGGCCTGTCGCGCTTCCTCGAGGTCAGTGGGCGCGGCCTGTACGTGCCGCTCGAGCAGATCATCGCCCACTTCCTGCCGACGCTCTTCCCCGGCGTGAGCATCCTCGAGCGCGCCGTGTTCCGTGTCACCCGCGACGCTGATTTCGAGGTCTCCGACGACGCCGACGACCTGCTCGAGGCCGTCGAGAGTCAGCTCAGGCGCCGACGGTTCGGCGACGTCGTCCGCCTGGAGGTGAGCTCGTCCGCGTCGTCCGAGATGGTCGCGCGGCTCCAGAGCGGACTCGGCGCCGACGAGACGCAGGTCTACCGCGTGGAGAGTCCGCTCGACCTGTCGGAGCTCAGGGAGCTCGCCTTCCTCGACCGTCCCGAGCTCGCCGTCGAGCCGTGGATCCCGGCGATCCCGCCGCGGCTCGCAAACGCGCAGACGGACGAACCGCGGATCTTCGAGGAGATCCGCCGCGGCGACCTCCTCGTGCACCAGCCGTACGGCTCGTACCGCGCGAGCTTCGAGGTGTTCGCCCAGGCCGCGGTACGCGACCCGGACGTCATCGCCATGAAGACGGCGGTATATCGCACGAGCGACGACAGCGTCCTGGTCGGCTCGCTCATCCAGTGCGCCGAGGACGGCAAGCAGTCCGTGTGCCTCGTCGAGCTGAAGGCCCGCTTCGACGAGCTGCGCAACATCGAGTGGTCGAGAGCGCTCGAGCAGGCGGGCGTCCACGTCGCCTACGGCTTTCCCGACCTGAAGATCCACGCGAAGATGACGCTCATCGTCCGTCGCGAGGAAGACGCTCTCCGCCGCTACGCGCACATCGGGACCGGCAACGACCACGCGGCCACCGCGCGCCTGTACGAGGACCTCGGGATCTTCACGGCCGACGACGACATCACGGCCGACGTCGCCGACCTCTTCAACTACATCACCGGTTTCGGTCGGCCGCAGAAGTTCAGAAAGCTCCTCGTCGCGCCGTTCACGCTTCGGAGCGGCCTGGTCGACGAGATCCGCGCAGTGGCCGCCGCCGCGAACGACGGAAAGCATGCACGGATCCGTCTCAAGCTCAACCACCTCGTCGATCCGAAGATCGTGGACGAGCTGTACGCGGCCTCGCGGGCGGGAGCGAGGGTCGACGTCATCGCGCGCTCCACGTGCGCGCTGCGGCCCGGCGTCGAGGGCATATCGGAGAACATCCACGTGCGCTCGATCGTCGGGCGCTTCCTCGAGCACAGCCGCGTGTACTCGTTCGAGGCGGACGGGCGGGTCGCCACGTACATCGGCAGCCCGGACCTGATGCAGCGCAACCTCGATCACCGCGTCGAGGTGCTCGTGCCCGTCGAGAACGCCCGGGTCCGGCAGGAGATCCACGCGATCCTCGACAGCGCTCTCGCAGATGACACGAACGCCTGGATCCTCAACGCCGACGGGGAGTGGACGCGCGTCGTGCCGGAGAAGCGCTCGCGCATGCACTCGCACCACGAGACCATGATGCGACGATCGCTCAAGCGCGCTCGCCGAGGCGCTCGCGACCGGCGCGCGGGGTAGCCCGGCCGACGGAGTCTCGACAATGCCGTCCATGCGGGTGGCGATCATCGACATCGGCTCGAACTCGGTTCGGCTGCTCGTCGCCGCGGTCGAGCAGGGCGGCGTGATGCGCGAGGTGGAGCGCGATCGCGTGTATCTCCGGCTCGGTGACGACGCCTACCATCTCGGACGCATCCGCGCGCGCAAGCTCGACGAGCTCGAGTTCGTCGCGGAGCGATTCGCCCAGCAGGCTCGCATGCTCGGAGTCGAGCGCCTGGAGACGATCGTAACGGCGCCCGGCCGGCAGGCCTCGAATGCCGACGAGCTCGTCGACGTCCTCGTCGACGCGACGCGTGCCTCCGTCGTGGTCCTCTCCGCGGAGGACGAGGCCCGGCTCGCCTGGGAGGGCGCCGTATCCGCAATCGACGGGTACGCCGGCACGATCGCGGTGGTCGACCTCGGAGGCGGGTCCTGCGAGGTCGCCGTCGGCCGGGGCGAGGCTCGCGCGCCGGGGTGGTTGGGTTCGTGCGACGTGGGCGCCCTCCGCATCACGCGCGCATTCTTCCCGCACACGAGGCCGACCCGCAGGGATCTCTGGCGAGCGCGGAAGGGCGTCCGTCGCCTACTCTCCGAGCTCCAGCCGCCACGGCCGGACGCCGCGCTCGCAGTCGGCGGCACCGCCCGCGCCGTGGGCCGGATCGTCGGCCCGCGTTTCGGCGCAGAGAAGCTCGACGCACTCGCCGACCGGCTCGTCCGTGAGGGAAGCCACTCGATCGGCGCCGGCGTCGGCGTCACCGAGACGCGCCTCGAGACCCTGCTCGGCGGGACGCTCGTCCTCGCCGACGTGGCACGCCGGCTCGACACGAAGCTCGAGGTCGGAAGGGGCGGGCTCCGCGAGGGAGCCGCGCGCGCGCTCGCGCGCCTCGAGTCCGTCGCTGCCTAGTCCAGAGCGTTACGCGGATGGGCGAGTGCCGGCAGCTCGCGGTCGCTGCTCAGCGTCTGCCCGTGCACGTACTTCGACAGCATCGTTCGCGAGTGACTCAGACGACCTGACGCTGACTGGTCGGAACCGCCACCGGGGGCTCGAGATAGAGCGTCGGCGCGAATTCCCGCCCGTTCCGCTCGAGCACCCAGATCGCGCCCTTCTCGCAGGGCGCGTCCCACCCGATCAGCTTCTCGAAGACCTCACGGTGCGTGCACACGAGGGTCGACTCGGGAAGGTCGATGAGCAACGTCATGATGTCGTCGAGCTCGGAGTCCGGCTCGAGCTCCCACCGCGTCTCGACGGCGAGCCCTCGAGCCGCCGAAAGGGGGACCACCGTCTCCACACAGCGCGCGAGTGGGCTCGAGACGATCTGCGTGATCTCGCGGTCGGCGAGTGACCACACGAGCTGGCGCGACACGATCCGACCGTCCTCGTCCAGCCGCCGGAAGCGGTCCACTCCGGGAGAGGAGAGTCGCGCGCCCGCACTGGCGTGTCTCAAGAGCAGCATTGACGGCCCCTTCTTCGTAAACGCGAGCCTTTCCCCGGTCCGTGCAGGGATTTTCAGCATTTCACGATACGCCGGTCAAGGGGTGATGTGCGAATTCACCCTTGCGCGCACAGACATGCGCAAGGCGGCCAAGGGTCGCCTTGCGCGGGTAGGAGACGGAGAGAAGTCCTAGGAGCCCTCGAGCTGACGGCGCTTCCGGCCCGCAAACAGCTTCGCGAGGACGTTCATTGCGAGGACGAACGCGATGAGCACGAGCGCAGCCGCCCAGGCAGCGGCCTGCTCGCCCGGGTCCGGCGACTCCGAGAAGATGAAGATCGTCACCGGGAGCGTCGGCAGCGCCTGCGACACGTCCGCTGAGACCACGCTCGCGGCGATCGACGTCGTGAAGAGGAGGGGCGCCGTCTCACCCGCGACGCGGGCAACGGCGATGACGACGCCCGTGAGAATGCCGCCGATGGCCGCAGGGAGCACGATGTTCCAGGTGGTGCGCCACTTCGTGACGCCGAGGGCGAAGCTCGCGTCGCGGAGGCTGCGTGGGACCACCTCGAGGATCTCCTGCGTCGAGCGAGCGACCATCGGGAGCATCAGGATCGCTAGCGCGAACGCCCCGTACACCGCGCTCTGCCCGTTCCCCACGACGAGGATGCCGAAGACGAAGATGCCGACGACGATCGCGGGCACACCGTTCAGGACATCGAGGACGACCTTCAGGGAACGGGCCACCTTCGGGCGTGCGTACTCGGAGATGTAGATGGCGACGAGGACCGATAACGGGATCGCCATCAGCATCGCCATGCCGACGATGAGCGCACTGCCGACGAGCGCGTCAGCGATGCCACCCTCCTCGCCGAAGAGCGGCCTCGGCTTCGTGAAGAAGTCGACGCTGAGCGCGCTGAAGCCCTTGAAGACGAGCGTGCCAAGAACGACGACCAGGATTCCGCAGGCGAGGAGGGCCGATCCGACCGCGGCGAGCCCGAAGACCTTCTCGACGATGCGCCGGCGGCGCAGGCCGTTCGACTTGACGGTGATGTCGTACGGATCGGCCTGAGTCAGCTGGCTCACACCGCTCTCCGTGCGCGCTCGAAGCGGACGACGATGAACTGCGCAATGACGTTCGTCGCAAGCGAGATGACCATGAGAATCGCTGCCAGGTAGAGGATCGACGACGCCTGCTCGACGCTCGTTGCGCCGACGTACTCGGAGGCGATCTTGCTCCCGAGCGAGTCGCCCGGCTCGAACCACGAGGTCGGGATGGCGTTCCGGTTGCCGATCGTCTGGTTCACGGCGATGGCTTCGCCGAACGCCCGGCCGAGGCCGAGTAGAACCGCAGCCACGATGCCCGGCGCGGCGTAGGTGAACACGACGCCGCGGATCGCCTCCCACCTCGTCGATCCGAGCGCAAGAGCGCCGTCCTTGAGTTCCTGCGGAACGCGAATGAAGAGCTCACGGCAGATCGCGGACGTGATCGGGATGATCATGATCGTCAGGACGAGTGCAGCCGTGAAGATGCCCGACGAGCTTGGCTCGCCGGAGAAGATGGGCAGCACACCGAGCGGCGTCGCCTGGATCCACGGCTCGAGGTGGTCTCGCACCCACGGCCCGAAGACCAGGATGCCCCAGAGTCCGAGGACGACGCTCGGGATCGCAGCGAGAAGCTCCACCATCGTCGCGATCGGCGCCGCGAGCCTCCTCGGTGCGATCTCGGTGAGGAACAGGGCGATCGCGATCGAGAGCGGCGCCGCGATGACGAGCGCGATGAGTGAGGTCACCACCGTCCCGTAGATGAAGATCAGGGCGCCGAAGTCCCGCGTAACCGGGTCCCACGCCTCGGTCCAGATGAAGCTGAGGCCGAAGTCCTGGATTGCCGGCCAGGCGAGGTCGAGGACCTTCCAGGCGATCCAGACGAGCAGAATCGTCGCGACGAGTGATGCCGCGATGGCGATCCCCTTGAAGAGGATGTCGCCGAGGCGAATGCTGCGTCGCCGGAGGTCGGTCTCGACCTCCGGCGCGACGGATTGCTCGTACGTCGTCAAGCGCTACGAGCCCGCCTGGATCCTCTTGATCTCGCGGTAGATGAACGCGTTGACGTTCGTCGGAAGCTTCACGAAGAACGTGCCCTTCGTGAGTCCCGGCGCCTGCCCGGCAGTCACCGCCCAGTAGATGAACCTCCGCAGCGTCGCGGCCTTGTCGCCTGAGGACGTGGGCACGACGACGTATGTGAACGTCGAGATCGGATACGCCTGCTTCCCGCACTTCGCAGGCGGATCGACGATCTTTATCTGCGCCAGGTTCGTCACCTTGTCCGGCACGTCACAGAGAGCCTTCGTGACGCCGCGGATCCCCGGGAGCGCGTTGCCACCGGCGCGATTCTTCACGAGCGCGAACGAGATCTTGTTCTGGATCGCGTAGGCGGCGTCGGCGTAGGTGAGAGCACCCTCGGTGGACTTCACGACGCCCGCGACGCCCGAGCTCCCGCGGGCGCCCTGGCCGGCGGGGAAGTTGACGCTCGTGCCCTTCCCCACCCTGCTCTTCCACTGCGGGCTCACCGCGGACAGGTAGTCCGTGAACGCGTACGTCGACCCGGACCCGTCCGACCGGTAGACGACCGAGATCCTCGTGTTCGGCAAGCTCACGCCGGGATTCAGCGCGCGAATCGCGGAGGCGTTCCAGGTCGTGATGTTGCCGAGGTAGATATTCGCGAGCACCGGCCCGCTCAGAACGACGCGCTTGCTCAGGCCGGGAAGGTTGTACATGACCGACATCCCGGCGAGCGCCCACGGGATGACGACGCAGCCACGGCATGCGTTGAGCTGGTCGGGCGTGAGCGGCGCGTCGGACGCACCGAAGTCGACCGTACGGGCCGTGATCTGTGCGATGCCCGCACCCGAGCCGGTGGCCGTGTAGGTGATCTTGATCCCGAGCGCGTTCTCGACCGCCGGGATCCACTTCGAGATCAGCGGGAACGGGAACGTCGCGCCAGTCCCCACGAGCGAGCCGCCGGCCTGCTGCGGCTCGGATGGCTTCGCCGACGCCGAGTCCGTCCGTCCCGCGAAGGCCGCAAGCGCGACGAGCGCAACCAGCGCGACCGCCGCAACAATCAAGCGTCTCATCGTTCGACTACCCCTTTCTCTCCCATATCCGATTTCCGCCTGCCGCGTCCGGGCACAAGTCTCGGGTGCTTCGGCGGCTCATGTGGCTCCGTGATGTGAAGGTCTGGTGAGTACTCGGTGAACGTCAGTGCGACGCATCCGTGAACTCGCGGAATTCCGCGGTGACGAGGAAGGCGGCCTGCTCGCCGATGTCGACGGCGTTGTCGCCGATGCGCTCGAAGCAGCGCGCGACCGTGATCTGACGCATTCCCCACTCGAGCGCGGCGGCGTCGTTCACGTAGCCGAGGACCTCGTCGAAGACCTGGCGGTTCGCTCGGTCGACGAGCTCGTCGAGCTCGTGAGTCCGTCGAGCCTGCACGACGTCGCGCGACGCGAACGCGTCGAGTGACACGCGCACCATCTCGACGCAGCGCTCTCCCATGTCCACGAGGCTCTCGACGACGTCGTGCTTCGTCTCGAGGTGGCTCGAGAGCTTCGTGAGCTTTGCGATCGTGACGCACTGGTCGCCCATGCGCTCGACGTGGATCGCGTTGTGCAGGATCGCGAGCACGAGCCGCAGGTCGGTCGCGACGGGAGTCTGCCGTGCGAGCACGAGCTGGATCTGGCTCTCGAGGCCGCGGTAGCGGTCGTCGATCTCGTCGTCGAAGGCGATGACCTCGTCGCAGAGCTCGACGTCCTGGGTCCGGAGCGCGTCGACCGCGCCGCGGATCGCGCGCGAGACGACCTCGCCGATCTCCTGGAACCCTGCCTCGAGCGCGTCGAGGTCGGATTGCAGCTCGGTTCTCATCCGAACCGTCCCGTCACGTAGTCCTCGGTCCGCTTGTCGGACGGGTTCGTGAAGATCTTCGTCGTCAGGTCGTACTCGACGAGGATGCCGGTACGGCCCGTGCCGTCCTCGCTCATTTCGACGCTGAAGAACGCCGTCATGTCCGCGACGCGGGCAGCCTGCTGCATGTTGTGCGTGACGATCGCGATCGTGTAGTCGCGCTTGAGCTCGTGAATGAGGTCCTCGATCCGAGTCGTCGAGATCGGGTCGAGCGCCGAGGCGGGCTCGTCCATGAGGATCACGTCGGGCTCGACAGCGAGCGCGCGCGCGATGCACAGGCGCTGCTGCTGGCCGCCCGACAGTCCGAGAGCGTTCTCCTTGAGCCGGTCCTTGACCTCGTCCCACAGCGCGGCGTGGTGCAGGACGCGCTCGACGCGTTCGTCGAGATCCTTCTTCATCCCGAGCATGCGCGGACCGAAGGCGATGTTGTCGTAGATCGACTTCGGGAACGGGTTCGGCTTCTGGAAGACCATGCCGATCCGCTTGCGCACCTGGACCGGGTCGATCCGATCGTCGTAGAGGTCCTCGTCGTGGTAGACGACGCGGCCCTCGACGCGCGCGGCC
>DASTYQ010000149.1:0-8989 GCA_035764775.1 Gaiellaceae bacterium
GGAAAGCGGCATGTCGGGACGCTCAAAGCCGGCGATTTCGCGGGCGAGATTGCGCTCTTGTCCGACGCGCCGCGCACAGCGACGGTGACCCTTACCTCCCCTGTCACGGCGCTTCGAGTCACCCGCAAGGGCTTCTCGGAACTCCTCAAGACAGCCCCGAGCATCCAACAGAAGCTCTTGACGACGCTCGCCGAGCGCGTTGCGTCTACGGCCGTCTAACGAGCCGCGATCGGCCGCCTAACATCGCTGTGAACTAACCGCGTTCGGGTCGACTCCGCCGCATCGGCTCAAGCGACATTCCAGAACACTCGCGCACGAGGACGAGCTGTGCCTTGGTAGCGGCACGCTTCGTCACCCTTTGTCGAGCGCCAGGGCGACGGCGTCGTCCAACGAGAGGTGCCGGCCCGCTGCAATAGCATCGTCGAGCACCGGGCCGCCGCAAGACGCGACGAGCCTTGCTTCACAGCCCGCACGGTGGCGCGGCCAGCCGCCGAGCGGTGCACGCACGTAATCGTCCTCGATCGCGCCCCAGAGCCGCCCCGCCCGGTCTGGGTCCCCGCCGACACCGGCCACGCATGCGAGCACACCAACTCCCAAGACACGGCCGCCGTAGTCATGCAGCTCTCGGGCGATTTCCAGGCCGGCACGGGCCTGCGCGTATGCATCGTCGACCTTGTCCGCCTCTAACGAGAGCGCCGCGAGCTCGAGGATCATCCCGGCGTGCCACCACGCGACACCCACTTGCTCCGCGAGTCGTGCGCTGTCCGCAACGAGCGCAGAAGCCTTCTCCAGATCACCCTCGTCTCGCGCAATCGCACCGAATGTCCCAACCGTCTGTGCGAGCCCCCAGATGTCGCCGTGACGTTCGTGGAGCGATTGGCTCCCTCCGACCAGGACACGAGCACGTTCGAGGTCGCCATCGAACATCGCGTGAATGCCAAGTCGATGGAGCAGGACTGCCCGACCGTGTGCATCACCGAGCTCGTCGAAGATCGCAAGGCTCCGCCCGTATAGCTCGCGCGCGAGATCGCCGTCGCCAGCAATGTCCGCGGAGCTGGCGTATGAGCGGAGTGCCTCGGCTCGTAGTGCCGGGTCGGCGTCTCCGTCGAGGTCGAGCACAGCAGCGTGTCGCCTGACTCCCTCGTGTGGGTCGTTGACCACCCAGAACTGCTCCATGGCAGCGAGCAGACGCAGGGCCTGCTCGAGATCCCGGCTGTCGCTCGTCCACTCGAGCGCACGCCGGATGTTGTCCTGATCCGCGATCGCGAGGTCGAGGCGCTGTCCCCCCACGCGGAGCCTCCCGGCGTTCAGGTTCGCACCCTCGGCGAGCTCGAGGAAGTACGCAGCGTGGCGATCGCGCACCGACGCCGCCTCGTCTGCCCGCTCGAGCTCGTCGAGTGCGAACTCGCGAACGGTTTCGAGCATGACGAGGCGACCGCGGCGACGGCGCAACAGGCTCTTGTCGACGAGCGACTCGACGAGGTCCGCGTCCGCCCCCGTGACCCCCTCGATCGCGTGCAGCGTCGCACCGCCGCGAAACACCGCGATCGCGCGAAAGGCTCGTGCCTCGTCCGCGTCGAGGAGCTCGTAGCTCCAGGCGATCGTCGCATGAAGCGTGCGCTGGCGATCGGTGATGTCGCGAGCGCGCGAAACGAGGACAGGCAGTCGGCGTTCGAGCCTCGCAAGGAGCTCGTCGGGCTCGAACACCCTCGAGCGGGCCGCCGCGAGCTCGATCGCGAGTGGCAGGCCGTCCAGTTGGAGACAGATGTTCGCGGCGAGCGCGTACTCGAAGGTGACGTCGGGCGCGACCGCAGCCGCTCGGTAGCGAAACAACTCGACCGCAGGCGCCTCGGGGAGCGGATCGAGCGCGTACTCCTTCTCGTGCGAGATGCGGAGAGGCTCACGGCTTGTCGCGAGCACCTGCACGTTGGGACACGCGCCGAGCAGAAGCGCAAGATCACGAGCGGCCGCGACGACCTGCTCGAAGTTGTCGATCACGAGCAGCGACGTCATGTCACGAAGATGTTGGACGACGTCGTCGTCAGCCTCGATCGCGTGGCCGATCGTTGGTCCGACGAGCGCGGGATCACGAACCGGCGAGAGGTCTACAAACCAGACACCGTCCGGGAAACGTTCGGACGCTTCCGAGGCGGCCGAGAGCGCGAAGCGGGTCTTGCCGACACCTCCGGGACCTGTGATCGTGATGAGGCGTGCGCCGTCGTCGAGCAGCCGGCGGACCTGCAGGATCTCTTTCTTTCGCCCCACGAGTGGGTTCGCAGGGGCGGGGAGGTTCGTACGGTAGAGGCTCTTCAGCGGCGGAAAGTCCTCGTCGCCGAGTTGGTATACGCGCTCGGACGCCGCGAGATCCTTGAACCGGTGGTCGCCAAGATCGGTGAGTTCGACGTCCACGAGGCGGGCAGTCGACGCGGAGACGAGTACCTGGCCACCGTGGCCCGCTGCGGCGATGCGGGCAGCGCGGTGAACATCCGCGCCGACGTACCCTTCGTCGCCCACAAGCGGTGTTCCCGTATGAACCCCGACGCGGACGCGGATGGGTCCGAAGCTGGCCAGTCGCTCCGTGAAATCTGCGGCCGCTGCGAGAGCGCCGGGCGCCGTCGGGAACGCGAAGAAGAACGCGTCCCCCTGCGTGTCGACCTCGACCCCGCCGTTCTCGGCACAGGCCTCCCGTATCGCCGACCGATGGTCGGCGAGCACCGACGCATAGTGCTCCGGGCCGAGCTCGCTCAGCAGTGAGGTGGAGCCTTCGACGTCGGTGAAGAGGAACGTGACGGTGCCGGACGGAAGCTCGGGTCGCACGCCGGGATCATCCGCTGCCGGCGATCCAGGAGCAAGACGTCCGCTCAAGGGACATTCCGGCACACTCGAGCAACTCAGCGGAATCTCACCGGTGCGAAATCGTCCCGCGGCGACATGTAACCGCGGTGTCAATCGCGGACGTGACAGTCTCTAGGGTCATGTCATTGGCTTCAGAGCACGCGGAACTCGTTCAGATCGAGCAACTTCGCTTGCGCGCCCTTGTCGACGCGGACGTCGCGGTAGCCGAGGGAATTCACGCCGACGACTTCCAGCTGATCACACCGGGCGGCGATGCATACAGCAAAGTGCAATACCTCGGCGACATCGCGTCAGGCGTAATCGACTACCGCGTTTGGGAGCCGCTGGACATCGAGGTGCATGTCCGTGGAGATGCCGGTTGCCTCCGTTACCACTCGAACCTCGAGATCGTCGTCGTGGTCGTCACATCGCCCTGAGCCGCTACTGGCATACCGACTACTACGAGCGACGAGACGGACGCTGGCAGGTGATCTGGTCACATGCGACCGAGATCCCCGATGACCCCGAGCCGTCGTAACGGGGCGAACAGCTCAAGAGACATTCCCGCACGCTGGGGCAGCCATGCGTTGCCTCGCTTGGGTCCTGTGTCCAACCTGACATGCATTCGAGCTCTCCTCCGAGCCGTGGTCTTTGGCGAGACCCACGGCCTGAAGGAGGGCTGGACGTATCCGTCAGCCGTTCACAACCGGTGCAGCCACGTTCAACTCGTCGCTGACCGAACCTGAGTCGCTGTCGGAGTCCTTACTCTCGTCATCGTCCTCAGCCGTTGTTCTGCTCAAGGTACGCAACACAGTCGCCTTGGCTCACGAAGGTCGGAGCGGTGAAGGCACGCCAGCCATCGCCTTTGCACTCGTCTACCTCAAGCGGCGGGCCACACCCTTTCGGAACGTTCACTGAGAACCCAGAACCCGCCGGGACCAGGAAGGTCTGCACCGTCTGGACCGGGGCATCGCCGGCGATCCCCCGGTGGATGCGGCCCGGGGGCTCGATGAACGCCGACCCTTGCGGGTACACGACTTCGCCGCCGCAACCGTCTTCCACCGTCAGCGTGCCGGTCTTGACGATGGTGTAAGCGCCGATCCCAGGGTGCTGGTGCCAGGGCAGCACTTCATTTGCATCGATAAAGAGACTGCGTGCGGTCATCGTCGCGGGGCCGCCGAACGGGTCGTACTGCGCCATCGTGCCGACGCCACTGATCACGGACGTCGCCGCGTAGCCAGTGGCAAGGCCACCGAATAGTAGGACCCCCAAGCCAATGACGATGACCCTCTTCATGCGGGTAGTTCTCATGCCTCCTCCTTCTCCGTGTC
The DNA here is from genome assembly GCA_035764775.1 of Gaiellaceae bacterium. Classification (GTDB taxonomy): domain Bacteria; phylum Actinomycetota; class Thermoleophilia; order Gaiellales; family Gaiellaceae; genus GMQP-bins7. The sequence continues at coordinate 4,167 of DASTYQ010000149.1, forward strand.
GTTTTCCCTCGCCGGGAACGGTCTGTCGCGGGCCAGAATCGATCCAGGGGATAAAGGTCGGATAAAGCGAGCCGCTCTTGTTCCGGGTCGCGGTCGGCGATACGGTCAGCCGGAGTCGCTGTGGAGTTCCGGATCCTGGGCCCGCTCGAGGTACTCGACGGGAGTCGAGTGGTTTCCGTTGATGGCCGGAAGAAGCGGGCGGTGCTCGCGATCCTGCTGCTGCACCGGAACCGCGCGGTCTCGAGCGAGTGCCTGATCGAGGAGCTGTGGGGCGAGCGACAGCCTGCGACCGCGCTTCAGTCGGTGCGTGTCCACGTCTCGCAGATCCGCAAGGCCCTCGGACCCGACTTCCTCCGCACACTCCCCGCCGGTTATGTGCTCGAGCTTGGGCCGGACCAGCTCGACGCGCGCCGCTTCGAGCGGCTGGTCGACGAGGGCAGAGCGGCGATCGCGATCGGTGACGCCGCCAGCGCAGCCGCGCTCCTGCACGAGGGCCTCTCCCTCTGGCGGGGGCCCGTACTCGCCGACTTCAGCTATGAGCCCTTTGCGCAGGCGGAGATCGCCCATCTCGAGGAACTGAGGGTCGCGGCGCTCGAGGCGCGGATCGACGCCGATCTCGGCCTCGGCGGGAACATCGAGCTCGTCGGCGAGCTCGAGGCTCTCGTTGCGGCGCACCCGCTCCGGGAACACTTTCGCGCCCAGTTGATGCTGGCGCTCTACCGCGCCGGGCGGCAGTCCGACGCGCTCGACAGTTACCGCGAAGCTCGGCGCATGCTCGTAGGCGAGCTCGGGCTCGAACCCAGCGCCGAGCTACGCGCCCTGGAGAGCGCGATCCTGCGCCAGGACGCGTCGCTCGGCCTTCCCTCGCTCGTACGGCAACGCATCGCGTCCCAGCCCGCGGTGCGCAAGACGGTCACGACCGTGCACATCGACCTCGGCTCTGCCGGCCCCGAGCTGCCAGATCCCGAGGCGCTCGAGGGGCGTCTCGAAGGACCGCTCAAGCAGGCGCTCGTCGTCATCGGCCGCCACGAGGGCGAAGTGACTTCGCAGCGCTCCGATGCCGTAACCGCGACGTTTGGGCTTTCCTCGTTGCACGAAGACGATGCCCTCCGCGCGATACGGGCTGGAGTCGAAATTCGCGAGCAACTCGCGGAACGCTACGACCTCCAGCCACCCATTGGCATCGCCACCGGTGAGGTGATCGCCTCCGGCCGATCGCTGCCGTTCGGAGCCGTCGCCGGGTCCGCGGCTCGCCTCGCAAACGGTGCGCAACCGAGCGAGATCATCCTCGATGACACCACGCGCCGGCTCGTCGCGAATGCGGTCGATGTCGAGCCACTCGCGGGCGTTCCGCACTTCCGTCTCCAGGCGCTGCTTCCTGGCGCGCCACCCGTTGCACGGCGGCTGGATGCTCCGCTTGTCGGACGTCGCGATGAGCTCGCGAAGCTCATCGCAACCTTCGAGCGCACGATCAGCGACCCGAAGGCGGCACTCGTCGTGGTGGGAGGAGAGCCGGGGATCGGGAAGTCGAGGCTCGCGGGCGAGCTGATACGCGAGGTCGCCAATCGGGCGACGGTGCTCGTCGGGCGCTGCCTCTCCTACGGGCAGGGCATCACGCTCTGGCCGCTCCGCGAGATGGTCGGCGAAGCAGCGGGCGAGGAGACACGCGAGGCCCTTGCGAAGCTGCTCCGCAATGAACGCGACGGGCCGGCGGTCGCCGAGCGGATTGCGGCCGCGCTCGGGTTCGCAGACGTCGACCGACCGCCTGACGAGACCATCGGGGCGTTCCGCCGATTCTTCGAGGCACTGGCACGATCGCGACCGCACGTCCTCGTCGTCGAGGACGCACACTGGGCCGAGCCGGCCCTGCTCGACCTGCTCGACGACGTCGCTCGACAGGCCACAGACGTGTCGCTACTGATTGTGTGCCTCTCGCGCCCGGAGCTCTTCGAGGCGCGTCCGGCCTGGTCAACTGGCGCGATCGAGCTTGCGCCGCTCTCGTCCGAGGACACCGAGGAGCTGATCGACAACCTGCCGGGCGGACGGAACCTGAGCCACGACCTGCGCAGCAGAGCCGTCGCGCGCGCGGAAGGCAATCCGCTGTTCGCAGAACAGCTCGTCGCTCTGCTCGGTGCAGACGACGTCGAACCGCTTCCCTTGATTGTGCCGACGATTCACGCGATCCTCGCCGCCCGCCTCGACCGTCTCGGCCCGGGCGAGCGCGCCGTCGTCGAGCGGGCGGCCGTCGTCGGGCGCGAGTTCACGGTCGAGGCAGTGACTGAGCTGCTTCCCCAGGCGGCGGCCTCGTCAGCCTGGCGGCACCTCGACGCATTAACGCGCAAGCTGCTCGTACAGCCCGACCGTGCCGTGCTTCCTGGGCAGGTGGGTTTTCGCTTCCAGCACGCGCTCATCTATGAGGCCGCCTACAGACGTCTGCCAAAGGCACTGCGCGCCGAACTGCATGAGCGCTTCGCGGGCTGGCTCGCCGAGTGCACGGCCGCCCGGCCACTCGAGTTCCAAGAGGTCGTGGGCTACCACCTCGAGCAGGCCTACCACTATCGCGCCGAGCTCGGCCCGATCGACGAGCATGCCCGGACGCTCGCGTCGCACGCCGGCACGCGGCTCGGCGCTGCTGGGCAGCGCGCCCTCGGACGCTGGGATCTCCACGCGGCAATCGGATTGCTCGAGCGCGCAGCCGAGCTGCTCGAGCATGCCAACGTCGAGCGACTGCCCCTGCTCGTCGACCTCGGCGGGGCGCTCACCTGGGCGCTCCAGCTCCCACGCGCCGAGGCGGTTCTCGAGGAGGCGTTTCAGCAGGCAAGGGCGGCGGGAGACGAACTGCTCGAGGCGCATGCACTTCTCAGTCTCGATGAACTCCGCAGGGTCACGCGGGCGCAAGAACCGGATCTTCTCGAAGATGCTGGAGTGCAGCGAGCAATCCAGACGTTCGAGGAGCACGGAGACGAGAGCGGACTCGCGAAGGCCTGGATGAAGGCCGCCCAACTTCGGTTCGACTGCCTGCGGGAGCGCGATGGCGTGGCCGCAACGCGGCGCGCGCTCGAGCATGCCGAGCGCGGGAGCGACACGCAGTTCCAGGCTCTGATCAGGATCGCCCTAGCCCTCAGCGTCGACGCGACGTCCGCTCACCTCGCCGAGGTGCGTGCGCTTCAAGAGGACAACCTCGCCTGGGCCGAGGCAACCGGGAGCCAGAGGGTCCGGGCGGCGTCGCTCGCGCTGGCGGCGCGGCTCGCGGCGAGAGAGGGCCGCTTCGAGGAGGCGGCGTCGCTGATCGGCGAGGCGCGAGCGTTGTTCGGTGTCCTCGGCATCGAGGGCGCCGTGACTGCGGTTATCGCGTGGACGGGCGAGATCGCCGAGCTCGCCGACGACCTCGAGACAGCGGAACGCGCCTACCGCGAGGGTGTCGAGCGAGCAACCCGAGCCGGCGATCGCCGTAGGCTTCCCGGCTTTGTACACAGCCTCGGCCGCCTCCTCGACAGGCGCGGCGAGCGTCACGAGGGGGCCGAGCTCTTTCTCATCCCCGAGGAGGACATCAGGCAGACCCCTGCCCGCCAGGTATTCTGGCGATCGGCGCGCGCTCGAGAGCTCGCGCGCCAAGGGCGTCTTGAGGAGGCGGTCAGGCTCTCCCGCTCGGCTGTCGCGCTCGCCGAGCCGAGCGACGACGTCCGGATGAAGTGCGAGGGACTCGAGGACCTCGTCCACGTCCTCCGCGCCTCCGGGCGTCCCGGCGAGGCGATTGCAGCGGTCGAGGAGCTCGTGCGCCTCCGCGAGCACAAGGGCGAGCCCGTCGCGGCGGCAAAGGCGCGCTCGCTGCTCGAGCGGCTCCGAGCGACCGCGGTCGCGTGACGCGAGCGCTCCATATCAGCTTCCAGCAAGAAGCGGACGTGATCCCCGTGATCGGCGCCGTCGAGGCCTGTGGGGCGCCAAAACTCCGTTCGCGCCACTGGTCAGGCCGATTTGCAGGGAGAATCGGGTTTGGCACCAGACACACTCGCGAGTGGGCTGCGTCTTCACCATGGGCCGGATGACGCCGAAAAACTCAGAGACTGGCCGTCCTGAGAACGTGGCGGGGCGCCCGCGCACTGCCTGGCTCGACTTCGATCGCTGCCGAGACGGGCTTGCAGGGGCGCCCGCGACACCGGTCACGTTTGCTCGGTGAGCCCAGCCGTTGCGATGCAGTCACGGATCGAGGGAGATGCGTGACTCCCTGGCCGGTCAAGCGAGAGCACACTCGGGCACGGCTGCGTCACCTCGCCGCGCGTCCTCCGGCGGCAACAAGACGCGCCTGACTAGGAGGCGGGGCGTCCCGTCCTACGCGCGGATGCGGCCAGGCCGACGCAGGCGGACGTGGTCGCTGATCTTCTGCAGGCCGCGAGTGACAGCCCTGACATGGGTCTCGGAGAGGTGAGTTGAGAAGTGTCGTGCAATCAGGCAGTGACGCACTCCTGACGCAAACGATCCGGACGCGCTTGCACCTCGACATCGCCGGGCCCCGAGATCCCGCATTTCGGAGGCGGTCCCTCGACTTTCAAGGGACAAATTGCCCAGCGGCAGCGATGCCAGCGTTCGGCTGGGCGGTCGTGGGTACCGTCCGGGCACGGATGAGCGCGTCGTAGTCGAGCGGGCGCGTAAACCGGCGTCACATTCTTGACTTCTGCTTGTGACTCTGCGCACGATTGCTGATCTCAGCGGTTCGAGTCGCGCGAAAGGCTCGTATCGAACGACGGAAGGGGGAGAAACGTGCGTACGAAAACACGTCGGGTGGCGATCACCGCCATCGTGCTGGCGGCCGTCGTGCTGGTGGT
>DASTYQ010000150.1:0-10217 GCA_035764775.1 Gaiellaceae bacterium
AACATCCGCGCTAGCGGAGTTCCGGTCTGCGAAGAGATCAGAGCGCCAGCGCTGGGTTCTCGACGAACGCCTTCACGTCGCGCAGGAACTCGGCGCCCTCGGAACCGTCGATCGCGCGGTGGTCGCACGTCAGCGTCATCGTGATCGTCGGGACGATCTCGAGCTGACCGTCGATCGCGGCCGCGCGATCCTCGATCGATCCGACCGCGAGGATCGCCACCTGCGGCGGGTTCAACACCGCGACGAACTGCTCGATGCCGTACATCCCGAGGTTGGAGATCGTGAACGTCCCGCCCTCGAGATCCGCGAGCTGGAGCTTGCCGTCGCGCGCGCGGGATACGACGTCGGCGCGATCTGTCGCGATCTGCTGCACGGACTTGCGGTCGGCCTCGCGGATCACCGGTACGACGAGGCCGCTCGGAGCCGCGACCGCGAGGCCGACGTTCGCGGCCGAGAACCGATGAATCCTGCCGTCGACGAAGTTGGCGTTCACCGGGCGGTGGCGCATCAGCGCCGACGCGACGATTCGCGTCAGGACGTCGGAGACCGTCGGCTTCGTCTCGCCGTCGCGAAGCAGCTCGACCATCCGCTCGCGCGTCGCGACGAGCTCGGAGGCATCCGCGCTGACGGTGAGCTGGAAGACCGGCGCCGCCCACGCCTCGGTGAGCCGGCGCGCGATCGTCTTGCGGATCGAGGTGAGCTCGACGACCTCGAACTCCGGCTCCGCTGCCGGCGTCGGCGCGGCAGCCGCCGCGGGCCGGATCGCCGCCTTCTCGACGTCCTCGGCGATGACGCGGCCCTCAGGCCCTGTGCCCGCGACCAGCGCCAGGTCGACTCCGCGCTCCCGGGCGATGCGCCGCGCGAGCGGGCTCGCCTTGACGCGCGCGCCCTCGGTGCGAACAGGCGCCGGCGCATGTTCCTGTGGCTCCCACGCGGTCTCGCCGCCCTCCACGACGGGCTCGCTCGCGCCGTCGGGCGCCTCGGCCGGCTGCTCCGGCGCAGCCGCCTCGGGAGGCGCCGCCGGGGCACCGCCGTTCCCGCCCTGCGCGTCCGCGAGCATCGCGGAGACGTCCTCGTCCTGCGCGCCGATGATCCCGACCGTGGTGCCGACTTCGACCTCGCCGTCCGCAACGACGATCTTGAGGAGCACGCCGTCGGACTCCGCCTCGACCTCCTGGGTCACCTTGTCCGTGTCGAGCTCGTAGAGCGGCTCGCCCTTGGTGACGGCATCTCCCTCGGTCTTCAGCCAGCGCACGATCGTCCCGGACTCCATGCCCTGGCCGAGGCGTGGGAGCTTGACCTCGCTGGCCATGACTACGCCCGTGCCACCGTCCGCCGGATCGCGGCGAGCACGTCCTCCGCGTGCGGAACGCTCGTCTGCTCGAGCACCGGCGCGAAGGCGAGCGGCGCGAACTTCGCGCCGACGCGCTCGATCGGCGCGTCGAGCCAGTCGAAGGCACCATGCTGGATCACCGCCGTGAGCTCCGCTCCGAAGCCGCCGCGCGTCACGGCCTCGTGGGCCGTCACGCAACGCGTTGTCTTCCTGACCGAGCCGACGATCGCCTCCTCGTCGAGCGGGAGAAGGGTGCGCGGGTCGACGACCTCGACCGAGATCCCGTCCTTGTCGGCCTCGTCCGCCGCCTTCAGCGACTCGTGGACGAGCCGTCCGGTCGCGACGACGGTCACGTCGGTGCCCTCGCGGTGGATGCGCGCCTGCCCGAGCGGGATCGGCTGGAGCTCCTCGGGCACCTCGCCCTTGATCGGGTAGAGCGTCCGGTGCTCGAAGAACAGGACGGGGTTGTCGTCGTAGATCGCGGACCAGAGCAGGCCGCGGACGTCCTCGGGCGTCGACGCGAACACGACCTTGAGCCCGGGGACATGGACGAACCACGCCTCGAGCTGCTGCGCGTGCTGCGCTCCCGGAGACCAGCCGGCGCCACCCTGTGTCCGGATCGTGAGCGGCACCGTCACTTGGCCGCCGGACATCGTCCGATGCTTCGCGGCCTGGTTCACGAGCTGCTCCATCGAGATCGTGAGGAAGTCCTCGTACATGATCTCGACGATCGGTCGCATGCCCTGGATGGCGGCGCCGATACCGCTTCCGAGGATCGCCATCTCCGAGATCGGCGTGTTGCGGACACGGACTGGGCCGAACTCGTCGAGCAGCCCCTGCGTCACCGCCATCGAGCCGCCCATCTCGGCGATGTCCTCGCCCATGATGAAGACGCGGTCGTCCTCGCGCAGTGCCCGCGCGAGCGTGTCGCGAACGGCCTCGCGGTAGGTCAGCTCAGGCATAGACGTACTTGAGCGCGTCTTCCGGTGCGGGATCCGTGCCCGCCTTCGCGAACTCGACGGACGCCTCGACCTCGGCCGTGACCTCCGCGTCGATCGCCGCGAAGTCGTCGTCGGAGAGCTCGAGGCGCGCGCCCAGCAGGCGGATCGGGTCCTTCGTCTCCCGCTCCTCCTTGAGCGCCTCCTTGTCACGGTAGACCTGCGGGTCGCCGACGAAGTGGCCGGTCAGACGGTGCGTCCGCAGATGGAGGAGAACGGGGCCTCTCCCGGAGAGGGCGTACTCTCGGGCGGCGAGCGTGGCCAGGTAGACCGCCTCGACGTCCTGGCCGTCGGCCTCGATGAGCTTCATGCCGTACGCCGCAGCGCGCCTGCCGAGCTCGTCGACGGGCAGCGGCAGCTGCTGGCTCGCGGGGGTCGACTCGGCCCAGCCGTTGTTCTCGAGGCAGAAGATCGCGGGCACCTTCCACAGCTGCGCGAGGTTCATGGACTCGTGGAACGTGCCGGTGTTCGTCGCGCCGTCCCCGAAGAACGCGACCGCGACGCGCTTCTCGCCGCGCATCTGGAAGGCGAGCGCGGCGCCGACGATCCCCGGAAGACCGCCGCCGACGACGGCGTTCGCGCCGAGATTTCCGACCTCGACGTCGTACAGGTGCATCGAGCCGCCGTAGCCCCCGCTGCAGCCTTCGACCTTGCCGTACAGCTCGGCCATGATCCGGTCGATCGGGGTCCCCTTCGCGATCGCATGGCCGTGCGCTCGATGCGTGGAGGCGATGACGTCCTCCCGCGCGAGCGCCGCGCAGACTCCGGTGGCGGTTGCCTCCTGGCCGATCGCGACATGCAGGAATCCGGGCAGCTCGCCTGCGCGGAAGCGGTCCTCGACCTTCTCCTCGAAACGGCGGATCAGGAGCATCTCGCGGAAGAAACCGCGCAGGATCTCCTCGGATACCCCGGGCCCCCCGGACCCGGCGCGCTCTTCAACGGTCGCCATCGAGCGGCCATTATGCTCATCCGCATGCGAGCCGCCGAGCAGTGGATCCACCTCGAGGACACATTGGATCCAACCTGGGCGGAGGCGCAGGTTGCCTTCACGCCGGAGGGAGAGCCGGCCGCGGCGGCTGCTGCGCTCGCTCCGCTCCAGCCGGGCCGCGTCGGCAACGAGCTCCGGCTGCACATCCAGCGGGCCGAAGGAGGCGTCGAGCGTGCGCGCAACGTCTTTCGCCGGCTCGACGAGCGCCGGATCTGGGGGACGCTCTCGCTCGTCGGAGCCATCGCGGACGTCGCGCCGCCGGCCGCCCCCCCTGGTGCGGCGGTGCGCTCGCTCGCGGCGCAGTGGGACGACGCTCTGGCCGAGCTGCCCCCAGACTGGAGCGACGCCCTCTGCGAGCTCGAGCTCGACTCGAGCGACCACGTTCCGCGGGCCGCGCTGCTCGGCGCGCCGCTCAACCCGTCGCGCGTGACCGGCGAGATCGCTCTGCGCTTTCGCGCGTCGGGCAAGCAGGGCTACGGTGTGTCGCCGCAGATGGCGCGACGCTGCCTCGAGCGAATGGACGCCGAGCGGATCACAGGAAGGGTGAGCGTGCTCTACGGCCTGTCGGACACCGAGAACGCCGTGACGCAGGGTCCCGTCTGGCGTCTCGCCGGCAAGTCCGTCTAGTTCTGCGCAAAGCCGGAAATCCGCTAGCGCGGAGTTTCCGGTCGCGGGCAATCCCTGAAGGCGGCCGCTTCGCGGCCGCTGCCGCACCCGCAGACTCAGCCGCTAGCGGACGATTTTGGCAGAGCCCTTCATGCCCGTCAGGGCGTGCGGGTCGCAGAGGAAGCGGAACGTTCCCGCCCGCGCGAGCTTGGCCTTCCAGGTCTGCGTGCCCGTGTAGGTGAGCGGTGAGGTCTTGCGGTTGTAGCCGGGCGCGACGGCGTGCGCGTTGTGAATCCGCGAGCGGTCGCGCACCACGACCGTGTACGTCCCCGTCTTCAGCGACTTGACCGTCTTCCCCGCGCTCGTCTTGAGCGTGATGGTGAACCCCGGCCCGGAGGTGAGGAGGAGCTTCGTCTTCGGGGTGACGGCCCCACCAGCCGGCGGTTGCTGCGGAGGCGGCTGCGTCGGCACGTTACCGACTGCGAACGAGCCGTTCATCGTCCCCTGGTGCGGGTCGCACTGGTACGTGTACGTCCCGTCGCGCACGGTCACCGTCCAGGTCACGGTGCCCGTGCCGGCGATCTCCGTCGCCTTGTCCACGCCCGGCCCGAGCAGGTGGAAGTTGTGCTCCTCGGAGAGATCCTGGACCTCGATGTCGTAGGTGCCGGGATCGAGCTTGATGACGCGCGCGCCGGAGTCCGTGGTCAGCGAGATCGTGAACCCCGGGCCGACCCGTCCGTGCAGCGCCGTGCTCTGGCCGGGGGTCGCCTGTCCACCCGACGCGAGGAGGAGCGCGATGACGACGAGAGCGAGTGCGAGCCCGGGGACACGAGTCATCTGACGTCTGTACGGCTCGCCAGGTGTATCGGATTGGCCTAGCCGCGGAGCTCGGCGCCGAAGCGCTCGATGAGCACTGCGACGATCGCGTCCCGCGCCGCAGTCGCCTCTTCGTCGGTGAGCGTGCGCTCGGGAGATTGGAAGACGAGGTGGATCGCAACGGACTTGCGGCCGGCACCGACCTGGTCGCCGCGATACACGTCGAACACGCGTGCATCCCGGAGCAGATCGCCCGCCGCCTCCTGGGCGGCGTCGATGAGGGCGCCGACCTCGACGTCCTCGTCGACTGCGACGGCGACGTCCTGCAGTGTCGCGGGGTAGGTGAGGACGTCCTCGTAGACGACGAGGTCAGGCACGGCGGCGACGAGGGTGGCGAGGTCCAGCTCCAACGCGCCCCAGGCGCCTTCCAGAAGCGTCGGATGGAGCTCCCCGAGCCAACCCGCCTCGGTGACGGCGGCCTTCCCCGGATGCAGCAGATCGTGCGATCCGCGCTCGACGCGGAGCTCGAGCCCGAGCGCGCCGTAGAGCGCCTCCACCACTCCCTTCACGACCTCGTAGCCGCCCTGGACGACTCCGGCGACACGCCAGCGCTCGTCGGGCAGCTGCTGGCCGGAGGGCAGGTAGACCCGCGCGATCTCGAAGAGTGCGACGTGCTCGGCGCCGGCGTCGACGCCCGTGCGGGCCGCCTCGACGAGCCCCGGAACGATCGTCGTCCGCAGGATTGCCTGGTCCGACGTCATCGGGCTCGGGAGCCGGATCGCATCCGATCTCGGATCCGACCCGACGAGGCTCCATGTGTACGCCTCGGACAGTCCGGCGCCGACGAGCGCGTCTTCGACGGCCCGCCGCAGGCGCTGCTCCTTCGTCAGCCGGCCGCGGACGTGGCGCCGTAGCGGCATCGTGTACGGGATGCGGTCGAGCACCGGTCGCGCGACCTCCTCGACCAGGTCGATCTCACGCGTGACCTCACGCGCGCGCCAGCTGGGCACGGTGACGCGCCAGTCGTCTGTGACGTCGAAGCCGAGCCCGACCAGGGTCGCCCGCTGCTCCTCGGGCGGGATGTCGAGCCCGATGACCTTCGAGGCGCGCTCGGGGCGGAAGCGGACGACCGGACGCTCGGGCAGGCCGGCATGGACGTCGGCGTGTCCGGTCATGCGAGCCCCCGCGAGGTCGACGAGCATACGGCTCGCGAGGACGGCGGCGGGCTCCGCGAGGTAGGGGTCGACACCCTTCTCCCAGCGATTGGATCCGGCCGTGCGCAGTGCGAGCCGCTCCGAGGAGCGGAGGATCCCGAGCGGCTCGAAGTTCGCGGCCTCGAGGAGCACCTCCGCGGTCGTGTCGGTGACCTCGCTGTCCTCGCCACCCATGATCGCCGCGAGCGCGACGGCACGCTCGCCGTCCGTGATGAGGAGGTCCGCAGCGTCGAGCCGGCGGAGTGTCCCGTCGAGCGTCCGCACCTCCTCGCCTGGGCGCGCGTGCCGCACGGCGATGCGTCCGCCCGCGAGCTTCGACCGGTCGAACGCGTGGAGCGGGCTCCCCCAGACATGCATGACGTAGTTCGTCACGTCGACGACGTTCGAGATGGAGCGCATGTCGGCGAGGTAGAGCCGCGATCGCAGCCACTGCGGCGACGGGCCGATCGCGACGTCGCGGAAGACGCGCCCGATGTAGCGCGGGCAGGCGGCGAAGTCGTCGATCGTGACGTCGACCTCCTCCGCATCCACGACCGGCGGGTCGTCCGGGTCCGGCGGATGCAGATCGCCGCCGAGGAGCATCGCGACCTCGCGCGCGATCCCGACCATGGAGAGGAGATCGACGCGGTTCACCGTCGGGGTGACGTCGAGCACCTGGTCGCGAATCGGGAGCACGTCGACCAGCGGCGTCCCGGGCTCGACGCCGTCGGGCAGGAGCATGATCCCCGCGTGGTCGTCCCCGAGGCCGAGCTCGTCCTCGGCGAGGATCATCCCCCGCGACGCCTCGCCGCGCAGCTCGCGCTCGTCGAGGGGCTGGTCGAAGATCGGGAAGTAGGCGCCAGGCACCGCGACGGCGACGGTCGCGCCCGCCTCGAAGTTCCACGCGCCACAGACGATCTGGCGCGCATCTCCCTCCCCCACGTCCACCTGGCAGACACGAAGCCGGTCGGCGTTGGGATGCGCCTCGACCGCGAGGACGCGGCCGACGATGAACCGGCCGAGGTTGCCGTCGACGTCTGGGACGCCGACATCGACGACGCGCTCCACCTCCGCCGCCGAGGTGAAGAGACGGTCGGCGATCTCGTGCGCGGTGGCGCTCACCGTGACGTACTCGCGAAGCCAGGAGAGAGGCACGTACATCAGAACTGCTCCAGGAGCCGCGGATCGTTGCGCCAGAGCTCGCGCAGATCCGGGATGCCGTGGCGGAGCACCGCGATCCGCTCGAGCCCCCAGCCGAACGCGAAGCCCGTGTACCGCTCCGGGTCGTAGCCCACGAGCTCGAAGAGGTTCGGGTCGACCATCCCGGAGCCTCCGACCTCGATCCAACCGGAGTGCCGGCAGACGGGGCACCCCGATCCGTCGCAGATGTGACAGGAGACGAGGGCCTCGACGGAGGGCTCGGTGAACGGGAAGTGATTCGTCACGAACCGGCTCCGACGCGACTCGCCGAAGAGCGCCTTCATCAGGTAGTCGAGCGTTCCCTCGAGATCGCCGAGCGTGATTCCCTCGTCGACCGCGAGCCCTTCGACCTGATGGAAGGTCGGCGTATGCGTCGCATCGGGCGTGTCCCGGCGATAGACGCGGCCGGGACAGACGACGTACACCGGAGGCTGCTGCTTCTCCATCGTCTGGATCTGTGCGGGCGAGGTCTCCGTGCGGAGCACGGTCTCGTCGTCGAGGAAGAGCGTCTGCAGCGGCGAGCGCGTGGGATGCCCGAGCGGGATGTTCAGGGCATCGAAGTTGTAGTGAGTCGTCTCCACCTCGCGGCCGTCGACGATCGAGTAACCGAGCCCCAGGAAGATGTCCTCGAACTCGCGGCGAATCTGCGTGATGAGGTGGAGGCGCCCTCGCCGGACCGGCCTGCCGGGCATGGTCACGTCGACCCGCTCCTCGGTCAGCCGGCGATCGAGCTCAGCGCGCTCGAGGGCCTGCTGCCGAGCGTCGATCGCCGCCTCGAGCTTCTCGCGGAGGGCGTTCAGCGCCATGCCGGTCTCGCGGTCGCGCACTTCGCGGAGAGCGAGCTTCAGCTCGCTCTTGCGGCCGAGGTACTCGACCCGGACCTGCTCGATCTCGTCGACCGTCGCGGCCGCCTCGGCAGCTGCGAGCGCGGCGTTCTCGAGTGCCTGGGCGTCCACGGGAGCGCCGAGGTTACCAACGCCTTCCGGAAGCTCCATCAGCGTTGGGAAGGATCCGAGGGTGCCCGAAGCGCGCCGATATAGACGCCGCCGAGGACGAGCAGCCCGCCGAGGACGAGGCCCCAACCGACCGGCTCGTCGTCCAGCCAGGCGGAGAGCAGGATGCTGACGATGGGGCTCAGTAGGAACGAGTAGGCAACCCGCGACGCGGTCCAGCGTCCGAGCACGAACACGTAGAGCAGGAACACACCGACCGAGCCGAGGGTGACGAGGTAGACCAGAGCCGCCCACGTCGACGCGTCGTCGGGCAGCACGAACGACTCGCCGATCAGCGCGGCCCCCAGAAGCAGCGCGCCCGCCCCGGCGCTCATTCCCACCGCGTTCATCGTGACCGGGTGGACCGGCGGGAGCACCCGAACGAGGACGGCGGACTCGGCGAAGCAGACGGCTCCGCCCAGCCCGGCGAGCACGGACAGGATCGGCACCGACTCCTCGAGCGACGCGCTCGTCATGATCGTCACCCCGACGACCGCCATCAGCGCGCCCACGAGTGACAGGAGACGCAGCCGCTCCTCGCCCTGGGCCGCTGCGAGCAGCGCGGTCAGGAGCGGCACGAGCGCGAGCAGGATCTGCCCGAATCCCGCGTGGAGCTCGATGAAGGCGTAGTACATGAGCGCGAAGGTGGCCGCGAACTGGATGAGGCCCCAGAGCACGACTCCGGCCAGCGCCCGTCCGCGCGGAAGCGAGAGCCCGAGCACGAGCACGACGCCGAGGAAGATCGCAGCCGCCAGCGCGAACCGAAGCCCTGCACCCCACAGCGGGTCGAGCCCGCGGTTCGAGAACCGCACCGCAACCGCGTTGCCGCCCGCGAGTGCCGCTCCCACCAGGAACGCCGCGACCGTGACCCGATCGTTCCGGCGTTCCACGGCCGAACCCTACGCGGCTACCGGGGCTGCTTGAATCGCTGCGATGAGCAGCTACGAGGGCTTCGCGCCGGTCTACGACGCGTGGGCGGCCGACATGACCGAGGACGTCGACTTCTACCTCGAGCTCGCCCGCGCGGCGGACGGCCCGATCGTGGAGCTCGCGGCCGGGACTGGGCGCATCTCGGTCCCGATCGCGCAGGAGACCGGGAAGCCGGTGATCGGGATCGACCTCTCGCCCGCGATGCTCGAGCTCGCCCGCGCCCGCGCGGCGGAGGCGGGCGTCGACCTCGACCTGCGGGAGGGGGACATGCGTGATCTCGACCTCGTGGAGGCGACCGACCTCGTCATCTGCCCCTACCGTGCGCTCCTCCATCTGCCGACGTGGACGGATCGGCGACGGGTCTTCGAGCGCGTTGCCCGGGCTTTGCGCGCCGGCGGCCGTTTCGCCTGGAACGCATTCGTCTTCGATCATCGCTACGCCGTGGAGTACGACGGCAAGTGGCAAGACAGTCCGAGACGGCACCTCACCGAGTACTCACCCGGGGACAATCGCGTCGACATCACGCTCGCGGACGGTCCGACGCTCTCGCTCTGGTGGATCACACGCTCGGAGTGGGAGGCGCTGCTCGACGTGTCCGGGCTCGAGGCGGAGGCTCTGTACGGGTGGTTCGACCGGCGCCCGTTCGACGACGACAGCCGTGAGTTCGTCTGGATCGCCCGGAAGCCGGCATGACGCAGTACGACTCGATTGCCGGGATCTACGACCCGTGGAGCCGCTCCGTCACGGAGGACGTCGACTTCTACGTCGAGCGCGCGCTCGCGTCGGGCGGGCCGGTCGTCGAGCTCGCCGTGGGGACAGGGCGCATCGCCATCCCGATCGCCCGCGCCGGAATCGACGTCATCGGCGTCGACTCGTCTCCCGGGATGCTCGCCGTCGCCCGTGCGGCTGCGGAGGAGGTCGGCGTCGGCGACCGGCTCGACCTCCGCATCGGCGACCTCCGTGAGCCTCCGGTCTCCGAACGTGTCCCGCTCGTCCTCTGCCCCTTCCGCTCGCTCCTGCACATGGAGACGGAGGACGAGAAGCTCCGCGCGCTGCGCGCTGCCCGCACGCTCCTCGAACCGGGAGGAAGCTTCGTCTTCGACGTCTTCGCCCCGAGCCGCGAGGACATCGAGGAGACGGACGGGCTCTGGCTCGAGCGCG
>DASTYQ010000151.1:0-10295 GCA_035764775.1 Gaiellaceae bacterium
GAGCCGCCTCGCAACCCACCGAGCCGCTCGACCAGGATCTCGAGCCGGTCCTCGGCATTGGCGACCTCCTGCACGTCGTAGCGCAGGTTCGGGCGCATCACGCTCGTGTGGACGACCTCGAGCGAGCGGCCGAGCGCTTGCCCGATGTCCCGTGCGGTCTCCGGCGTGGCCGTCGCCGTCATGCCGAGGAGCGTCGGCTCCCCGAGCGCTTCGAGACCGCGTCGGATGAAGAGGTAGTCGGGCCGGAAGTCGTGCCCCCACATGCTCACGCAGTGCACCTCGTCGACGACGACGAGTCCGATGCCGACCGACGCGAGCAGCTCGACGAAACGTGCTTGTCTCAGACGTTCGGGTGCGGCGTAGACCAGCCGTGTCTCGCCGCTGGAGACGGCCGCGAGCCGTGTGGCGGTCTCCTCCGCGCTCAGCGACGAGTTCACGAACGTGGCGGTTGCCGCGATCCGCGGCGGGAGCTTGTCCACCTGGTCCTTCATGAGCGCGATCAGCGGCGACAGGACGAGCGTCGGCTCGGGTCTCAGCATCGCCGCGAGCTGGTACGTCAGCGACTTGCCCGAGCCGGTGGGCATGAGCGCGAGCGTGTCCCGGCCCGCGATTGCCGCCTGCACGACCTCCTCCTGCCCGGGTCGGAAGGCGTCGAAGCCGAAGAGGTCGCGCAGCGGTGTGACGAGATCGGTCAGGCGGGCGAGTATAGGAACGGGCTCGGGTGACGCCTGTGCCGAGTTCGCAACAACCTCAGGTCCAGCGGAGCTCCAGCGTCCCGGTCTCGGGGTCGCGGGGAAGCCCGTCGTCGGGGAGCGCGTCCCAGTCGACTGTCTGGTGGGTGTAGATGTGAGCCGCGACTCGCACGCCCGTCGGCTCATCGAGCGTGCCAGCGGCGATGCCGGTCCGCTCGAGCTCGGGCGACTTCCAGAACAGGCTCGTGCCGCAGTCGACGCAGAATCCGCGACGTGCGTTTCGCTTCGAGTCGGGGCTGTCGATCCAGCGAAGGGCGTCGCCGCTGATCTGGAGGTCGGTGTCGTGCGCAGCGGCGAACGCCCCTGCGCCGGTGCCGCTCCAGCGCCGGCACTCGCTGCAGTGGCAGAGGACGACGTCACGCAGCAGTCCGCGCACCTCGTAGCTCACCGCGCCGCAGAGGCAGCGGCCGGTGGCGCGGGGCTCGGCGGCGCTCTGCATGGGGGAATCGTAGAATCGCCTGATGCCACTCGTCTCGGAGCACATGACCCGGAGCCTGTTGACCGTCCCGGTCGATGCGACGCTACGCGAGGCAGCCACGGCGATGGTCGAGCGCGGCGTCGGAGCGGTCGTCGTGCTCGAGGGTGACGCGATCGCAGCGATCCTGACGGAGCGCGACGTCATGAAGGCGGTCGCGGCCGGTCTCGACGCGAGTGCGCCGGTCGCCGACTGGATGACGCGGCACCCCGAGACGATCGAGCCGGAGGACTCCACCGATCACGCCGCGACGCTGATGATCCACGGCGGCTTCAGGCATCTGCCCGTCGTCGAGGGTGGAAAGGTCGTCGGGATCGTGTCGATCCGCGACCTCATGAAGGTCGCGCTCGACGACCGCTCGCCGCGCGGCGTGTAGTGCCACACCGGTCGTGAAAGCTGCGGTTTGCCGCGCGTTTCGCGCGCAGCTCGAGATCGAGGAGCTTCGACTCGACTCTCCCTCGGCGGGCGAGGTCACGGTCGACGTGGCCGCCTGTGCGATCTGCCACAGCGACATCGCCTTCGCCGCGGGAGCGTGGGGAGGCGAGCTGCCGGCGCTCTACGGCCACGAGGCCGCGGGCGTCGTGCGCGAGGTAGGTCGCGGTGTGGGCTCGGTTCGTCCCGGCGATCGCGTCGTCGTCAGCCTCATTCGCTCCTGCGGCGACTGCTTCTTCTGCGGGCGAGGCGAGTTCCACCTCTGCGCGGGGGACTTCCCGGGCGACAGGCACCCGCGGCTGCACACCGAGTCGGGCGAGCCGGTCGTCCGCGCGATGCACACCGGCGCATTCGCGGAGCGCGTGCTCGTGCACGAGTCCCAGGTCGCCGTGGTGCCTGCGTCGCTCCCTCTCGACGTCGCGGCGTTGCCCGGCTGCGGCGTCATCACAGGCGTCGGCGCGGTGCTGGACCGGGTCGGCGTCACGCCGGGGTCGAGCGTCGTCGTGGTCGGGACCGGAGGCGTGGGGCTGAACGCCGTTCAGGGTGCCCGTGCCGCAGGCGCAGAGATCGTCGTGGCCGTGGACACGGCTCCGGAGAAGCGGACCGTCGCGGCGTCGTTCGGCGCGACGCATGCGGTCGACCCTGCCGGGGAGGACACGTCCGCCGAGGTGCGCTCGCTCACCGACGGCCGCGGCGCCGATTACGTCTTCGTCGGCGTGGGGCAGACGCCGGTCATCGAGGCTGCGCTCCGGCTCGTCAGGCGTGGTGGAACGCTCGTCGTTCTCGGCATCCCCGGCTCGGACGAGACGTTCGAGGTCGTCGGCGTCGACCTCGTGCACGACGACCGGCATATCGTCGGCCACAAGATCGGCTCGGGATCAGGCCGCTTCGCAGACGTCGTCCCGCGGCTGATCACCCTCTACGACGAGGGAGACCTCAAGCTCGACGAGCTGATCGCGGGCAGCTTCGCGCTCGAGGAGATCAACGACGCGATCGCCTCCTCCTCGACTGGGGCGACGCTCCGCAACCTCGTCGTCTTCCCCCCGGGTCGCGGCGTCTAGAGCGCCAGCACGAAGACGCCGAGCACGACGAGGACGGCGCCCGCGATCCGCGTGGCGCCGACGCGCTCGTGGAGCAGCGGCACCGCCAGCGCGGTCGCGATGACGACGCTCGTCTCGCGAACGGCTGCGACCGATGCCGCGGGAGCACGCGCCAGCGCTGCGAGCACGAGGACGTAGGCGCCGAAGGCGGCGAGCCCGGCCGCGATCGAGGCGGAGCCGACTGCGGCTCGAACGGCTGCTCGGCCGCGCCGCCGGAGCGTCAGCAGCAGGAACACGGCGGCCGCTGGGATCATCGACAGCTCCTGGTAGGCGATCGGGGACGCGTAGGCGATGCCCCGTGAGTCGACGAGCGTGTAGGCGGCGATACACCCTCCCACAGCGAGCGCCAGCGCCAGGTCGCCGAGGGACGCGTGTCCGCCGATTCCGCGGACGAAGAGAACTCCGGCGGCGACGATGAGCACGCCGGCCGCCTGGTTCGCCGACATCGCGTCGCCCAGTGCCGCCGCCGCGACGATCAGGACGATCACAGGCGCCGAGCCGCGCGCGATCGGATAGACGAACGAGAGGTCGGCGCGGCTGTAGGCCGCCGTGAGGAAGACGAAGTACGTCAGCTGCAGCAGCGAGGTGACGGCGAGGTAGGGCCAGACGGTCGCCTCCGCGTCCCAGGCGAGAACGGCGACCGGAGCGAAGGCGACGACCCCGGCGACGAGCGCGACCGCGGTCGCTCCTTCGATGTCCGGCGCGCGCGCGAGAAGCAGGTTCCAGAGCGCGTGGAGAAACGCCGCGCCGAGCGCGAGGACGAGTGCCGTGGCGGGCATCTGCGCCGTGATCCAACCACGGTCGGATCTCGAGGGGGGCGGACGATGTCCTGCAGCGCCAGGTTCTATCGAGTCTGGGCGGGAAGCGCGACGCGGTCGAGCCAACGCTCGAAGAGCGAGCGGCCCGCCGCGCGCATCTGGTCGGCGCCCTCCTCGATCGCGGCGAGGAATGCCGGCGCCCCCTCCGCGCCGAGCGTGCGCTCGAGTGACGCGACGTACTCGGGTACCTCGGCCCACTCGCGCGCCATCCCGGCGGATACCTCGAGGTGGAATTGCACGCCGTATGCGCGCCCGAACCGGAATGCCTGGTTCGCGTACGCGGGAGAGCTCGCCAGGCGTACGGCCCCGTCGGGGAGGTCGAAGGTGTCGCCGTGCCACTGGAGTGTCGCGAGGCCTGTCTCGAAGTCGCCGAACACGGGATCGGCGCGACCCTCGTCGGTGAGCCGGACGGGGAGGAGGCCGACCTCGGGCACCGGGCCCGGGTACACGCGGGCGCCGAGCGCGGCGGCGAGCAGCTGGACGCCGAGGCAGACGCCCCAGAACGGCTGCCCCGCGCGCACGGCGTCGCCGATCGCGCGCTTCTCGTCGGTCAGCCAGGGCAGCGCAGCATCGTCGTTGACGGACATCGGCCCGCCCATGGCGACGATCGCGTCGTACTCGCGCCAGTCGGGAATTGGCTCGCCCTCGTCGAGCTCGACGCGGTGCAGCTCGACGCCGCGCTCGTGGAGCACGTCCTCGAAGACGCCCGGCGGCTCGCAGGCGATGTGCTGGAGGACGAGTGCTCGCACGCGCCCATCGTATTGCCCGAATCAATGTTTTCACTGATGCGCTCCGCGCGCGCGGGGAGCGGATCCTCGTGGCGGAGCCGGAATGCGTCTGCCCGTGGGGCGGCGTATTCCGGGGTCCACCGTCGTTCCGAGAGGAGGTGAGAATCGTGACGACGATCGAGAGGAGCATTCTGATCAAGGCTCCGGTCGAGCAGGTTTTCTCGTACCTCGAGGAACCCGAGCATCTGCACGAGATCTGGCCGAGCATGGTCGAGGTCAAGGACGTGAGGCCGCTGCCAAAGGGAGGCCACCGCTTCCACTGGATCTACAAGATGGCCGGCAAGCACTTCGAGGGTGAGATGGAGACGATCGAGTTCGAGCTCGACCGGCACGTCGTGACGAAGTCCACGGGCCAGATTCCCGCCACGTTCGAGTACGTGTTCAAGGCCGAGAACGGCTACACGAGGGTCGACGTGAAGACGGAGTACGAGATCCCGTCGAAGGTGCTCGGCAAGCTCGCCGAGGCGTTCGTCCTCAAGCCGAGGGGCGGGGCCCCTCCACCGTTGGCAACGGCCGCTCATTTTTGGACCGCAGCGACCCGGCCGCGACTGCGGCCGGTTTTAGGGATGTTGCGCCGCGGGATTCACGCTCGAATCCCGCGGCATGCAATCAAATCAGTGCCCGGCCGGCTTCTCCCAGCCCTCGAGGACCGGCGGTGAGTAGTCGGTGCCGACCGTCTTCGAGCCCTCGACCCAGGGGCCGAGCTCGGGCTGCGGGAACTTCGTGTGGATCTCCTTCAGCTGGATGCCGTACGAGTTGCCGCTCGTCAGGTGCTTCACGAGCACCTTGCGGGCGAGCTCGTCCTCGCGGCCCTGCGGGATCGGGAAGTAGATCTTGAGGAACGAGTTCGAGTAGCGGTCGAAGACGGCTGGCGTCCCGTCCTCTTCGAGGAGAGCGACGTCCTCGAGCCAGTTGATGTCCTCGCCGGGCGTCGCAGCCATGAGGTCGACGTCCTCGACGAGCGAGATCTCATCCTGGTACGGGAAGCGGTGGCCCGAGAGGAACTCGGCGTCGATCGACTTGATCTTCTCCGGCTCGGCGTAGGCGAGCTCGTGCGTGTGGGGCTGGTCCGGCATCTACCGCTCCAGTGCCCGCAGGTGCTCGATGTTCTCGGCGTGATGCTGTCCCAGGTCCTCCTCGGCCTTGATCGCGAGCAGGCGCTGCACCTCGCCGAGGATCTCGCGCTCGGTCTGGCCGACCGTGTAGGTCGTGCCGGCGAGGGGTACGCGCGCCATCGCGGAGGCCTCGACGGTCAGCGCTGCGAGATCCTCGGGCTCCAGCGAGTGCACGTTCGTCTTGCCGCAGGCGCGTGCGAGCATCTGCAGCTCCATGGTCATCGCTGTCAGGAAGTTGTAGACGCGCTCCGCGGCTTCCTCGACGACGAGCCGCTTCCGCAGCTCCGGATCCTGCGTCGCGACGCCGACCGGGCAGCGGCCCGTGTGGCAGTGGTAGCACTGGCCGGCCGGGACCCCGACCGTGCCCTCGTAGTCCGTGACGCCGGAGATCTCCTTGTTGCAGTTGAGCGCCATGAGCGCCGAGTGCCCGATCGCGACCGCCTTCGCGCCGAGCGCGAGGCACTTGGCGACGTCGGCGCCGTTGCGGATGCCGCCCGCGACGACGAGGTCGATCTCATCGGCCAGGCCCACGTCCTCGAGCGCGCGCCGCGCCTCCGGGATCGCCGCCATCAGCGGAATGCCGGTCTCCTCGGTCGCGATGTGCGGTCCTGCCCCGGTTCCGCCTTCCGCGCCGTCGAGGTAGATGATGTCCGGCCCGCACTTCGCGGCCATCCGCACGTCGTCGTAGACGCGCGCGGCGCCGAGCTTCAACTGGATGGGCACCTGGTAGTCGGTCGCCTCGCGGATCTCCTGCACCTTCAGCGAGAGGTCGTCGGGCCCGAGCCAATCCGGGTGCCGTGCCGGTGAGCGCTGGTCGATGCCCGCCGGCAGCGAGCGCATCTCCGCGACCTGCTCGGTGACCTTCTGACCCATGAGGTGGCCGCCGAGGCCGACCTTGCAGCCCTGGCCGATGAAGAACTCGACCCCGTCGGCCAGCATCAGATGGTGCGGATTGAACCCGTACCGTGACTGGATCACCTGGTAGTACCACTTGGTCGAGTAGTCGCGCTCCGGCGGGATCATGCCGCCCTCGCCCGAGCACGTCGCCGTGCCTGCCATCGACGCGCCCTTCGCCAGGGCCATCTTGGCTTCCAGGGACAGCGCGCCGAAGGACATGCCGGTGATGTAGATCGGGATGTCGAGCTCGAGCGGGTTCTTCGCGAAGCGCGCGCCGAGCACCGTCGTCGTGTCGCACTTCTCGCGGTAGCCCTCGATGACGAAGCGCGTGAGCGTCCCGGGGAGGAACACGAGCTCGTCCCAGTGGGGCATGGGCTTGAAGATCGAGAAGCCGCGCATCCGGTAGCGGCCGAGCTCGGCCTTCACGTGGATGTCGTTGATCACCTCGGGCGTGAAGATGCGGCTGCGCCCGAGGACGTCCTTCTGGCTTGGGCCGTTCTCGTTGCTCACCTAGATCACCAGCTTCTTTTCCGAAGGCTCGAGCGAGTCGTAGTTATAGAGGACCTTGCCGCAGACGAACTTCTGGAACTCGGGCGGCGAGCCGAGACCGTAGATCTGGAACTTGCGCTCGATGAGCTCGGTGTCAGCGTCCGTCCACTCGCCGGGAACGCAGTCGATGCCGAGCGACTTGACCGTACCCGCGACGTAGATCGTCCCGTCGTACATCGAGTCGCCGAGCCCGGGGCCCGCGTCGCCGCAGATGATCTGGCGGCCGCGCTGCATCATGAACCCGGTCATCGACCCGACCGAGCCCTGGATCAGGATCGTGCCGCCTTTCTGGTCGATCCCCGTTCGGGCGCCGACGCGGCCCTTGACGACGAGGTCGCCGCCGCGCATCGCCGCGCCGGTCAGCGAGCCGCCGTTCCCGTCCACGACGACGACGCCCGACATCATGTTCTCGCAGGCGGACCAGCCGACGCGGCCTGTGATGTGGATCTCCGGCCCGTCGATCAAGCCGCACGCGAAGTAGCCGAGCGAGCCCTCGAAGCGGATCTTGCAGCGGCGCAGGATGCCGACGCCGAGCGAATGGCGTCCCTGCGGGTTCTGGACGACGACCTCGTCGATGCCTTCCTCGTACAGCAGCCTGCGCAGCTCGAGGTTGATCGTCCGCGTGGTCAGCTCGCGCGCATCGAACGTCGCGACGCCGTCCTCGACGACCGCCGTGCGCGGCGCCTCCGCGACGGGCTCGGCCAGTCCGCGGGCGTCGTACGAGATCCGACGCTCGCCTACCGCTGCCATACGAGTACTTCTCTTTCGTAGGGGTCGTAGGTGTCGATCTCGTGGTCGACGATCTGTCGGATGGCGATCTCCTCGGATGCGAGCGCTACGAGGTCGTCCGATTCGTAGAGGACGAGGGGCTTCGCGGCGAGCTCGTCCTTCGCGACGCCGAGCTCGTCCTTCGTGACGGCGATGTAGGTGAAGACGCCGTCGAGCTCGTCGAGCGACTCGTGCATCGCCTCCTCGAGCGACGCGCCCTTGGACATCTCCTCGGCGAGGTAGACCGCGATGATCTCCGAGTCGCACTCGGACATGAAGCGGCGGCCCGCACGTTCGAGCCGGCGGCGCCACATGAAGTAGTTCGTCAGCTGCCCGTTGTGGACGACGGCGACGTCCGAGTAGGGATAGGCCCAGTACGGGTGGGCGCCGGCGATGTCCACCTCCGACTCGGTCGCCATGCGCACGTGCCCGATCCCGTGCGTGCCCGTGAACTTCTCGAGCCCGTACTGGTCGTGGACGGACTCGGCGTCCCCGAGGTCCTTCACGATCTCGAGCGAGCGCCCGAGCGAGAGCACCTCGGCTTCGGGGATGTCCTCGACGAAGTCGGCGAGGAGCTTCAGGTCGCCGTCGTAGGCGAACGTCACGCGGAAGGCGTACGGCGTCTCCTCATCGATCTCGTGCAGCTGAGCGCCGAGCGCCGCCAGCCGCGCCTCGACCTCGAACCGGTGCCGGCGAAGACGATCCTCGAAGTCGAAGTCGCGCGGCGTGTTCGCGTCCGCGAGCTTGTAGCGCATGACGAGGTTGCCGTTCTCGGGGCTCCCGTAGAGGGCGTATCCCGTGGAGTCGGGGCCGCGGTGCTTCATCGCCTGGAGCATTCGCGTCATCTCGTCGCCGATCGCGTGCTGCGAGCCGTCGCGATAGATGATCCCCGCGATTCCGCACATGGCTAGGGCAGCACGTCCAAGTACTCGCTGACGTCCCAGTCAGTCACGGTCGCACAGTACCTCTCCCACTCGTCGCGCTTGTAGTGCATGAAGACGGTGTACATCTCGCCCGGCAGCGCGCTCTTCACGACCTCGTCGGCCTCGAGCGCCTCGAGCGCGTCGCCGAAGGTCATCGGGATGCGCTTGACCTCCTTGCCGGCCGACATGGCCTCGTAGATGTTGCGCTCCTCCGGCTCGCCCGGATCGAGCTTGCGCTCGATGCCGTCGCGCATCGCGGCGATCAGCGCGGCCATCGAGAGGTACGGGTTCACGGCCGAGTCGACCGACCGGTACTCGAAGCGACCCGGCGCGGAGACGCGCAGGGCGGTCGTCCGGTTCTGGTACCCCCAGTCGGCGAAGACGGGCGCCCAGAAGCCCGTGTCCCAGAGCCTGCGGTACGAGTTCACCGTCGACGCCGTGACCGCCGTGAGCGCGCCGAGGTGCTCGAGTATCCCGCCGATCGCGTACAGCCCGATCTGGCTCGGCTTCTGCTGGTCGTCGGTCTCGGGCATGAACGCGTTCCTGTCGCCCTCCCACAGCGAGATGTTGTGGTGGCAGCCGTTGGCCGAGACGCCCATGAAGGGCTTCGGCATGAAGCACGGGAACGCGCCGAGCTCGCGGCCGACCGCCTTGCAGATCTGGCGGAACGTCGAGAGGTTGTCCGCGGTGTTCTCCGCCCGGTCGAAGCCGAAGTTCAGCTCGATCTGACCGGGGGCGTCCTCGTGGTCGCCCTGGATCATGTCGAGCCCCATCGCCTGGCCGTACTCGATGACCTTGTGGATGATCGGCTGGAGCTCGGAGAACTGGTCGATGTGGTAGCAGTAGGGCTTCGTCTTGCCCGTGACCGCGGGAGTGCCGTCCTCGTTGAGCTCGAGCCACATCATCTCGGGCTCGGTGCCCGCGCGGAGGTGGAGGCCGGTCGCTTCCTCGAACTCCGCCTGCAGCCGCTTCAGGTTGCCGCGGCAGTCGGAGGTGAGGAACGCGGCCGGATTCTGGCGCTCCTCGCGGTTGCGGAAGCAGATGCACCAGACTCTGGCGACCTTCGGGTCCCACGGGAGTCGCTGGAACGTCTCCGGCTCGGGGAGGCCGACGAGCTCGGCCGCCTCGGGGCCGTAGCCGATGTAGTCGCCGTGGCGGTCGGTGAAGAGGTTCGCGGTCGCGCCGTAGACGAGCTGGAAGCCCTTCTCCGCGATCGACTCCCAGTGCTGTGCGGGAACGCCCTTGCCCATGATGCGGCCGGTGACCGAGGGGAATTGGTAGTAGATGTAGGTGATCCCCTCGGCGTCGATGCGCTGCCGGACCTCCTTCACCAGCTCCGCACGTCCTTCAGCCCCGACGAAGCGCTCCAGGTCGGTCGCCACCTGACTCCTCCTTTGCTCCCGCGTTGACTGTGCGGGAGCGTAATGGAGCCGCGGTGGCGGGGTCAGGTCCTCGACCTGACCCCGTGTCAGCCTCGTTGCTCAGTGAACGAGCAGGACGTCGCAGCCCGCGTGGTGCGCGACGTCCTCGCTGACCCCGCCGAGGAAGCGCGCAACGTGCGGGTGGCTACTCATGCCGACCACGACGAGATCCGCCTCGTGCTCACCGGCGAGCTCGACGATGATCGCGCCCGCGTCACCGAGACCGGTGATCGTTTGTGCGTCGATCCCCTGCTCCG